>NZ_KV836061.1:149069-149302 GCF_001838215.1 Corynebacterium sp. HMSC061H03
GTCATTCTAGGTTCGAGTCCTGGTAGGCCAGCGGAATTCGCTCATTCAGTTGAGTTGGATTCAGTTCTAAGCCCCGTTCGTCTAGCGGCCTAGGACGCCGCCCTCTCACGGCGGTAACACGGGTTCAAATCCCGTACGGGGTACAAAGTTACTCCCCAGTCAGTCGGCTGGGGAGTTTTTGTTTTTTTAAGAATCGAGGCGACGGGTTAAGTAAAGAAAAGTGTGTCTTTTCC
>NZ_KV836062.1:0-1624 GCF_001838215.1 Corynebacterium sp. HMSC061H03
TTTTTTCATTTGTGGGAAAGATCATGGTTGTTCTCTTCTTTTTTGGCCTCGTCGGTTCGAAGGGGAGAATGTTTTATTTTTGGATAACGGCCAGGCCGCGCACTGTTTGTGGTGTGTGGTGGTTGTTTGTCTGTTTTTGTCAGGTTTTTGGGCCTTTCATTGTTTTTTGATTCTTCTGATTTGAAGGGTTTTTGATGGAGGGTTTGATCCTGGCTCAGGACGAACGCTGGCGGCGTGCTTAACACATGCAAGTCGAACGGTAAGGCTCCAGCTTGCTGGGGTACACGAGTGGCGAACGGGTGAGTAACACGTGGGTGACCTGCCCTGCACTTCGGGATAAGCCTGGGAAACTGGGTCTAATACCGGATAGGACCGCACCGTGAGGGTGTGGTGGAAAGTTTTTTCGGTGTGGGATGGGCCCGCGGCCTATCAGCTTGTTGGTGGGGTAATGGCCTACCAAGGCGGCGACGGGTAGCCGGCCTGAGAGGGTGGACGGCCACATTGGGACTGAGACACGGCCCAGACTCCTACGGGAGGCAGCAGTGGGGAATATTGCACAATGGGCGGAAGCCTGATGCAGCGACGCCGCGTGGGGGATGACGGCCTTCGGGTTGTAAACTCCTTTCACCATCGACGAAGGGTTTCTGACGGTAGATGGAGAAGAAGCACCGGCTAACTACGTGCCAGCAGCCGCGGTAATACGTAGGGTGCGAGCGTTGTCCGGAATTACTGGGCGTAAAGAGCTCGTAGGTGGTTTGTCGCGTCGTCTGTGAAATTCCGGGGCTTAACTCCGGGCGTGCAGGCGATACGGGCATAACTTGAGTACTGTAGGGGAGACTGGAATTCCTGGTGTAGCGGTGAAATGCGCAGATATCAGGAGGAACACCGGTGGCGAAGGCGGGTCTCTGGGCAGTAACTGACGCTGAGGAGCGAAAGCATGGGGAGCGAACAGGATTAGATACCCTGGTAGTCCATGCCGTAAACGGTGGGCGCTAGGTGTGGGTTTCCTTCCACGGGATCCGTGCCGTAGCTAACGCATTAAGCGCCCCGCCTGGGGAGTACGGCCGCAAGGCTAAAACTCAAAGGAATTGACGGGGGCCCGCACAAGCGGCGGAGCATGTGGATTAATTCGATGCAACGCGAAGAACCTTACCTGGGCTTGACATATACAAGATCGCGCCAGAGATGGTGTTTCCCTTGTGGCTTGTATACAGGTGGTGCATGGTTGTCGTCAGCTCGTGTCGTGAGATGTTGGGTTAAGTCCCGCAACGAGCGCAACCCTTGTCTTATGTTGCCAGCACGTTGTGGTGGGGACTCGTAAGAAACTGCCGGGGTTAACTCGGAGGAAGGTGGGGATGACGTCAAATCATCATGCCCCTTATGTCCAGGGCTTCACACATGCTACAATGGTCGGTACAGTGGGTTGCCAGTCCGTGAGGGCGAGCTAATCCCGCAAAGCCGGTCTCAGTTCGGATCGGGGTCTGCAACTCGACCCCGTGAAGTCGGAGTCGCTAGTAATCGCAGATCAGCAACGCTGCGGTGAATACGTTCCCGGGCCTTGTACACACCGCCCGTCACGTCATGAAAGTCGGTAACACCCGAAGCCAGTGGCCTAACACATTTT
>NZ_KV836063.1:0-5364 GCF_001838215.1 Corynebacterium sp. HMSC061H03
CGGAAAAGACACACTTTTCTTTACTTAACCCGTGCTAGAGGTTATGACGCAAGTTTATTGAATTCCAGAGAATTTCTGAACATCCGGCGAGCGAAGGAAACGCCCGGCCATTTCCACAGCTGGCTGAGAAGAATCTCCTTCGATTACAAGGGACGCAATCGCCAATTCCCCTGTCGTTCCAGCGAACCAGCCATTGGAAAGCTTGCCATCAATTTCTGCTGTACCAGTCTTTCCGCCAAGTGCACTAAGATCACTCAACGACCTAGCTGAACCGTGGTCAATTGTTGATTTCATCATCGTCCGGAGGCTTTGAATAGTTGTATCGCTGACATGCTGGTCTGCCTGTTTATTCACTACTGTCTGTTCGCCTTGAATGAGCTGTGGAGGAACAAGCAAGCCGCCGTTAGCGACAGTCGATTGCATGAGCGCAATCCCAAATGGACTAGCTAGAACCTCGCCCTGTCCAATAGAAGCCTCCACACGAGGAGGTCCAGCCGGTGTCCGCGGCACCGAACCAGTAAGTGTGGTCATCCCTGGTACGTCGAAGTCGGAGCCAATTCCGAGTTCTAAAGCAGTCCGTTGCAGATCATCTTCTCCCAAACGATCCGAAATGACCGCTTGGGTTGTGTTACATGATTGGGCGAAAGCTTCTTCCAGTCGAACGCTACCTAGATCGAAGTCATGATCGTTGGGAATCTTGCGTCCAGCGACGGTGATATTGCTAGGACAAGGTAGTTCCTCATCCATGCTGACTGCCCCTGCCTCTAGTGCCGCCGCTGTGGTCACAGTTTTGAACGTCGATCCCGGTGGGAATAGCCCGGTGAGTGCGATTGGCCCTTGGTTATTTGCCTTGTCATTTTGTGCAACGGCAAGGACACCTCCTGTTCTAGGATTGAGCACGACTAGAACTGCGGCACGTTGCTCACTGTCCACTGCTTGTTTTGCTGCGCTTTGCAGTGTGTTATCCAGAGTGGTTGCGATTGGCTGAACTCGGCGAGGCGGCTCAGAGGCTACCGTCGTCATACCTTGTGAACTCTCAGCGCGTATCGACCATCCTGAATTAGCATCGAGCACTGACTCCCAATATTTGTTCAATTCAGCATCCAGCGGAGAGTTAAGAGTTTTGGACACGCTTAAGAGACGCCCCTGCTCCACAGTGGAAATTCCCTCAAAGGTCCTAAGTTGCTCTTGTATCTTCCGGAAGTCTTCCTGCCTCAAAGTGAGGAGCACGGTGTCTTCATCCTGAGACTCTCCCAAGGTCTGCTCGATCCACTCCTTAGTCGTTGTGGGAGACACTGGTGCAAAAATCTGGGCCAATTCCTGCGCTCTAGAGGCTATATCTTTGCGACCTCGTACCTGAATAACTTTCGTCCAGGTCATATATTCATTGCCCAAGCGATCTTTAATTGGAAGATCGTACTGTTTATCTTCAGCAAAAAAGAGTGCGGAATCATCGCTCAACTGAGCTTCGAAGATCGAAGGCAACCATTGAGGCTTACCATCCTGTCCACTAAGGACGAGCCGACCATTGCTCTCCAACTCCACACCATCTTTGGACCAAGTCACATGAGTATTCTGCTTTCCATTGGAAATATCAGATTTTTCGATGTTGACCTTCACACCATGAAGTGACTGCCGAAATTCATGAAGGGCGCGCTCCGGGTCTGGATGATCCAGATACCGTGCAGCCTTGCTGTCATCTCCCGCGTTGAAAGCTTTGAGAAATACGTCTGAGTCTGATTCCCACGGTAGAGCTGAACAGCTGCTCAACATCACTGCGGAGAGCGAACAGAGTGCAATCACCGACTGACGGAAACGATTGTGCTTAGTCATCATGGGAGTGACGTTAAGTGAGACGCATTGGATGCCACCAATATCACATAATGCAATTGTCTCATTTCATTCACATATAGGCGATGGTAGAAGTGTGTATTCAAGTGGCAGAAATTCTAACGAAGAGCGTCCACGAGCAGTCTAGCCACTTCGCCAATAGCACCATCGTGAGTACTCATTGCTTGTTCTGGCACCACCTGTTTCAGCATGATGGACACCACAATGGGCTCCTCGCCCTCAACCTGGATAATCGAAGCTTCACCATGGAGAAGTCCTACAGTGCCCGTTTTTCCATAGATATCAACGCCGCTTGGAGGAAAGCCTGAAGGAACACGGTGACGCCACACCTGCAACCCCAAGAGTTCACACATAGATCGACGTACCGCTGCACTATCGTCTTTCCAAACCTGTTCCAAGTCATTAGTTATTTCCGCCAACGAAGAGACTGCAGAAAACGCTATATCTGTACTACTCCCCCCTTGGGATTGAACATATTGACGCAATTGTTTCTCCGCCGTCACTAAGCTATTCCGATCTTGCAAGTCATAATGAGGTGGAAACCGTTTAAGAAATGCTTCTCGAGCCCACGCAGGCAGTAGACGCAAAATCTCGTGGGCGGCCACGTTATCTGACACCGATGCGACTTGTTTCATTAAGTCTCGGAGACTCACGTTCACTGCGTCATCAAAGGCAGCGAACCCATACCCTTCGTAAGTTCCTTTGGACGGTGCAACGTCAACACGAAGACGAGGATCCAGATCACCTCGTTGAATCGCTTCCAAAGTGAGGTGGAGGAGCCGGATTTTATATAAGGATGCCACCGTAATTTTCTCGTCTTGTTTGCGTCCGATAGTCACCCCATCGTGCAGTCGCGATGCACACCACCATCCCTCACACCCCGACCGCGTCAACACGTTTTCCAGGGCCATCTCCATCCGTGCAGTCATTGGTTAATCCTTCGACAAATTCTTTCGGCGACCGCCATGGCCTCGGCGCCATTGTCCATCCCACCTCGGCGAACCACTACATCCACGGAAAAATCGAAACGGGAAGGAAGCTCAATAGCATTGTCAAACTGGTGAAAACCGCGAAATACCAAAGACATCCCCTCCCCTCTTCCAATCAATAAGCCCCTACCTAGAGCATCCTCTGAATCATTAATTTCGCAAGACACACCCGACCGAAATAGCTCTCTCGCCAAACCACTGGCTGCACTTGAATTGTCATTCAGGTTCTCCACCAGCAGATTCAATTGAGACAAGGTCTTATCCAACCTTGAATACCCCGGCGGCACCACTAGATCACGTGACAGAGAAAACTGCCTCGCACTGCGGTGAGTACCCAAGGGAACCGGAGCTTGAACAAGCCCCGCATGAATAGCGCCTTCTTCAACACGGGCAAGAATCTCAACAGAAGGCAGTGACGACAAAACTACTCCATCATGCTGCTGTGCCTTTGCTGCAATACGCGATCCTATCTCGCTTGGAAGCGCACTACTGATGGCCAAACGAAACCCGCTTTGCGCACCACTTCGGATACCGTCAATCATCGAATGCATAGTCTGAAGATCGCGATTAATCACCCGGGCATATGGAAGCAAGGTCAACCCTGCCTCGGTTAGTTTCACTTCCCCCGCCCCTCGGATAAATAGCGGTGTACCTACACCAGCTTCTAAGCGCTTAATGGCATTGGAGACAGGCGGCTGACTCACTCCCAGTCGCGCTGCCGCCGCTGTAAAACTACCGGTCTCCGCTAAAGCCACGAAATACTGCCATTGGCGCAGATTTCCCGTCTGAGCAATCATGGGTCTCAGCATAGTGGAGCACGAGTTCGCACCACTGCAGCGTAAAATGATGTCTTTGGCTTGAGCAACACCGTCGCGGTGGCGTCGATAAACAAAAAGGAAGTGACACACAGCGTGGGCATTGGAAACGGACCGCTCATTGTGCAGTCGGATAAGACCGTGCTGCTGGAAATCGACCACGAACAGGCGCAGGAGGCGCGCACCGCGCTGGCACCGTTCGCGGAGCTGGAGCGCGCGCCGGAGCACGTGCACACCTACCGCATCACCCCGCTGGCGCTGTGGAACGCCCGCGCGGCAGGGCACGACGCGGAGCAGATCATGGACGTGCTGGAAACCTACTCGCGGTTCCCCGCCCCGCAGCCGCTGCTCATCGACATTGCCGACACGATGGATCGCTACGGGCGGCTGAAGCTCATCAAGCACCCAGCGCACGGGCTCGTGCTAGAGACGACGGACAGGGCTGTGCTGACGGAGATCCGGCGTCACAAAAAGATCAAGCCCATGTTGGGCGCAGAGATCGACGAGGACTCGATCGTTGTGCACCCTTCCGAGCGCGGCAGGCTCAAGCAGGAACTGCTGAAGGTCGGCTGGCCCGCAGAGGACCTGGCGGGATACGTCGACGGCGAGGCACACCCCATCGAGCTGTCGCAGGAACACGAAGAATGGCAGCTGCGCGACTACCAGGAGATGGCGGCCGATAGCTTCTGGGAAGGCGGCTCGGGCGTGGTAGTGCTGCCATGTGGTGCGGGCAAGACGATGGTCGGCGCGGCCTCGATGGCCAAGGCAAAGGCCACCACCCTGATCCTGGTGACGAACACCGTCGCGGGCAGGCAGTGGAAGGACGAGCTAGTGCGCCGCACCTCCCTGACGGAGGATGAAATCGGCGAATACTCCGGAGAGAAGAAGGAGATCCGCCCCGTGACCATCGCCACCTACCAAGTGGTCACGCGCAAGTCGAAGGGCGAATACCGGGCGCTGGAGCTGTTCGACTCCCGCGACTGGGGCTTAATCATTTACGACGAGGTTCACCTGCTGCCTGCCCCGGTGTTCCGCATGACCTCCGACCTGCAGTCTCGCCGCCGTCTGGGGCTCACCGCCACCCTGGTGCGCGAGGACGGCCGCGAAGGCGACGTATTCAGCCTGATCGGGCCGAAGCGCTATGACGCCCCATGGAAGGACATCGAGGCCTTCCTGGATCGCATGTCCCCCGGCGGTCTCTCGTCCGTTCCCCAGTCCCTGCGGTATTTGATTGACGACGCCACCAGGGCATTCCAGCAGGGCTCCGCCACCGAACCCCACTCGGCTCGTGTCCCGTCTCGCGTGGATACTCCCCAGCGCAACATCATGGACATCACTGGGGACTCCACCGAGATCGCCTCGGAGATCGACGGCGCCGTGGAGGGTTTTCGCCGCGCCCACGACCAGGCCATCGCCGTGGACCCGGCGGACGGCACGAAGGCCTCGGACACCCGGACCTTCCGCTCGCCGCGGGAGATCATGTCCGAGCTGCGCCGCGCCTATACCGCGGGCACACAGGTGCGCCTGCACTACGTGGACTATGCGGGTGCCACCAGCCATGACTGGATCTCCATCGTGATGATGACCCCCTCCACCATCTCCGCGGTGCTCGAATCCACCGGGGAGAGCCTCACGATCCAACCCCACCGCATCGCTGCGGTGGACGTGCCGTGCTAGAGGGTTAAGTAAAGAAAAGTGTGTCCGCATGC
>NZ_KV836064.1:0-865 GCF_001838215.1 Corynebacterium sp. HMSC061H03
ACGTCGCTGACAAAGACGGTATTTGGCTTATCTGGGGTGAATTTGCGGTCAAGCTTGTTGTCAGCAATGCGGCTGATTGTCCCAACATAGGAAATATACGGTCTGCGCTGGCGAATCTTAGCTCGAAGCCCCATCTGGCGCATGAGCTTGTAAACGAGTTTGTGGTTGACCACCCAGCCCTGGTTGCGTAGGTCAAGCAGCACTCGCCGGTAGCCGTAGCGATGCTTGTTACGCTCGAAGCTTTCCCGAATCGCTTGCTTGAGAACGGCGTGCTTATCTGGCTTACTGAGTCGTTGTTGGTGGTAGAAGAACGTCGACCGTGGCATACCTGCTGCCTCTAGGAGATATTCCAAGCGGTGGTGAGACTTGAGGATGACAATCGCCTGGACTTTCAGGCGCGTCCCTGATTCCTCAAGTCCCGCAATTTTTTTAGATAGGCATTTTCGGCCCGCAACCGTTCGTTTTCGCGACGCAGCTTGTCTTCCTCCGACAGCGGCTTCGGCGTGACCGATCCTTTGGGCCTGCCCTTCGGCTTCGGTTTCAACGCCTCATCGCCGCCTTTGCGCCATTTCCACGTCCACCCACTGACCAGCTGCTGTGATGACAGGCCAAATTCGCGCGCAAGATCCATCGCTGTCTCGCCAGCAAGGTGGCGTTGGGCAACTTCCTTCTTGATTTCAAACGAGTACTGCTGCTTTGTCGGTTTCTCCACAAGACATAGCCTGCCATGCAGCACAAACCGACAATAGAGCCGGCGCGCAGCGTGTTTGGAGACACCCAGAACATTGGCAGCCGCTCTACAGCCCATGCCTTGCTCAAATAGTTCAACCAATTGCTCGCGCTGCTGCTCACTTAGCGAACTTCG
>NZ_KV836064.1:965-70311 GCF_001838215.1 Corynebacterium sp. HMSC061H03
TTTCTCAGTCCAACTAATGGGGAGCAGTTCAGGTTAGGAGCTTTTCTATTAAAGCTTAAATGCTTTAAGCCTCAGTGACAGAGCCGCCTGCAGCCTCGATCTTGGACTTTGCGGAGCCCGAGAACTTGGTTGCGGTGACGTTGACGGAGACGTTGATGTCGCCGTCGCCGAGGACCTTCACCGGCTGGTTAGCGCGGACGGCGCCCTTTGCAACCAGGTCGGCGATGGTGATGTCGCCACCGTTCGGGAACAGACGCTCCAAATCCGAAACGTTGACCACCTGGAAGGTGACCTTCGCCGGGTTCTTGAAGCCCTTCAACTTCGGCAGACGCATGTGAAGTGGCATCTGGCCACCCTCGAATGCTGCCGAAACCTGCTTGCGGGCCTTGGTGCCCTTGGTGCCGCGACCAGCGGTCTTACCCTTGGAAGCCTCACCACGGCCGACGCGAGTCTTCTTCTTCTTAGCACCCGGAGCCGGGGCCAAGTCGTGGAGCTTAATTGGTTCGCTCATGGTTTACCTACTCCCCCGCTACTTCTTCAACCTCGACCAGGTGACGCACAACGTTCACGAGACCGCGCACAGCCGGAGAATCCGGGCGGACGACGGAATCGTTGATGCGCTTCAGGCCGAGGGTGCGCAGCGAATCCTTCTGCTTCTGCTTGGTACCAGCGGTACCACGGACCTGGGTAATCTTCAGTGCCATGGAAATCACGCTCCCTGACCTGCGCGTGCGCGCAGCATACGTGCTGGGGTAACCTCTTCGAGGGACTTGCCACGACGTGCGGCGACCTCTTCAGGGCGAACCAGCTGCTTGAGAGCATCAACGGTTGCGTGAACAACGTTGATGGAGTTGTTGGTACCCAGCGACTTGGACAGAACATCCTGAACACCGGCGCACTCGAGAACCGGGCGGACAGCGCCGCCGGCAATCAGACCGGTACCCGGAGCAGCCGGGCGCAGCAGCACGATGCCAGCAGCGGTCTCACCCTGAACCGGGTGGGTGATGGTGCCAGCAATCATCGGGACGCGGAAGAAGTTCTTACGAGCCTCTTCAGCACCCTTCTGGATAGCTGCCGGTACTTCCTTGGCCTTGCCGTAGCCGACGCCGACCATGCCCTCGCCGTCACCGACGATGACCAGAGCGGTGAAGCTGAAGCGACGACCGCCCTTGACGACCTTGGAAACTCGGTTAATAGTTACTACGCGCTCGATGTACTGCGAACGCTCGTCCTGCTGGCGACGGTCGTTACCGCGGCCACCACGACGGTTGTTGTTCTTGTTGTCAGCGGAGTTACGTCCGCCTTCGCGCTTATCGCGTTCCGACATCACGCATTCCTTCCGTTGGACTTGTAAGTGCGCATTAGAACTTCAGACCACCTTCACGGGCAGCCTCGGCCAGAGCAGCAACGCGGCCGTGGTACTGGTAGCCACCGCGGTCGAAAACGACCTTCTCGATGCCAGCATCCTTAGCGCGAGCAGCAATCAACTCGCCGACCTTGGCGCTCTTGGCCTTCTTGTCGCCCTCGAAGCCACGGAGATCTGCGTCCAGAGTGGAAGCAGCGGCCAGGGTACGACCGATGGAGTCGTCGATAACCTGAGCGGTGATGTGGCGGGAAGAGCGGTGCACGACGAGGCGCGGTGCCTCGGAGGTGCCGCGGACGTTCTTGCGCAAGCGTGCGTGACGGCGGGCGCGGGCGACACGACGACGAGTCGAGATGTCCTTGCCTACCGGGAGGCGCTTTTCGTTGGTGTTGCTCATTACTTACCCGTCTTTCCGATCTTGCGACGGATCTGCTCGCCATCGTAACGAATGCCCTTGCCCTTGTAAGGATCATCCTTACGCAGACGACGGATGTTAGCTGCGAGCTGTCCGACCTGCTGCTTATCAATACCTGTGATCGACAGCTTGGTGGTGCCGTCGACATCGAAGGTGATACCTTCCGGTGCTTCGATCAGGACTGGGTGCGAGTAGCCCAGGGAGAACTCGAGGTCCTTGCCCTTCTTGACGACACGGTAACCAACACCGAAGATTTCCATCTTGATGGTGTAGCCCTCGGTCACACCGACAACCATATTGTTAATCAGCGAACGGGACAGGCCGTGCAGGGAGCGGCTCTTGCGGTGGTCATCCGGGCGGTTGACCACAATCTCATTGTCCTTCAGCTCAACGGTAATTGGAGCCGGGATAGAGACAGACAGCTCGCCCTTCGGGCCCTTGATGGAAACGTCCTGGCCGTTGACCTGTGCAGTAACATTTGCCGGGACAACGACAGGGTTCTTACCAATACGAGACATTGTGTAGTTCCCCCTTTACCAGACGTAAGCGAGGACTTCCCCGCCAACCTTCTTCTCGTAAGCCTGACGGTCAGTCAGCAGGCCCTGAGACGTGGAGATGATAGCCACGCCCAGGCCACCGAGGACCTTCGGCAGGTTAGTGGACTTTGCGTAAACACGCAGACCCGGCTTGGAGACGCGACGCACGCCAGCGATCGAACGCTCGCGGGACGGGCCGTACTTCAGGTTCAGGGTCAGGGTCTTGCCGACCTTGGCATCCTCGACTGCGTAGTCCGCAATGTAACCCTCAGACTTGAGGATCTCGGCGATGTTAGCCTTCAGCTTGGACGACGGCATCGAGACAGAGTCGTGGTACGCGTTGTTAGCGTTGCGCACGCGCGACAGCATGTCGGCGATTGGGTCAGTCATGGTCATGGTTAGTGACCGCTTCCTTTCTCGCTGCGGTTCCTTCCCACCTCGTGGCTAACTCCAATGACCGCGCAAACAGCAACTGTCACACGACGAAAGCTTAAGTTGGAGCGATTACCAATATCGTGATTCCGGCGATTTAAGGGCTACTGTTCGCCAACTCGGTTCAATAGCCGAGTCAGCTCGCCACCCAGGTGACGCCAGAGACGATGCGAGGCGAGGGGCCTACAGCAAAGTTCTTACATTTTTACTGCCGCACCTCTTACAGAGGGCAGACCTGGTGATACTAACAAATACCGGCCGAAATGCAAAAACGCCGCGGCTGGACGTTAGTCCGCTCGCGGCGTGAAGCCCCACCAATTAGCAGTGGAACTCAATTTCTAGCCGATATGGCGCCGGCTAGAGGAAATTAGTAGAGCTGGTCGGCGATGATGTTACCCATTGCCTTTTCACCAGCCACCGTCGGGTGGTTGGTCATCGGGCCCATCACCGGATCTGCGAAACCGGCGACGAAGCGCTCATCCGGGTTTGGGTTGCAGGTACCGTGGCCGAGGGTTGCCTCGTAGACGTCGATGAAGCCGGCACCTACGTGCTGAGACGCGGAGCGAATGCTGTCGCGGAATGCCCCCTGAATCTCGCTGGCACCCGGTGCCGGGATCGGGAAGGTCTGGTTCGGGGCGTTCACCAGGCACAGCTGGTCATTGGTAGCGTACTCAGGGTACGAAGCCAGGACGACCTGAGCGCCCGGAGCAACCTGGTGGACGCGGTCAGTGAACTGACGCAGCGTCTGCTTAAACAGCGACGGAGCCTTGGGATCCGGCTTTGCGACAAGCTCGCCTGCCACGTCAACCCACTGGACCCAGTCCATGCCGCCGTACATCAGGACAACCTTCTCAGTGCCCTCTCCGATGTCGCCGTACTGGATGGAAGCCTCCAGGTATGCGAGGAGCTGACCCGGGAAGCCACCAAGACCGTTACAGGACCAGTCACCCAGGGACTTGTTCAGCTTCGACGCTGCAATCTTCGGCCAGTTTTCCATGTCGGTAGCGCAGTTAGCGACCAGTGCGTTCTGTCCCGGCGCCAGGCCACGCGGGCCACCCTTACCGGCATTAGCGGTGAAGGAGTCACCGAAGGTGACAATCTGCTTTACGCCCTTCGGGCCGGTGTCGCCGATACCCGGAATCGGAATGTTCGGCATTTCCGGCAGTGCCGGCTGTGCGTTGGCAGCACCTGCGCCGAAGCTCAGACCCAGAGCCGCAACAGTTGCAATAGCAGCCGAGCGGACGGCCACGGAGAAGTTCTTCATGTAGTTAATCCCTTTGCGTTTTAACTTAAGGACCGCTCTGTGTAGAACCACTGGCTCAACCACACAGAAGCTGAAGTCACTTAAATCTTGCCCAAATTGATAACGACCACAATGCATTTTGGCGGCCGTCACTATGACGAATGGCAGTTTACAACGAAATCATCACGAACGCCTAACTTTCATCTAAGAAAGCTTGTGACTTTACTAATTTTCAACCCCCAAAAAGGGTCAACTTTCACACCGGCAACACTGGTAACTCTTACGCAGGCCCCGCACAGCGACCCCACGCCCCCACGAACATAAATAGTTAACAGAGCAGCAAAAAGCCCCGGAGGCCATGCGGCATCCGGGGCTTCAGGCAAAAGCTACCGAAGAGGCAAAACTACTTTTTGAACGGGAAGCCCAGCTCGCGCAGCAGCGCGCGACCTTCCTCGTTGTTGGTAGCGGTGGTCACGACGGTGATGTCCATACCGCGCGGGCGATCGATCTTGTCAACGTCGATCTCGTAGAACATGGTCTGCTCAGACAGTCCGAAGGTGTAGTTACCGTGACCATCGAACTGCTGATCAGACAGACCACGGAAGTCGCGGATTCGCGGCAGAGCCACGGTCAGCAGACGATCCAGGAACTCCCACATACGGTCGCCACGCAGGGTGACGCGAGCGCCGATGGCGTCGCCTTCACGAAGCTTGAAGTTAGCGATCGACTTGCGAGCGCGACGGGTCTCCGGCTTCTGACCGGTGATCAGAGTCAGGTCGTTGATAGCACCGTTGATCTGCTTCTTGTCCTGAGCAGCAGCGCCGACGCCCATGTTAACGACGACCTTGGTAACGCCCGGAATCTGCATGACGTTCTCGTAGGAGAACTCTTCCTGCATCTTGCCGCGAATCTCATCGCGGTAACGGGCCTTCAGACGAGGGGTATAGTTTTCGCTCATGCTTAGATGTCCTTCCCGGTACGGCGGGAGATGCGAACCTTCTTGCCGTCCTCATCGAAGCGGTAACCAACGCGAGTCGGGGTACCATCTTCGTCGACCAGCATGACGTTCGACACGTGAATCGGAGCTTCCTGAGTGACAATGCCACCCGAGGATGCACCGCGCTCCGCAGCGGAGTTTGCAACGTGCTTCTTGATACGGTTAACGCCCTCGACCAGGACCTTGTCGCGCTTCGGGTAGGCCTCGATGACCTTGCCCTGAGCACCCTTGTCCGGACCGGAGATAACCAGCACGGTATCGCCCTTACGGATCTTCACTTAAATCACCTCCGGTGCGAGCGAGACAATCTTCATGAACTTCTTGTCACGCAGCTCACGCGCGACCGGGCCGAAAATACGGGTGCCCTTCGGCTCACCGTCGGCCTTGATGATGACAGCAGCATTCTCGTCGAACGAGATGTAAGAACCGTCCGGACGACGGGTCTCCTTCTTCGCACGGACGATGACTGCCTTAACAACTTCGCCTGCCTTGACGTTGCCGCCCGGAGTAGCTTCCTTGACAGTTGCGACAATGGTGTCGCCAATGCCAGCGAAGCGTCGGGTCGAGCCGCCGAGAACGCGGATGCACTGGATTTCACGTGCACCAGTGTTGTCGGCAACGCGCAGACGGGATTCCTGCTGAATCACTGCGTTTCTCCTGACCTGGTTGCATTGTGCGTCAGATTTCCGTCCTAAACGCACGCGGTCTTTATGTCTTGTGTTTACGCTTTACGACGAAAGCACCTGCTAGAGGTAGCTTTCATGTCGCTTTAACCTCGTGCTAACTACGGCCCTAGACCATTGAGAGCAGCACGCAGTCACTTCGCGCAACCTGTGTATTATGGCACGTTCGTGCAAGACAACAAAATCCCTTAGTTTCATGCCCCAACATGGCTTGTGTCCTCCGCAGCACCCCTATTCCGCGGCAACCCTATACTGAGACAGTGACAAATCAACATTCCGAGAGCGCTCAGACACAGCCAGCACAGACGCTGCCGCTATCGCTTATTGCTGGGTTAGCCTTATTATCCGCCGCCGCCCCGTTCGGCGCAGATACATATCTGGCATCCTTTGTGGAGATTGCACGCGAGTTCTCCACGACCGAGTCAATGGTTCAGCTCACGCTGACAACCTTCATGATTGGCATGGCTGCTGGACAGCTCGTAATTGGTGCCCTCTCCGATAGTTTGGGCCGCAAAATGCTGCTGCTCATTGCGACTTTGGTGTTCTTGGGTTCGTCAATCCTCTGTGCAGTAGCACCGAATATAGGCACGCTTATTGCAATGCGCCTGTTCCAGGGGTTAGCTGGTGGCTCCACAGTTGTTCTGGCTCGTGCTGTAGTCCCAGACCTCTTGACGGGCAAGGCATCAGCGAGAGCTTTCTCCACGCTGATGGGCATTTCCTCCATCGCCCCGGCAATCGCTCCCTTGGTGGGCGGTTTTCTAGGCCCCGCATTCGGCTGGCGCAGCGTGTTTTGGTTTCTCGCAGCCATCAACGTCGCGATGGTCGCGATTGTGGTTCTGATGGTTCCGGAAACTCTGCCGGCTGAGAGACGCTCCACAGGCGCTCTGCGCAATCTCCTGCCTAATATTGGCAGGCTGCTGCGGCGGCCAGTATTTGTCGGCTACTTGTTGGCTTTCGCTGGTGGCTTCTCGGTGATGTTTTCCTATATCGCTGCGTCACCCTTTATCTTCCAGGAGCTGCTGGGGCTCACCCCTACTCAGTTTTCTCTCGTGTTCGCATCCAATGCAGCGATGTTGACATTTGTGTCAATCCTCAACGGCAAGATGATCAACCGGCTTCATCCCCGCAAGGGCATTTTAGTTGCCCTTACGGTCATGCTCGTGACGTCGGTAGGCCTGATTATTAATGCCATCGTCGGGATTACCTTCTTCACTACTTGGCTGTTGCTGTTCATTACGGTACCGATGATGCCGCTGATCTTCGCCAATGCCACGGCACTCGGAATTGAGGAGGTTCGAGATATCGGAATTGGCTCAGGTTCCGGTCTCATGGGCTTCACACAGTTCCTCGCGGCCGCCACGGTTTCCCCGTTGGTGGGGCTTGGTTCCAATCTGCCTTTATCAATGGCTATTTCGATGTTGACCTGCGCGCTGATTGCGCTAATCGCTGTATTGACATTGACGCGCGACGGCCTTCACAAACGCTCACACCGACTGACATAAGAGCTAGGCACGAGAGGAGTCCCCTCGTTTCACTTAACTGGTTGAGAATGTGCCCGAATCGGCATTAAATCGATGGTGAGGCCTTGTACCACCTGTAGTCGCGAGACTGACATCTGCTCTTCGGGCAGGCTGTCGGTTAGACCGTCAGATAGGTGCCCGGTTAACGCACAGCGAAGCTCAAAACCTAGTCAACATAGCTGGTCTTCGTCTGGTTCAACCAGGCGTAGACCGCGCCGATTCCCAGGCCACCACCTACAAAGTTGCCGAGCCACACGGCCACCCAGTTAACAGTTATGTGCAGACCATCGAAGCCTGCAGGATGCGGATCAGCGAAAAAGGCCAAGGAAAACAGCGAGAAGTTCGCAATCACGTGCTCGAGTCCGAGCCCGACGAACACTGCAATAATCGGCAGAATCACAACGAACTTCGAAATGATTTCTTTGGCTTGAAGTGCACCTAGGACAGCCATATTGACCACGAAGTTCGCACCCATCGCCTCCACGAAGGCACCGAAGAACGACTTGGCCAGCTTCCCCTCAGTCAAGGTGGAAATCAGATGTGTGTCATCAATCCCACCGAGCTTGGCGCTCTGGCTGAGCACCAGCGCCACAACCGCCGCACCGATGAAGTTGTAGAACGTAGCGACGGCCACCATTCGAAAGGCCACTCCCCACGCCATGCGTCCGCGCGCGGCGGACCAGGACAAAAACATCATGCTGCCGGTCGCCAGCTCCGCGCCGAGCACCACAATGGCGAACAACCCAAGCCCGAACAGGCACGCAAAAACCAGTCCCCCGGTCCCCGGCGCGACGCCCTCTGCTACTTGGCCAGCGACCGCTGCAAAGGCCGTCCCGAGCGTCAGGTACATGCCCGCCAGGACCGCTCGCACGGCAAAACGTCCGTAGTCCTGCGTCAGCAGTTCCTGTTTCTTGTCGCCAGCCGTATCCAGCGTTTCGTATAGCGTCACCGCCGAAGCCTTTCCCTGCGTGCCGTTAATTGCAGTTATTCGCATAAAAGAATAACGACAGCCCGGCGCGGAAGCGCAACCGCTTTACGACGATCACAGCGCCCTCCCCCTCCTAGGCGCTGCAACCAGGAACTGCGATTCACCGCCGAAGGTCGGTGGATTTACTCCGAAAGACAACTGAACCCAGCGTTTCCAGCAAGGCCATTCGGGTCGTTCAGTCGACCCTGCGGCGGTGATAGATGGTAATTCGGCCAATAGCTCATACTGCCCGATATTGTTGAAGCCATGGCTATTTGCGTTTGCGGCGAAGGTCTAGTTGACCTCGTTCCGGTATCTCCTGGCAGCCTCAACGACCACGTGCCGGCACTCGGCGGAGGTCCTTATAACGTGGCAGTTACGGCCTCCCGCCTCGGTGCAGATGTTATTTTCCAGTCGCGCCTATCTACGGACGGATTCGGAAATGAGCTGGTCAAACACTTAGAAAACGAAGGGGTCGATACCTCTTACATCCAACGTGGTTCGGAGCCAACCATTTTGGCTGTGACCACCATCCACGAAGATCGCTCCGCGACGTACACCTTCTATACCGATGGCACCGCCACTCCGCTTGTGGAGCCCAAGCTCATCGATGCGAATATTGCATGCTTCGGAACACTCTCGCTGGCGCTGGAACCAGGCGCCAGCCGGCACGCGGAATTGCTCAAACAGTTCGCGGCCAATGGCGCTTTGGTCGCATTAGATCCGAACATTCGCCCAATATACGCAACGAATGCGCACCGCGAATTCCTCATGGGCTTGCTCCCCTACGTCAACTTATTGAAGCTTTCCGATGAGGAAGTCGAGTTCCTTGGCGAAGAGGCGCTGACTAAAGTTCCGGCCGCCGTCATCACGCGAGGTTGCGATGGGCTTACTTTGCTTGCCGACGGCAGCCGCATCGATGTACCAGCCGTCGATGCGGACGTCGTTGACACCATCGGTGCTGGGGACACAATTATGGGCGCGCTATTGGCTCAAATCGATGAGTGTGGCCTGACGGCCGCTGACCTGACTTCCGTATCAGCAGATCAGTGGCGCGAGATCTTGCACTATGCGGCCGCCGCGGCTGCCATCACTGTGTCCCGCAAGGGCGCGCAGCCGCCGGCCAAGCTTGAGGTTGAAGAATTGCTGTCTCAGCTCACTTAGTCCGCGCCACTTAGCCCGCTGTCGTTAGCTGACTCAAGCACTGCGACCAGGAACTGAGACTCATCGTCAAAGGGACGAAGATCCCACGTGGAGTAACGCTGAATCACGGTGAGCCCAGCCTCCTGGGCAGCGGTTTCAAAATCCGCAAAGTCCCAGCCACGGCCGGCGCCGAAGCCGACGATGGCACGGCCCTCTTCTGGCTTTAGTGCCTCTGCGAAGCCCTGCAGTACCTTCGCGCGGTCTTCTGGCGCTACAAAAGTCAGCACATTGCCGGGGCAAATGATGACATCGAAGGCAGCTGCCGTGTCATCGTGGGGTGTGTTCTCCAGGCCGTCGTCAAGCACGTGCGGCAGCTGCGCCAAATCCCCTACCAACCACGTCGCGTCCGGGAACTGTCGCTTTGCCTCGTCGATGAGATAGGGGTCGACATCGACACCGACGATCTGGTGTCCAGCCTTCGCCAGGTAACCGCCGACGCGCCCCTGCCCGCAGCCGGCATCCAGAATTCGAGCGTTTCGCGGCGCCATTGCATCCACCAACCGCGCCTCACCGTCGATATCGCGGCCCTCGCGAACGAACCCCCGCCACCGGTTGGCGTAGCGACGAGAATGCTGCGGATCGGCGGCGATGATTTCTTTCCAAGTGCGGTGGTTGTGGTTGCCATTGCTCATGGCCACCATTATGGCGTAGTTGGACAGCGACCGGTCAGGGGCAGGATGCGTTAACCGGCTTGCACCTTAGAGTCGTAGTAGTACAGATTGTCGGAACCTACGTAGCACTCGGAGGCATAAAGTGGCTGTTGGCTGGCACTATATTCACAGCCTTGCAGCCCGCCGAAGGGGCCGACGGTTCGCCACGCGAGCTGGCGTCCGCCACCGCCCACTCCTGCGTCTGCGTTTCCGCCAGAGTTTGAGGGCTCCTCATAGGTCGGTTCCGGCTCCTGGTACGTGGGGCTAGGCGTATAGGTCGACGACTTAGTTGTTGTTGTGGTCGACGTTGTGGTTGTGTATCCGTGGTTTTTTAAGAAGTCTTCGGGATCGCCGAGCACGGCTTCGATTGCTTCGTCATCGATTTCACCGGACTCACCTAATACGGCTTCACTGCGGAATGTATCCTCATCGGCTCGGATTTCGTCCAACACCAACTGGACACACGTGTCTTGGATATCTCGCCAATCTTCCTCATATTTAGTATCCGGTGCATCGTAGCAATAGAGCCTTGCCGCCGATTCTGCAACGTCATAATCAATCGGTTCGACTGTCGGGGTCGACGAAGTACTCATAGAGGCGTCGTCAGCCGCGACCGCTTCGTTGCCGTCTTCCCTGTTCAGCCCCGCTGCTATCGCCACAGCAAGGACGACGACAAGCGGAAGACCAATTACCGCCCCAAGGATGACCTTGGAGTTCGACGATTTCGAATCAGCACTGGCCACACCACCGGCGCCGTCGGCCTTCTTCCTCGGCGCATCGCGTATCGCCGCATCAGCGCCCACAGCTGGCGCCGTGGTTTGCTCATTACGTGGCTTCCGTTCTTGCTCTTCGGGGATCCCCTCAGAGCCTGCTTTACGACGCGGCCCCTGCCTGCGCACCGGCTCGTTGTCCTGCAACTTTCCTCCTCCATATACACCGCAGTCAGTTCCTAAACTGCTGGTGAGAGCTAGTGGCAGCGGATCATCACAAGAACCCGCTGCATAGTGTTTCACCCCATTAGAGGCCTGCAGAAGGGAAAAAGTTCCCGCAGTGGTTGAAAAACATTTATCAGCGAGTAAATGCCATAATAAAGTGAGAAAATCTTAGTTACCGCACTCCGTAACTACGAAATAGGAATTTTGTACGAGAGCACGAAATGGCACAGTCATCAAAATCTCAACTGAGTAGCCGTTTTGCTCGGCGAACACTGGCCGAGTCTTCATTAATTCTCGCTGTCTGCCTGGTCGCAGCAGTCGTCGTAATGCATATAATGAACGTCACGCCTAACGACGTCGATGAGAGCGATCCGGCCTCTCCCGTTGTGGAACCACCAGCCATCGCTGATTCAGCCTTCATGATTCGTGATGGAAAGTTCGACTGTTCTACTATTTTTGACCAGGCATCTTTAACGCAGTTGGTCGAGTCGGGAATTGCGTATATTCCGGGATTCAATCACCTCACTGATAAGTCCGTTTCAACAGGTGCAGACGGACGAATAATTTGTGAACGTGCTGTTTCGGTAGAAGACGGCGTGCAGTTCACCTACTTCATCATGTCCAAAACCACTCCGTGGAATGGAAAACCGGAAGACGCAGAACCCGATGCGTTCGGCTGGGTTCACGAGATTCCCATCAACAACGACAATGGAGAAATTCAGGGCTATGGTTCTTTTTACAGCGACGAGGAGCGCGGTTTTCTTCTCGTAGCCGCTATGCGCGATGTCCATGTGGAGGCGGGCACGACCCCAGAGGCGGATGCTGTGGCGGCGAAGAAAGCCAAGGACGTTGCCAAAAAGATTGCTCCAATTCTGGATCGCAGTGTGAAAGCAGTAGCTGCAAACAAAACCGTGGACGCGAAAACATCTGCGGACGCTTCTCAAAAGTCATCTCTCACCTTCTACCGCAATGGTCACTACAGCTGTCGAGCATTTATGGATACTGCGACGATGAAAGCGGCTAAAGAGGTCGGTCTGGAAATCCCCAGACTGCCAGGAGCTAAGGCTGGAATTAGCTCACCCCAGGACACTGAAAACGTTGAGTCCTCCGTGCCAGGCACTGAGCTATGCGGCTTCTCGCATAACTTCGACGAGGTTGACATCATTACCGTGTCCGACCCAGAACATTCTGTCTGCACCGCGAACAGCGGGGTCGCGTTGAAAAAGCTGCCGGAGTGGTCGTACTTTGTTGACCCACGACCAGCACAGTATGCCTCAGACGGTAAGCATCAGGGTGAGATCTCTCTGAATCTGTTGCACAAGGATGAAGCTAAGGGCTGCGTTGTTGTTCGGTCTTACAGTGACCAGGGCAATCTGCCCGATTTGCAGAAAGTACTAGCAAAGATTTCACCAGTTGCTGGGTCGCTTTCTGCTCTGGAGAAGTCCCTTGATCAGCCCGCTACGAATGACAAGGAACAGAAGTAATGAACACTCCTGACAGTCAGCAAACCAGCACCACCACGGAGCAGCAATCTAGTAAGCCGAGTGCTTCAGCGCCCAAGAAGAAGACTCTAGTAGTTGCGGCTGTCGTAGTGCTTATCGCCCTCGTAGCAACGGCTATTTTCTGGTGGCAGCGCTCAGAATCGCAAGAGGCAGAATCCGGTGCTCCTGCTGATGCCTCCGCCGATGCAGCTTCTGATGTCGCCACAAAGCCGACGAACTTCCTTGTCCGCGACGGAAAATTCGACTGCACATCTTTGGACGAAACAATTCCGATTAGCGTGCGCCAACAAATTCCCGGCACACTGGGCAAGGCACAGGGGCAACGTCAACTAGCCGTCGAAAGGCGAGATGATGGCACGACCGTTTGCCCAATGACATTCGTAGCCACGGGTGATGTCGGGGGAATTAACGACGCCAGTACCGAGGCTGCAACCAGCACTCATGACATGTTGCTGTACCTCGAATTGCCGATGGACTATCGGTCCTTTGTCATTGAGTCCAGCTCTACCTGTGCTCCGACGGAGGCTGAACAAACCCCAGAATCTATTGACTCGCTCACGCCGAGGCCGGACCAAAAGTGGGAAGTTCTCAACCTCAATCCTGATGAGGCTGGCATCGCAGCGGTCGCAGCACGTCTATCGGATCCGCAGCTCGGGTGTCTAACTGCAAAGGTGTTGTTCCCGGAAGGCTTCATTTCACCGGATCAATTGAAGTCCTCCCAGGATCTTCTGACCAAGTTCGTCGATGCCGCTGCGGAGCCTCTTTCTACCTCGATTGCGGCGGCTAAGGAGCCTGGAAGACAGGCCTCTAACAGTCAGAATCTTGCAATCGAGCGGTCAGCTTTCGTAACGAAACATGGTCTCGACTGCCGTCAGTATGTACTCAATTCTTCTCTGACTCACCAGCACGAAACTGGTCTTGTCTCCGACTTCCATCGCATTCCCGGCGACTACAATTCCAGCCCTGAAATTGGAGAAGATACTCCGCTGTTTAAAGTCGCTTCTGACAAGCAAAGTGTTACCTGTTGGTTCAATTCCAATCTCGGCGGAATGAACACATTCTCGCCTGTGGAAGTTGAAACCTATAGCTCCGTCCCGGTTACTGTCACCACCACTAGCGCCAACAGCAAACTCCGTCTGCCAAACTCCATGTCGTTGAAGGATGTTGCTCCCGATTCAGACAGCGCTCTGGCTGATTGGCACTATTTCGTATACATCCCAGGTGAAAGCGCACCACTTTCCGGCAGCGATGAGAATCCCCAACCAACTCTGGAACTGGAAAAAGCCGAAACTCCAACGCTGAATGTCTACCGTTGTCATTCAAATGAGAACGACACTACCGACAGCAAAGATGCCGAAAACGGCACAAAGGGAGCAGACAACGAAAAGTCTGCCTGCCTGATTATGTCGATTCCTACTAACTATCTGACATCTTTTGATATCGCCACCTTTTACCTCGACAATCCGTTGGAAGAACAGGACCCTGAAGATGTGCGACAAAATGGGCCGGATCCAGAAGCTCTGGCCGAGGAGCAAAGGTTTTATTCCAAACTAAACCCAAATTCTCTCAGCAACGACACGATTTCGAATCTCATACAACTTGCTCAGCGCGTAGATCCGCTACTCACGTCACGCTAGTACGCTCACCGCTGACTAGGTATTGGGTCTCCCCAAGCCTGCCAGTCCGTCTTATGTGAAAGTTATGTCCTCTATGTCTTGGCTACTCGCTCTCGATATTGGTAATTCCAGCGTTGTCGCTGCGGCAGCAATCGACGACAACCCCGCATCCATCGTTCCCCTCGGCTATAGCACGGGCACCGAAGCTAGATCCTGGATGCCTGCGGCCGTGTTCCTCACCAGCGATACGGTCTACACGGGTCAGCAGGCAATTGATCACGCAGCCGATGCGCCAAGTGCTTTCGCACACTCCCCTAAGCGCTTCGTCGGCTCAGATAACCAGCGCGCGGTGGAACTCTTCGCCACAATCATCGAGAAAGTCCGCCGCTCGGCTCTGATGCATTTGGGAAATAGGGATTCTTCTCTTTCCGACTTTCCAACGAAGCTCATACTTACGCACCCTGCAGCGTGGCCTTCGTCGGCACGCACAGTACTTATTGACGCCGCCAAGTCTGCTGGCTTCGATGAAGACACCATCGAGCTGGTCTCTGAACCAATTGCCGCTGCTTACTCTGTCTCGCAAAGACACCGCACGGGCAAGCTCTTCGTCCTCGATGTTGGTGGCGGTACCTGCGATGTCGCGGTCGTCGATATGGATACCGCGTCACCACGTGTGCTTGCCGACGGCGGCGAGAACACAATCGGTGGAAACAACTTCGACCTCGCCATGATTGAACTCATGGAATCCCGGACTCTCGAAGAATTTGGGGCACTGCCTGAAGAAATTCACTCAGTCGAGGGACAACTCGAATTCCAATCACAGGCGAAGAAGGTTCGTGAGGCGCTCTCGGAATCCCCTGATGCTAGCTTCACTGTCGACAGCGAAGAGCTTCTCATTACCCGTGACGAGTTCGAAGCGGCTATTGCGGACGATGTTGAGCGGATTCGCGCTCTTATCGCCGACAAGACCAGTTTGCTCGGTGAAGCTCCAGGAATGCTCAGCGGCCTACTCGTGGGTGGTACGGTCCGAACCCCTGCTATTTCCCGCGTCGTTCAGCAGTCGATGGAGGTTCTCCCCATTGAGGAGCCCATTACAGCGGTAGCTCTCGGAGCCGCTGAATACGGGAAAATCCTGCTTGCACAGGCGAGCAAACCTACCAGCGGAGGCACCCTAACCCATCCAGTTAACGATACTGACAGCCCCACTTCAAAGAAACCAGCGCTCTCGCAAAAGGCAGCCACACGCATTGGCGCAGTGGTAGCAGGCCTCGTAATCGCCGCAGGCATGTTCTACTTTGTCGGTAATGGTTCCGATGAATCCTCCAACCAGGCTGCAGACCCCGCAGCCTCGTCGGAAAGCGATGCTTCTGCAACCCTTCACACGTATCCAAATGTGTCCATTGGCAACCTCAAAGCGACCGTCTTAAAGCCAGATGCGCCGGCTTTCAAAGACGGCTACTTCTCCTGTGAACCAACGGTTGATGCAGTAAAAGATGAATTGGATGGCATCAAGGGCTTCCCCCAGGCGACCCCTGATATTTCCGGTTTTGCAGGCACGTCCGAATGTCGATTCAGCGGCGAGGACAGCGCACCGGAAGGTTCTCTTTCTATTAGGACGTACACCCCAGCCGGGACCTCAATGTCCGTATCTACCGTCAATCCTTCTTCCGATTCGCGAATCGCGAGCTGGTACGAAAAGGAAAAAGGCGGTATTGACTACCTCGAACCCGCTCAGGTTTTTGTCTATGTCCGTGACTTCGGCTGGCTTATCGTCGAGTCGACTTCTGACGAGATAATTGAGAAAAATGTTCTTCAAGATGTCGCAGCTGTTCTCGACGCCAAATTACAGCCTCAGCGGCCCTAGTCCACGGTACTAACTGTTTTCCTATCCTCATGGTCTAAATTTTTCTAAACTGAAAATTTTTGACGAAGCTGGGAACTTTTTCGCCTCCTCCCTCCTCTATAGGTCAGACACTTTGAAATGCCGACCTTATTTCCAGGAGGGAACCGCATGGTTCGCACGTCCCCGAACCTCACGCCCCCGCGTGGCCGAGGCCCAACGCAAGACCCGCGAGCTCGCACCATTGCCGTATTTATTGCATGGCTTATTGGCATCGTGATCGTGTTGGTGCTGCTCATCAACATCTTTTCTTCACTATCAGGCTCAGCCGATGAAGATCAGAACCCCACTACGCCATCCCAGACTTCGTCCACTCCAACTTCCTCAGAGCAAAGCGAGACTCCATCGGAAGATGATTCTGAATCGACAGGCGAGCCCTCATCGAATTCGGACGAAACGGGCTATGGCGTGAACGAACAGCCATCAAGCAATGACGTAAATGGCGGCTCCTACGAGCAAGACTCCTCTTACACCCAAGGTTCGGAAACTAACCAAGAGCAAAGCCAGCCGAAAACTTCGATGTCAGACTCTGAATCGCAATCGTCGCAGTCTGCAAAGAGCAAGCTAAAGCCCAATTCAAACTCCGAGTAAACCCCGGAGTAACAGCGTAGCTTTCTCTCTTCCCAATCCCCCCCTACTACTTATTCGCCACTCGCTCCACCTCGAAAAAGGACTTCTCATGACTACCGGAATGAACATGGAACCCCGCGGAAATATCCTGCCGATTTATTTCGTCGCTGACGAATCTGGCTCAATGGGGCCGGACATCGCTGAGCTCAACTCCGGCCTCCAATCCCTGCTTAACGAGATTCGAATGGCGCCTTTTGCTGCCGCAAATGTTCGTTTCTCTGTGATTGGCTTCGACAACGAGGCACGCCTGTACCTCAGCAACGCTGACTTGCGCCATGTTGAGCAGATGCCAACGCTTTCCGCACGGTACGCAACATATTTCTCTACTGCGTTTGACCTGCTCAACGCCCAAATCCCAGACGACGTAGCGCAGCTCAAGGCCGAAGGTTACCGCGTCAACCGTCCCGCAGTCTTCCTGCTTACCGACGGCTACCCCATGTCCGATGATCTCTGGCAGGAAGCGCTGAGCGACCTTCAGAACGCACCACACCACCCAAATATCTTGGCATTCGGTATCGGTGAATCGGATGCGCAGATTATCGGACAAATGGCCAGCAAGAACGGCTGGGCATTCCAGGCAGCGCAGGGCGCAGACACCGGTGCCATGTTGTCTGAGTTCATGTCTTCGCTTACTCAGTCCGTCATCAGCTCTGGCACTTCCGTCGCCAATGGTTCACCGGAAATCATTACTGATATTCCCGATGACTTCGTCAAGATCGACATGGACGAGCTGTAAGGAAAACTGCGATGACAAACTACTCCCAGCACGAGCGTTACCTTCACAATCCACCTCAGAAGAGCCTGGCCTCACGTGTCCTCGGAGAACTCGTTCGCGTCCGTCCGAGAGATTTACTCCATCCCTTTAACGATCCGCGTGCGGTCGAAGACTTGAATACCGGCCAGAGCAGGGACTACCCCTCCTCGCTTCGCCTCGACAGCCGACCTTCCACTGCCGCGCCCTATTCGAATCCCAGTTCTCCGCGCCGAGACTTCCACACTGGTGTCCCCCACAATTACGAAACTCCCGGCCTCGACACGCGCATCATGCCGGAACGCGGTTACTCGGATTACCACGCTGGCCCTGCTAGTTCCTTCCGACCTACTCAGCCGGCAGACGAGAACTCCGGAACTCCTTCTAACGCCTCCAAACCAGCCCCCAGCCCCAAGCCAAAGCCCACATCGGCAACAAACCGCGCCTTCAGCACGGAAATCACCGCCACTTCGCATGACGATGGTCTTGCGCCACTGGTTGTCGGTGATGCCGGCGCCGAAGTCGATCCCATCATCGTTGACACAAAATTCGGTACTGGCCGCCAAGTCCCCGACACCGTCATCGATGGCTGGCGCTCTAAGCAGTTTGCGATGCGCTCTGTCAGCTTGCGCGGACGCATGCATCGATACAACGGCGCACCTCGCCAGGACTCCGTGCATACTCTGCTTTCCGACGATGGCAACACCCTCTTCGTAGCAGTCGCCGATGGAGTTTCAGCTGCCCCACAAAGCCACCGAGGCTCTGCAATCGCAGCGCGCTACGCCATCGGATGGCTGAAGAAGATGTACAAGGACAACCTGAGCCAACAGGAATGGATTTCGCTGGCGAAGGGAGCTTCCTACAGCATTCAGACTGCTGCAAAAGAAGCTGGCGAAGACCCAATGGACTTCGCTTCCACACTGGTCTGCGCTGCTATTTCCAAGTGTGACAACGGGCTCCGCGGGCATGTCCTGTCAATCGGCGACTCGGGTTCCTGGACTGTCACCGCTAATGGTGTGGAGCTGATTGAAGGCGGGAAGGAAGAAAGTGACTCTGCAATTAGCTCATCAGCTGTAAATCCACTCCCACTGGTTCCAGAAAACTTGAATGCCGTCTATTTCGAAAGCGCTGGTGACGAAACGGTGCTCTTCGGAACCGACGGCATTGGAGATCCCCTCGGTGGCGGTGGTGGCCCGTTGTCTGACCTCTTTGTCAAACGCCTTTACAAGCGGGTGCCATCGACTACTGAATTTTGTCACTTAGTGGACTTCTCCAAGGCCGGCTTTGACGACGACCGCACCCTAGTTGCGATTTGGCCAGCCCACATTGGAGTTCCGGATAGCTAGCCGTCTCTAGCCCCAATCAGATTGTTACACCATACTTTTCAAAGGAACCCTTTTAATGAGCGCACACGAAGCAACTACTACCACTCCTGTAGTTGAACTGAGTGAACTGCCTTCCGGCCTGGAAAAGCTCGGATCCGGTGGCGAAGGAGTCGTCTACAAGCTCGGTTCTACACATTTTTCGTCTCGCCCCTGTGCTTTTAAAAAGTACAAGTCACCTGACAAGGTCAACGAGGCCCATCTGGAGAAACTGGTCAAGTTCATTAACAAACTCGGAGAGGTCGCCCCAGATCGCAAAGAGTGGCTGCTCAATCAAGCGGCATGGCCAACTCATTTAGTGCGTGATGACGGAAAGACCGTCGGCATAATCATGCCGTTAATTCCGGATCGTTTCTTCCAGCTTCTTTCTCCAACGTCGACAAGCACCACGAAACGTGCAGCGGAATTGCAGTATTTGCTGAATGGCCCTGAATTTGAACAGGCAATCGGCCTGAAGGTAAGCGAACGTCAACGCTACGAATTCTTGGAAGATTGTGCGAACCTACTTCGCGTTCTTCATGGTGCTGAGATTCGCGTCGGAGACATTTCGGTTAAGAACCTGCTCTTCTGCCACAACGCCCCCGGCCCACATGTGTACTTGCTGGACTGCGACTCCATGAGTATTGGCCCATCTGAGGGGCCCGATGTGCAGACACCTGGTTGGGACGTGCCGAATGGGGAAAAACCGCAGACTAAAGAAAGCGATGCATACAAGTTTGGTTTGCTTGCACTGCGTCTGCTGGCTTCCGATCAGTCCACCCGCAACCCAAACGATTTACCAGCTGGAACTGTTAGCTCCGTTCGATCCCTCACTCAACGTGCGCTCGCTGCTTCCAGCTCAAGCAGGCCTACTCCCCGTGATTGGCTCGGCGCGATTAGCGAGGGGAAGGAAAAGGCATCTACCGAGGTAGCGGAAGTCACCTCCGCTAAGACGCAGACCACGTCGGCTAAGACCTCGAGTGGCACCTCTACAGCGACGAAGACCATTTCACGACGTAAACAGGGAAGGCCTGTGCCTTCGGCTGTCTCGACTAATGCCGTTAGTAATACTCCAGCAACCACACAAACCACGGCTACGACATCAACAAATGCCACTTCTACTACCGCCTCCCAACCGTCTAACGGCGACGTCGACTCAACCGAGAAGAAGGGCCTTGGCTGGCCAATTACCTGGACCATTGTGGCAGGACTTATGTGTCTTATGAACTTTATCGGGGGTCATCCGGGTTCCGGCTTCTTCATGCTCATCATGTTTATCGTGAACCTCTGCTGGCTCTTGGTTCGCATGGGCGAGTCTAAGGACAGTTCACAATGAGCTCGTTGAAATATCTTGAGCTGGTCAGTCTCAGATGCGAAAGAAAACATCGCTTCCCACAGTCAACGGCGGATACGGCATGGGAAACGGAAGCGGAGGTACTCACGGTAACTCCTTGCACTGAGGAAGTACTCGATATCGCCCTATCACGAGCCTTTGGAACAGACTCATCACTTGAAAACTACGTTTCAGAAATCTCACACCCAATTTCTTCAGATAAAGGGAAGGAGTAGTACATGAGCACTGAAAAAGAGAGCACAGCTATCGCATCGCTAATGGCGGAAATTGATGGTGAAGCAGACTCTGAAAACCTCGTCGATGACATTATGCTGACCATTTTTGGAACGGATGTCGTGGATCAGTCCGGTTCCCTGCCACAAATCTCTGGTGAAAGTCGACTCAATTCTTCAACTCTCGCAGCTGATTTAGGTCACTCATCGGAAAGCAACTTCAGTGGGGACTCAAAATGACTGCCCGTTATGAATTCAACAGACAACTTGTCGCAAGACGGTTCCAACGAAGTGCTCTGGCCGAAAAAGATCGCCTGTGGTCAATTGCGCTTGTGTTCGGAGGAAGCCGCCATCTTGCTCAAACCATTCTCACTCATGGCCTCGGCAATGCATGGAAATCGGTCTCCGTTTTAGCTGAGAAAGCAGGAGCCTCCCATGACGCTCTGGTACGCCGTGAAATCTACTTTGCGCTTGCGCAGACGGGTTTAGGAGTTCTCACTGCGAAAGAAGCAAGAACACAAGGTGGTTTTTCGCCAAGTGGCCACGATCCTCTGTGCCGAGTAAATGCCCTGCGTGCTTACATGGAACCAGAAGACCTAACCTTGCTAGCGCTGGAACAGTATTCCCCTCTGAGCAACTCTGAACTGTCCATCCTTTTTGGACTTCCAGAGGACGTTGTAGCTGAAAACATCGCTCAAGTACGAACAACCGCCGAAGAGATTCTACGGGGCAATGAGCTCAGTGAATGAGCACACGGCTCCTAGGAGCTTTTCCTCCAAAGGCGAAACCAACCCCAGAAGCTTTCTGCTGGCCAGAGCATGTATCTCAGCAGCACGTGAAGCGTCCTCCACTGCTCCCATCTGGAGTGTCTCTTCCGCCAGAGATACTCCTTCGGTAGATACGCGACTACCGGAACTCTGACTCAGCAAGTGGTAAATGGTTACCGCTAGCCGTTGCTGGGCAGTCAAATGCTCTTCCCAATAGTCGAGCACCTCGGCGGCATCACAAGAAAATGCCAGGTCTTTTAGTTTTTCCTGCACATAGCTAGAACGACTCAGCACCGTTGCAAAAGTAATACTCTCGCCCAGATGACCTGCTAAAGAATCGATTCCCGAGGCCTGACGTAAGAATCTCTGCAACTGTACGGCGCCACCGCTGGCACTATTTCGTCCCTCTAGGACTCCATAGGACCCCAGCACTTCCAGCAGTTTATGGCGGCTACTAGCACTGACACAATTGGGAAATTCAGTCTCTAACTCATGTATCAATGTGTCACGAGCCACCGTGTCAAGGCTGCTGAGTACTCGAGCCAGCGGCTCGGTGATTGCACCTGTCTCCGCACTTTCCGCCATCAGACCGGAAACTGCTAATACCGAAGAAAAATAGCGAGAGTAGTCGTCCGACAGTTCAGTGGCTCTGTTCCTAGCTGCTTCGATTGGATCACTTGGCCCAAAGGCGCCGGCACCGAAATCATCTGCGCGCGAAAGCACTCCCACCGATGACAGAGTGGTAAAGCCTAGAGAGCGGATATGCGCAATCTCGTCGTCACGCAAAGTGGAATCGAACACATAGATCAACCCATCAATGGCGGTGCCATGCTGGTTCCACGGCACACGGGTCAGCTCGCGCAGTCCATCGACAATTTGATGATTTGCCACATCAACCGTTCCAAGACCGGGCGTATCGACGAAGTTTAGCTGCGACAATGCCTGTGATGGGAGATAGTGAACTTTCACGCGCCCATCCAAATCGGCCACACCTTGGGCACTCTGCGCACTATGGAGGGCGCCTCGATTGGCTAACGAAACATTCTCGATTCGCTCCGGGGCTCCCTTGGTGTACACGGTGACGGCATTCGTACACTCGAGGATCGCAGTTTCTGCAATCTTCTGGCGCACCAAAGCATTAATGAGTGTCGATTTTCCAGCCTTCATTCGTCCACTCACCAAAATTGTTGGCGGAGTCTGCATTAGCTGACGGCACTCATTGGCAACAGCTGTAATTCTCTGCTGCTTATCGCCATATTCACCAGCGCGATCAATCAGCTCACGAAGCATAGAATCGACGGCGGCAATCAATTGTTTAGCTGCAGAATCGACATATGCATTACTCTGCATTGGCATCCACCCGACTCAGTAATTCACCACGAAGTCTGGCAACATAAGCGGACTTCTTCTTAGCTTCCTGCCGAGCGACCTGTCTGTCTCCAAGCGCCGACTGACAATCCTGTTTCGTCTGCTGAATTTGGTGTTTAGTTCGACGAATACGTAGTTCAAGATTGTCATTGAACTGGTTGATTAGTAACGGGCGCAACTCGTTGTAAACAGTCTCGATTCCCTGATTGAGCTGTCTGCGCACCTGCAAAATCACTTGATCTAGCCATTTTGCTAGTTCAACGCGGCCAGTTTTAGACGATCGATGATAGACATTCACACCGAGCCACAGACCAGCCATTGCAACGAATGGCAGGACAGTACCGCCGCTACCAATAATCGCCGCACCGATCCCCGGTACAAAACCTAAAACGTGGGTAAGCCCGAAACCACCAGCAATCGTCAGTGACACCAGGGACGGATCTACGACTTTGGCTACGGAATTCTCGCTCTCAGGTTTGTTAGAAACGGAAATACCCGCGGCAACTTCGTTAAGGGCATCAATCACGCTGTGCCAATCTGCAACGCCATCTGTGACGCCTACATAGACCTCGCGGGACCGAGCCATAAAGTAGCGGATTGAGTCCTCGAACAATTCGGACAGTTCGGATTCGATTTGAAAGAAAACTGCATCCCGATGGGCTCGAATATAACGTGGCGGCGTCGACGCGAAGTACGAGTGCCACTTCTCTCGAATCTCCACCAACTGTGATTCAGCCATACTTACGGCTTCGCTTCTGGCCTGAGACAGCCCTGACGTAAGTAGCTGTTGTCCTCGACGCCGGTCGGAAGTGAGGTGCTCAAGTTCCACCTTCTTCTCTTCCAATCGGCTCAGCATGGCCGTGCTATCTGCTGAAATCTCGCTCTCGAGCTCGGCATATTCACTATTCAGCAGAACCAACGCTTGCCGCATAACTGGGGTATACGCATTTTTCTGCAGCCGGCTGCGCGCCTCAACAATCGCCTCTTGTAACCGGGGAATCCCCGAGTCATTGATAACCTCGTCGGCTAGAAAAGGATTGCCGTTGAGGGCAGAAAGGTACCGCAGCGGAGAGACACTGACTATAGGTACTTCGGAAACTAATTCTCCCAAATGCTGCTGAATCTGCTGACGGGTAACTCTTTCAATCTCTCGCCAACCCAACAGATTTTTGTCTTTCTTGGTTATTGCCACCGCAAGTCCTGGTGTGCTTGCAGCGATTTCTTTCAGCGTGGCAAGTTCCGGTTCGGTAATCGTAGTCGTTGCCTCAAGCACAAACACCACAACACCGGCATTACGAGTGAGCGCAATCGCAGCTTTCGAGATTTCCGAATCAGCGCCATTAAAACCAGGGCAATCTATGAAACTGTCATCTGTCAACGACTCTCCGCCTCGGATTGCCCCCTCCCCTAGCCCAAAGTTTCCCTGACCGGAAATCTCCTCCGCATCGGGACCAAAACTGAAACCCGTTTCACATGCGGAAAGACTGATGGAAGCACTTCCAGAAAGCGCATCTACCAGCATCGTCTTGCCGCATCCGACCTCACCGATAACGGCGACTACCGTCGCTTCTCTTCTCGCCTGTAGCGGGGCTTCGAGGAGTCGGGCTTCTTCTCGCTTGCCGACGGCATCAAAGTATTCAGCCGCTTTACAAATTAAAGTGGCATCCTCGCTGATACCGACACCTGAACTTGAGCTCGTATTAGAAGTGGCCGGCGTCATAAAATCTGCCTTACTCTTCTTTGAGCAACTCGAGCATTTGCTTTCGCGCCCTGTTTAATCGGCTCTTGACCGTCGCAAGCGGGATACGCTGTTTGGCCGCGATTTCCTCATAGGTGTAGCCAGCCAATTCACGGAGGATTAAGACTTCGCGGAAGTTTGGCTTCAGTTGATCCAATGCAGTTTGAACTTGGTCAACTACTGCTACCCGGGTATCAATATCGCTCCCGGCAGAACGCATGTTCGCGCCCGCTTCGGAATCGAGCTGCATCATCTCCGTGCGCTTCTGAATCTTTTGCCCCTGTTTCTTGCAGGCATTCAGCGCGATCTTGGTGAACCAAGTTTTAAAAGAGGAATTGCCCCGAAACCTATCCAAATATTTATATGCAGATGTTACAGCGACGCTAAAGGCATCTTCGGCATCGTGGTAATTGCTGCACATACGCAAGCAGACGCTAAAAACGCTGTCCTTATACAGCCTGATGAGTTCAACGAAGGCTGCTTGATCGCCGCTCTGGGCACGCTGAACTAACTCCCGTTCCAAAACCTTTGTTTCCATTATGACAGCACCCCGCCGAAATCATCGTCCGAGTTGTCATCACCGGAGTACAGGTCATCGAAATCGAAATCATGGTCGTCATCGCCATCGTCATCGGAGGCATCACGATGATCGTCGTCATCATCTTCGACTTCCATTTCGGCTTCTTCGTCGTCGTCCTCAGCATCCGCTGCATCGTCAAGAAACAGCTCAGCCTCTTCTGGGTTGACGAAATGACCATCTTCGGTCAACTCAGGATCATCATCGGCTGGGATTAGGGACTCATCCGCCAAGTCGGAGTTAGGTTCCATGGCAGCGGCCAGGATTTGTTCAAAAACGTCGTCGGAAAGCACGTTTTGCGTGTCTCCCAGCAAATCTGGCAGCACAGGCTCGACAGCCTCATTATCCCAGGGTTTGGGACTATCAGCTCCATCAGTAGCGCTCACGAAAGCTACTCCTTATTTTGGTCGGACTAGTCGCATTTTAGCATTCCAGGTTAGGCTCCACGTTGCCATCCTGCGACTCACACATTGGGCAACTGATACTAATTAACCGGCACCTCGCAGGGAGTAGTAGTACCAGCCATCGCTCATCTCGAAGCACTCCGAGTAGTCGTCCGAGACACCACTTTGGTATTCGCTGTCCGCGATCTGGATGCAGTTGGACGACGTACCGGTTCCATATGGACCGTTGAGGATCCAGGTGTAGTTCGACGGCGGTGAGTACGGAGGAGACGGGAACTGTTCTTCGGGTTCGGAGTAGTCCGATCCTGAACTGTAATCCGAATCAACCGATTCCTCAGTTGTCGTACTGGTTTCTGTTGTCGTATAGGTCGACGTAGGAGTGTAATAATCGCTTGTCCGCGTTGAGGTGGAAGTGGGCTCAGCAGAAGTTGAAGTCGCGGTTTCTGCAGCCCGGTTGTCCTCTTGCTTGTTGTTCCAAACGGCCCAACCGCCGACAATTACACCAAAGAGCGCCAGCACAGCCACGATGCTCAAAATGACCGCCGGTGCCGACGAATTCTTCTTTGGCGCATTGGGAACATTTGAGCCTGCGGAAAAATCGGCCGCCCTTGGAGCATCACCTGCACTTGCCGAGTTTTCCACAGGGAATTGTGTTGTTTCAGAAAACGAAGAGGCCGAATCTTGTGCCGAGTAGTTCGCCGAGGGCGTCTCGCTCCATGCGCACTGCTGCCCTGTCTCAGGAGCAAATCCGGGCCCCGATTCGCGCGGGGTCTCCGAGCCTACCGGCTTGTTCATAGCACCCTGCTTACGACGGGGTTTCTGCGTCCGACTGACATGATTGCTTGCGTAGTTGGAATTAAAGGAATCGCCTCCGGAAGAACCTTTTCGCCGAGGCGGTTGAGATTTCATGGAACCCATTACTTCGGTCTCCTTTACCGTATTTTTCGTGAGTCGTACAGGCTAATTGCAGCTTGTACGTAATGGTCATTGCCCGAGTAGTTAGCCTTCGGTGGAAGTGGATACTTCGAGGCCTGAAGGTTTAACTGAGCATTCGAATTGCCCTGAGCAACGAAGTCCTTGACCACTTGACTGCAATAGCTCGCTATCGCGTCGCTGTCCCTGCGGGGAAAGACACAAAACTGCGGTACTGCACGGTGGACATGCGGTTCAACATCTGCAACCGTAATCTGCGCTCGCTTACGAGCCACGGCTTGTTTATTACTTTGAATAATCTGTCGGGATTTCGCTGTAATCTGCGCCGCTCGTTGGTCGAACTGGTTAGCTGAGCTAATTGCTCTATACAGATTCCCTGCAATAACTGACCAGTCCTTTTGCTCGTCAACCCATTCCACATTTGTTCCCTGAGATTTTGCGATTCCTCGATAAACAAGGTTTCCAAATGCAGCCAGGCCGCAGATCCACACTGCCATCGTCGTAAGGCCGAACACATCACCAATAAGCAACCGGGTGAAAACGCTCAACACTGTGATTGCAAGCAAAATCCAAAAAGCCGTCAAGGGCTTGGTACGAACAGAAACTAATTGAACGTTTCCCCAAGCTGGATTCGACCCGAAACCTGCGATGTATTTCTGAATTTCAGCTTGCGATTGTGCCTGATTGAGCACGGTATGCCGACCAGTGTCTGGCGAATATAGCGCCCAGCGGTTCCGTCGATCACCTGCTAAGTGTGTAGCGACAACATCTGCGATTTGACGCTGCTGAGACTCCACGTCGCCGTGCGCACGCGCGCGAAAACTCTCATTAGTCGTTTTCTGAGCTTTGAGGTCATTGTGCGCTTTTACGTATTCAGGTAACGCTAGATTTGCCCATTTCTTGTCCTCAGCTTGCGCGACATTGCTGACACAGTCCTCCCAGATTCGCCTATTCTTCGAATAGTTTTCTGTGATGCGATGCCAAGAACTTACAACTTGACCATGATTAGATCGCTGAAAAGCCTGTGCTTTTGCTCGAGCCTCCGAATCGCGGGTGGACTCAACCCGAGCCTTCTTAGCTGTCGACTGTTGAAGCGTTTGCTTCCAAGCACTCAACTTTTGCTGTGCGCTGGCGATGTCATCATTAACCTCGCTGAGCTCGTCTTCCTTCCCATCAATAAGGTCTGGCAGACGACTTTCCTCTGCATCCAATTGCGCTGGTTCTGCCAGCAACTCATCTACATCGCTGTTGACAAGACGAAAGTCGGATTCGGCTGACTGTAAAGCTCTTTCGGCGTCAGAGAGCAGCGATTTTGCTTGCTTGCGTGCTCTTTCATATTGATCTTTATCAGCATTGTATTGAGCTGTTTCGCGGTCAAAGCGACCGTCATCAATCGGTTTGGGGAATTGCAGTTTGGAATCTTCAAGGCTGTCGATTCGCTGCTGATGACGATATTCATCTTCTACAGATTGCCGGTGAGCATCAGCTAACCGCTGTCGCTCAAAGTAGTCATTGCCGTCATAGTCACGAATCTGCCGATCGAGGTCCTCGGAATACTGCTGCGCGTCTTTAAGCTTTCGCGTCGCATCTTGAATCTGCCCGTCGATATCATCGATCCGGCTTTCCCAGCGCTGCATCTCCAATTTGAATCGACCATCATCAACCGGCTTTTGCAAAGAGTGCAGTCGGTTTTCAGCCTGGTGAAACTCGTATTCGGCTTGCTGCTTGGCCAATCGCGCAGACGATACCCGGTCCCGCGCATCTTCAGCTTGACGACGTGCTGCTGCTAGCCGACCGGAGTAGGAGGCGCGCTTAGAAGCAACAGCATCCAATTCATCATGGAACCCCTGCAGCTCCGAAGAAACTTCATCACGCTGATCGCAGAGAGCTCCGATATGAGATTGATAATTCGAGACCTGAGTTTTCGCTTTGTTGATCTCAGCCTCAAATTTAGACACCTGCGATTGATAATTACGCGTGACACCGTCACTAATTTTCTGGGCCAACTCTGCTGAGGTTGGCGCAACAAAAGACATCATAGGAGAACTCGAAATAGTTACGAATATGGCTGCAGGTTCTCTTTAGTGCTCCTTAATCAGGCGAGTATTTCCCCAGCGGTCGTGGTAGCCCTGGTTGTACGGCGAATTCATCACGGAGAAGAAACGCACAACGTACGCAATGCCCGCTGCAAAGCTTCCGATAAATGGCACCAAAGAATAGAAAAGGTTGATGTTGCGCTTTACCGCGTGGCCAAATCCCATTGGTCGACCATCCGTAGTGATCAAACGCAGGCCAAGGATTTTCTTTCCGAGAGTCTGCCCCATGGCGCCCTCTAGACAAACTTTGTAGGCGAAGCCAAGGATGAACATAAGAATTGCACTAATAATCATGCCTCCAATTACTGCCTCATCACTGCCCGCGGCACTGCCTCCGCCTACAAAAATCACGTAAATCACGAACTGAATGAGACCGATGATTAGCGCATCGATGAGGTAGGCACCAGCCCTTTGTCCCAGGGAGGCATTTGTATAAGTCGGATCTGCCCACTGCTGTTCGTGCAGTGTTACTGGAGCAACCTGAGCCATGCCCGGCTGTACCACCGACTGCTGAAAATGATGGGGCTGTTCAGATAGTTGACCAGCAGCGGATACGGACTGGTATGGCTGCTGATCAGCGACAGGCTGTGTGGGCATAATGTACGGGTTTTCCTGGCCGTACAGGGGCTGCTGCTGCGACAGCTGAGGTTGCTGCTGTTGAGGAGCCCCGAAACCAAACTGTGTGTTGGCCTGTGGCTGGCCACCGGAAACTCCTGCCTGGCCTCCGGCTCTGCGTGGCTGAACGGTGCGGCGAACCGGGTTATTGGGATTCTGCTGATTCATTAGAGGTTCTCTTTCCTTGGAAGGGGTGACGTAAGGATCTAAGTCGCGGAAGAAGACAAGAGAAGTGAACTTGGAAACAATCCTTGCCCTTGTTGATTCCTCAATTCCTTGCGACTTTCACTCCTTAGAGGACGCCGCGGGTCAAAATGTTCCTGACGAACGCTAAAAACTTTTTCTGATTTGGATTTCAAAGCCAGATACCAAAAAGACGAAGACTGCCCCATACGCGTTCTTGCTGCACGTTGGCGATGTTAGAAGGGGCGGAGAAACGACGAATCCCGCCTTTAACCAAAGACGGGATTGTTTGAGGCTAGGAGCCCTGAGATGTTGTCTTAACCAGCGTCATGCCGCGATACCACGCCAGCGATTGTGGAAGCAGGCATAGGACAAGAGCAATGATTGACAAAACGAGATAACAAGTGAATTCCCACCAGTAATAGAACCCGAAGTGGTAGTCAAAAACAAAGAAAGGTACGTCTATAACAAAGATCATGGCGTCGTTAATCAGATTAAGACCTGGTACCAGTGCAGCTGTCAGTAAAAGACCAATTTTAAGTCGACGATACATTCCAGAACTTGTGAATCCGCTGACCAAGATCATGACGATTATTCCCAGAATTGCTACCCGGGAAAATATGTTTATTACCACCTTCAAAAACATAAACCAGGGCGATTCAGAATATTCGAGACTTTGAACAAAGGTAAAGACTCCATCACCAATCCAGAAAACTGCTAATCCGGCCAACGTCACGATAGCGGCCTGAATAGTCTTTGGTATACGTACCCACACGTCTTTAAGCGTTGCTTCCGGCGCTAGTGGTTGCACCGGCGCAAACGTCGTGGTGACTGTCCGCATGATTACGCTGTTGTGGGATACCGAAGACACGGTCGGAGTCATGTCACCGACAGCACTGTGACCACGCGGAGCATCAACACCTCCCTGCCCTAAGGCATTTAGCCCATGGGAGCTTCTCGTTGTCGCCAAATCCGCTAAGAAATCCGTCGTTACCTCCGGTGGCGAAAAGGGACTCTGCAAGGCCTGGTCATAGCGCTGTTTTTTGCTCTCATCTGCGAAAATTGCAACTACATAACCTGCAAGTTCTTTCTTTTCGGCATCCCAACTTTGAGAGTCGGTACTGTTAATCTGCTGTTGAATTTTGTTAGCTACAACAGCTCCGGGCTGGCTAGGATCCACCGCAAAAACTGCGTATAAATCAATCCCGCTCATTTGGGAAGGCCTCCTCTTCTAGTCACGGCAATCTTTGCCGCACACAAACACTCATGGGGTTCATGTATTAGAGGAGACCGAGCACCGAAATGTTCCCGGCTTTGCCGAATTAGGAATTAAGCCTAACTGGTTGTCTCTCCAGAAAGCGCCTACAAAATCGAGTGAATGCCTAAATTCCCAAAACTGACTTAGCAATCAGGAAGTAGATGATTAGGCCGGAGGCATCGACAAGCGTGGTAATGAATGGGTTGGCGAAGACCGCCGGGTCAATGCCGAACTTCTTACCAATCAGCGGCATAATGCCGCCGACAGTGGCAGCGAGAGTACAGATACCCAGCAGCGTCAGGCCGATAACGAGGCCTATGTCCCAACCATAAACCAACCCCGCCAAGAGTAGGCCGAGAGTACCCAGCAGCAGGCCGAGGAACGCACCAACTCTCACCTCTCGGAGTATGACCTTGAAAAGGTCGCTGGGTTGAACATCCCCTAGTGCCAGCGCACGGGTAATAGTAGTGGCAGCCTGGTTGCCAGTATTGCCACCAGTACCAATCAGCAGCGGCACGAACACCGAAAGAACCACCATCTGAGACAGAGTCTCTTCGAAGGTTTCCAGGACTTGCACGGTCAATGTCGCACCAATAGCCAGTACAAGCAACCAGACCACACGGGAGCGGACGATCTCAAAGATCGGCGTAGCAAGGTAAGGCAAACGCAGCGGCTCAGAACCTGAAATACGAGCTTGGTCCTCGGAGTCTGCTTCCTCCAGAATCCGGAGTGCGTCGTCCACCGTGAGCAGACCGATAACGCGCTGCTCGCTATCGACGATCGGTAAAGCTAAGCGCTTACAATCGGCGCACATGCGAGCCACCTTCTCCTCAGACTCAGTAGCCTCTGCGTAGTCTGCTTTCCGCAAAATTGCCGCAATATGGATATCACTGCTGGCACGCATCAAATCACGAAGACTTATCACGCCCACCAGTCGACGATTCCGATTCGACACCGGCAACGTGTAGATGGATTCCGCATCATCCAAATGGTTATAGACCGTCTCCAAGGCCTCGCCCGCCGTCATATCGTCATGAAGTGACACCAGCTCCGGGCTCATCCGACGCCCAATGGAACCGTCGGGGTAACCGAGGACGATGTTGGTCAGCTCTCGCTCATCATCCGGTAGATTGGCGAGCAGTTTTGCAGCGACAGACGCAGGCAGCTCGTCGAGCAGTTCTGCTCGATCGTCCGGTTCCATCTCCGCGAAAACTGCGGTGACTTCAGGATCACGGAGGCTGTCGATTAGGTGCGCCTGCAGCGCTGAGTCCAACTCATCGAAGGTTTCAACCGCCGTGTCTTTCGGCAGTGTGCGGTAGAACAGCGCACGTTCCTCATGGCTGAGGCGGCGCATCTTTCGAGCGGCAGCTTTGGGCTCAACATCAATTAAGAGCCGCGACAATGTCGCCACGTCGTGTGAGCGAAGCGCGGACTCGAGATCTCGATCATGAAGGGTTCTGGCGTTGCCCATGATCCAGCATGCCTCCCGCTGCTCTCACCTGGTACCGGCTGTACCGACCTCTTTTGAGCATACCGGCAAGCACGAGGTTTAACCCCACAGAGCACGAACCTGACCGCCATGTTGCGGCTCCAAGCTCTGGCCAAACCAGGCCAGCCGCAAGCTAGGAACAACCGTAAAGATTGTTCTAGACCCGCATCCTCTGTACAAACTTTTCAAAACTGCCATCTACCCTAAAACTCTCATCCAAAAGCGGATTAGATGCGTGATCCTTATCATAACGAACATAAATAGCCAGATCTCGGTTGTCATTTATCAACATTGCCTGACCTCCATAACCGAACTCGAAGGCTATAAAACCAGGTAACTCATACTCTCTATAATTTGGCCACGATTCTCGGTAAGCATCGACTCGCTCAATCCATGACTCAACGCCAATATAGACATAATTTGTACATAATTGTGCAGCTACTGAGGGAACCTCAACATTTGGAATACCGTGAAGGATATCTTGACTGCAATCCTTAGAGGTCATTGGTATCAACGTGGGCGCTTTAGAAGTCAACGAAGGTCGCACCCCCTCAATGTCCGGGCCTTCGTACAAGCGAACATCATGAGGCTCGGCCGGCTCTTTTCGACTACCGTACCAAATACCTCCAGTACAGATCGCCAAACTTAGTACAGCTACCCCAATCAGCATACTAATGTTGACTACACCAATTCTGTTAATTTGAATCTTAATCCAGCCGGCCATTACAGCTATTATCTTCACCAGAAATCTTCCTCTCCGGACAAAAGAGAATACAATCTATGACGCCAGTATCCAGCAATTCGATCGCTTTTCTCACTAGTCCAGTGAGTGCACTCTACCTCGATTAGATAAGATCTATCCTCAGGGTATATATCTGTTCGATAATATTTTTGATAACCTGTCTCTGAGTAATCAGAATAAGAGAAGGCAAGGTAATCAGGTATTTCCACCTTGACATACCCATCAAGCGCTTCTGCACCAGATAAGTGCTTATCAATTAGCTCTCGGTCGAACACAATCGTATAGACCTGATTAGCACATCCTCCATCTAAATAAAACTCGGACGAATAGCCGTCCACCTTTTCTCCCGCTAGACGTGGCGTATTACTCTCGGATTTTTCATTGGTTGCATGACTGAAAACCCGCAAATATGGAGGAATTTGATCAGAAATATCCCGAGGCATTCCTGGCGGAGTAAATGCATAGTCGTCCGCCTGGGACGCCTCCGAATAAGCAACTGCACCTGAGCCGAGGAGCATTCCGGCGCAGGCCAAAAGAACAACTTTACGACGCTTGTTCAAAATGGCCTTCTTAGATCGCGATCTCTCCGAAGCCTGTTTGTTTCCAATCTGGTTGTCAGGACGTGGGCGATCTTCAGACGCCTGAGCGCGTGGGCGATCCTCCAAGGACGATATGGAATCGCTGCTTATCACCAGCCGTTGGGGCTTTCTACCGGGAATTGGACTCATCATGCTTGTTAGAGTCCGCGCGCAACCAAAAAGTTCCCTGTTCATACGAAATTTTTCAGTCTTTTCGGGAAAGAGCCTTAGCGGCAAAACTCGTGGGTTATTCGCAGAACATGATGTTGTCGAACGCCTTCACCACTTGACTCCGAATCAGCGGCCAGGCCGTACACACTCCATCTCGCACAGGCACAGCACTTAGCTGTAGAGCCTCTCATATAACCGAGACACCAAGTAGAAGACAGCTAATCCGTACTCGCCCATATAATCGTCCCAAGACGCACACAAGCCAAAATCACACCAATTGCTCCGCAGGTCAGACCTGCCCCATAAGCGTCGTTGTAAGCGCACACTACGGCGATAACCCCAAAGATTATGCCGACCACGAGAGACACAACGGATATAACCCCGATAGTCATTCCCTTTCGGAGTTCGTAGTAGTACAGTTCGGTCACCTCGTTTACTTCATGAGTCGCCAAATGGCTGGTCAATAACAGCTCTTCTAGTTCTTCATTATCCAATTCCCCGGCTACGAACAGATCTTGAAGTTCTTCACCAGTTTGATCCTCGTATTGCCGAATATGCCTAAAGATATACTCTTCTAAGGTAAGTCCCTCGTCCTCAGCGGTTTGCTTGAGCAGCAAATCGATGAAATCGTTCTTGAGCGGTAACTGGCTTTCCACTGTGCCTCCTGGTCAACGTGATAATCAACCACCGACGGACCAAATATCGCTTCCAATCGCATTGAAGCACGTCTCTAATAGCCGGTGTTCACGTATTAGAGGGCCTGCGCAATGAAAAAGTTCCGAAGAAGGCGCACCAGATTCCGGAAAGCCATCTGCATCAGGCACAAACAGAAAACCCCGCCACAGAAAACACTTGCGTGTTTCCCGCGGCGGGGTTCTCGTCGTAAAGCCCTAGCTGATTAGTCAGCCAACGGGGATTACTTAGCCTTCTCGACGATCTCAATCAGGCGGTAGTGCTTGTCCTTGGAGAGCGGACGGCACTCTTCGATGCGGACGCGGTCGCCCACGCCAGCCTCTTCGTTCTCGTCGTGCGCCTTGACCTTGGAGTTCGTGCGCATGATCTTGCCGTACAGGGCGTGCTGCTTGCGGTCCTCGAGCTCGACAACGATGGTCTTCTGCATCTTGTCGGACACGACGTAACCGGTGCGCACCTTACGTGCGCCAGCCTCGGTGGTGTTCATGTTTTCCTCACTCATGCTGCATCACCATCGGTTGGTGCAGCAGACAGGCCGAGCTCGCGCTCACGCATAACGGTGTAAATGCGAGCAATATCCTTGCGGACAGTGCGGAGACGGCGGTTGTTGGTCAGCTGACCGGTAGCGCTCTGGAAACGGAGGTTGAACAGCTCCTCCTTAGACTCCTTGAGCTTGGCAACCAGGTCATCGTTATCCAGCGAGCGAAGCTCGTGGGCGGGAATGCCGTTCGACATCAGTACTGATCCTCCTTCCGAACGATTCGGGTCTTAATCGGCAGCTTAGCGCCTGCGCGCTTCAGTGCCTCGACAGCAGTTGCCTCGTCCGGGTAGGACATCTCGAACATGATGCGACCCGGCTTGACGTTTGCTACCCACTTCTCGACCGGGCCCTTACCGGAACCCATACGAACACCCAGTGGCTTCTGGGTCAGCGGACGGTCCGGGAAAATCTGGATCCAGACCTTACCACCACGCTTGACGTGGCGGTTGATAGCAATACGCGCTGCCTCAATCTGACGGTTGGTGATGTAGGCCGGCTCGAGAGCCTGGAGACCGTAGTCACCGAAAGTCACCTTGTTGCCGCCCTTGGACATACCAGAACGGGTCGGGCGGTGCTGGCGACGGAACTTAACGCGCTTCGGGATGAGCATGAATTAGCCCTCCTTCTTCTCAGATGCACGCTGACGACGCTTGCCACCACGACGCGGACGGTCGTTGCCGCGACGCTGGCGGTCGTTGCCGGCGTTGATCTCGGACTCGCGACGGCCACCGATCACGTCACCCTTGTAGATCCACACCTTGACGCCAATGCGGCCGAAGGTGGTGTGAGCCTCGTGGGTGCCGTAGTCGATTTCCGCACGCAGGGTGTGCAGCGGAACGCGACCCTCGTGGTAGCGCTCGGTGCGGCCCATCTCGGCACCGCCGAGACGACCGGAGCAGACAACCTTGATGCCCTTGACGTGCGGCTGACGCATTGCAGACTGGATAGCCTTGCGCATTGCACGACGGAAAGCGACACGGTTGGCGAGCTGCTCAGCGATGGACTGAGCGACCAGCTTCGCATCCGCGTCAATGTTCTTGACCTCGAGGATGTTCAGCTGAACCTGCTTGCCGGTGAGCTTCTCGAGCTGGCCGCGGATGCGGTCAGCCTCGGAGCCACGACGACCGATAACAATGCCCGGGCGTGCGGTGTGGATGTCCACACGCACGCGGTCACGGGTGCGCTCGATAACGACATCGGAGATGCCGGCGCGCTCAAGACCGGTGGACAGCAGATCGCGGATCTTGATGTCCTCGGCCAGGTAGTCAGCGTACTGCTTGTCGGCGTACCAGCGGGACTTCCAGTCGCTGGAAATACCGAGGCGAAGACCGTGTGGATGGATCTTCTGTCCCACTATCGGTCACCTTCCTTCTGGCTCTCGACGACCACGGTGATGTGGCTGGTGCGCTTGCGGACGTGGAAAGCACGGCCCTGCGCACGCGGGCGGAAGCGCTTCATGGTCGGTCCCTCGTCGGCGTAAGCCTCGGAGATGACCAGGGTACGACGGTCCAGGCCGAAGTTGTTCTCAGCGTTTGCAGCTGCAGACGCAACAACCTTGGCAACCGGATCAGCAGCACCCTGCGGAGCGTACTCCAGGATGTTCAGTGCCTCGTCGACGGACTTACCGCGAACGGTGTCCAGGACGCGACGTGCCTTCATCGGAGTAACGCGGACGAAGCGCGCAGTTGCGCGTGCAGAAGTAATGTCGTTGCTCATGGCTTATCGACGTCCCTTCTTGTCATCCTTGACGTGACCCTTGAAGGTCTTGGTCGGGGCGAATTCGCCCAGCTTGTGGCCGACCATAGAGTCATCCACGAACACCGGCACGTGCTTGCGACCGTCGTGAACGGCGAAGGTGTGGCCGATGAAATCGGGGAGAATCGTGGAGCGGCGAGACCAGGTCTTGATGACCTGCTTGGTGCCCTTCTCGTTCTGTGCATCGACCTTCGCGAGGAGGTGCTCATCGACGAACGGGCCCTTCTTAAGGCTGCGTGGCATTCTCAGTTCCCTCCTTAGCGCTTCTTATTCTTGTTGGTACGACGGCGACGAACGATCAGCTGGTCGCTCGGACGGTTCGGCTTACGGGTGCGGCCTTCCTTCTGGCCCCACGGGGAAACCGGGTGGCGACCACCGGAGGTCTTACCCTCACCACCACCGTGCGGGTGGTCGACCGGGTTCATGACAACACCGCGGACAGTCGGGCGCCAGCCCTTCCAGCGCATACGGCCGGCCTTGCCCCAACGGATATTGATCTGATCCTGGTTTCCGACCTCACCGACGGTTGCACGGCAACGTGCGTCGACGCGACGGATCTCAGAGGACGGCATACGCAGAACTGCGTACTTGCCTTCCTTACCGAGAAGCTGAATAGAAGCACCAGCAGAACGTGCCAGCTGTGCGCCAGCACCCGGCTTGAGCTCCACGCAGTGAATAGTGGAACCGGTCGGGATGTTGCGCAGCGGCAGGTTGTTACCAACCTTGATGTCGGCGTTAGCGCCGGACTCAACGATGGCACCCTGCTTCAGGTTCTTCGGAGCGATGATGTAGCGCTTCTCACCGTCTGCGTAGTGCAGCAGTGCGATGTTGGCGGTACGGTTCGGGTCGTACTCGATGTGAGCGACCTTTGCCGGAATGCCGTCCTTGTCATTACGACGGAAGTCGATGACACGGTACTGGCGCTTGTGTCCGCCACCCTTGTGGCGAGTGGTGATGTGACCGTGAACGTTACGGCCACCAGTCTTCGACAGCGGGCGCAGCAGAGACTTCTCAGGAGTCGAGCGAGTAATTTCGCTGAACTCGGAGACGGAGCTCTGGCGGCGACCCGGCGTAGTCGGCTTGTACTTACGAATAGCCATACTTTTGCTCTTCCTTAACTTCCTCGTCGGCTAGCGGCTAAGCTGCCGAACCGCCGAAGATGTCGATGGGATCGCTGCCGGCCGCGAGAGTCACGTAGGCGCGCTTGGTGTTCTTGCGCTTGCCGTAGCCGGTGCGGGAACGCTTGCGCTTGCCCTCACGGTTGAGGGTGTTGACGGAAGCGACCTTGGCACCGAAAATCTCCTGGACCGCGATCTTGATCTGGGTCTTGTTAGCGTCGGTGTGGACCAGGAACGTGTAAACGCCCTGCTCCATGAGTCCGTAGGACTTCTCAGACACTACCGGTGCAACAATGATGTCGCGGGGATCTGCGATGGTAGCCATTACTTCTCCTCCTTACCGGCGGTGCGAGTGATGAAGTCATTGAGTGCCTGAACAGCGAAGATGACGTCATCGGCCTTCAGAACGTCGTAGGTGTTCAGCTGATCCTCAGACAGGATGTGGACACCTGGCAGGTTACGAACCGACTTCCACGAGTTGACGTCCTCGCGCGGCAGAACGACGAGCACGTTGCGGCGCTCAGTCAGACGCTCGACGAAAGCACGAGCTGCCTTGGTGGACGGGGTCTGGCCTGGGACCAGTTCCTCGACAACGTGGATGCGGTCGTGGCGAGCACGGTCAGAGAGTGCGCCGCGCAGAGCAGCTGCAATCATCTTCTTCGGGGTGCGCTGACTGTAGTCGCGCGGAACCGGGCCGTGGACAACGCCACCGCCGGTCCAGTGCGGAGCACGGATCGAACCCTGACGAGCGCGACCGGTACCCTTCTGGCGCCACGGCTTACGGCCACCGCCGCGAACCTCACCGCGGGTCTTGACCTTGTGGGTGCCCTGGCGAGCTGCTGCACGCTGTGCGACAACAACCTGGTGCATCAGGGCGATGGACACCTCCGCGTCGAACACGGAAGCAGGAAGCTCAACCGAACCGTTCACGCCGCCTTCAGCGGTGTGTACGTCTAGCTTGAGGTTGGTCATGCGTGAGCACCACCCTTCGTGGCAGTCTTAACAACCAGGAGGCCGCCGCGTGCACCCGGAACTGCGCCCTTGATGAGCAGCAGGTTCGCGTCAGCGTCAACCTTCTGGATCTTCAGGTTCTGGGTCGTGACCCGGTCGTTACCCATGCGGCCTGCCATGCGCTTGCCCTTGAAGACGCGTCCTGGCGTGGCGCAAGCGCCAATGCCACCAACACGACGGTGAGCAGCCTGGTTACCGTGAGCAGCACCCTGGCCAGCAAAGCCGTGGCGCTTCATACCACCGGCGAAGCCGTGGCCCTTAGAGGTACCAGTGACGTCGACGTACTCAATTTCGCCGAAGATGTCGACACCAACGGACTGGCCGACCTCGTAAGAGGAGGCGTCCGGGGTGCGAATCTCAACGCTGTGGCGACGCGGGGTCACACCGGCCTTCTTGAAGTGGCCGGCCTCCGGCTTGTTGACCTTACGCGGGTCAATTTCGCCGTATGCAATCTGGACGGCGTCGTAGCCGTCGGTTTCCTTAGTGCGCACCTGAGTCACTACGCACGGCCCAGCCTCAACGACGGTAACCGGAACAACGCGGTTCTCCTCGTCGAAGATCTGAGTCATACCGAGCTTCGTGCCCAGGATGCCCTTGATCTCGTTTTCACTCATTTATCTTGTCTCCGCTACCAAAAGTCCAGGATCACTGAATGTTCACATCGACACTTGCCGGAAGGTCAATGCGCATAAGTGCATCGACGGTCTTCGGCGTTGGATCGAGAATGTCGATCAGACGCTTGTGAGTGCGCATCTCGAAGTGCTCGCGCGAGTCCTTGTACTTGTGCGGCGAACGGATAACGCAGTAAACGTTCTTTTCGGTTGGCAACGGCACCGGGCCAACGACGCGTGCACCCGTACGGGTAACGGTCTCCACGATCTTTCGCGCAGAAGCGTCGATAGCCTCGTGGTCGTAGGCCTTGAGCCTGATGCGGATCTTCTGTCCGGCCACGCTTGTCCTCTCCTCGGTCGGCGCGCCCCAATTAAAGGGGCGTCGACCCTGTCAATGTTTCTCGACGCCGTCAGCAACTATGGCCAGCGCCAGAAATTAAAACTGGGTTGTGCATTACTTCAAAGCGATTTCGTCTTCGATCGTCATGGCAAATTAACTTATGGCCATGACCCGAGCGGACGAATAACGCCTTGCACTCAAATCCCAGTGGAAAACAAGTCCCCCTCGTGGGGCTCTTCATTTGCCTACTGCCGCTGTTAATTTGCCATGCCACCTCCGACCCCCGCGGTCGGGCGTGTCGCCCATTTTCTCCGTGAGGCACGATCGGGAATAAACTTCCCTACGTGGTCATGCTCGCCTTACCATAGGCGCTATGTCCAACTTCGTACTGGTTCCCAACTGGGCCTGATACAACAATTGGCGCGAACGCCTTTGTTAAAGCAACCTCCGTATTAAAGCACGTCCGGGCTACGAATGTAAAATCACGATTCCAAAGTGCAACGTACATCACACCCATTACGGCACAATCTGCTTGACGACGGCTATTGCGCCGCCCCCACCCCCCGCTCCGTCTAGTGTCGGCTATGTACAGATACAAAAAATCCCGACTTCCGCTTACGCGGAGTCGGGATTCTTCTAAGACTTAAGTTAAAGCACTTCCCCTATGGGGAGAAGCCTTACTTAACGATCTTGGTAACGCGGCCAGCGCCGACGGTGCGGCCACCCTCGCGGATAGCGAAGCGCAAGCCCTCGTCCATTGCGACCGGCTGGATCAGCTTGACAGACATGTCAACGTTGTCGCCCGGCATGACCATCTCGACACCTTCCGGCAGGGAAACGACGCCGGTGACGTCGGTGGTGCGGAAGTAGAACTGCGGACGGTAGTTGTCGAAGAACGGGGTGTGACGGCCGCCCTCATCCTTGGACAGGATGTAGACGGAACCCTCGAACTCGGTGTGCGGGGTGTAAGCGCCCGGCTTAGCAACGATCTGACCGCGCTCGATGTCCTCACGCTTGGTACCGCGGAGCAGCAGACCACAGTTGTCGCCAGCCTCAGCGGAATCCAGCAGCTTGCGGAACATCTCGATACCGGTAACGGTGGTCTTCTGGGACTTCTCCTTGATGCCCAGAATCTCGACCTCGTCGTTAACGTTCAGAACGCCGCGCTCAACACGACCGGTAGCAACGGTGCCGCGACCGGTAATGGTGAAGATGTCCTCAATCGGCATCAGGAACGGCTTGTCGGTCTCGCGAACCGGATCCGGGATGTTCTCGTCGCAAGCTTCCATCAGCTCGACGATGGAGTTGACCCACTTCTCTTCGCCCTCAAGAGCCTTCAGAGCGGAGATGTGGACGATCGGAGCTTCCTCGTCGTAGTCCTGCTCAGCCAGCAGCTCGCGGACCTCCATCTCGACGAGCTCGATGATCTCTTCGTCGTCGACCATGTCGCACTTGTTCAGCGCAACGAGGATGTACGGAACGCCAACCTGGCGAGCCAGCAGAACGTGCTCGCGAGTCTGCGGCATCGGGCCGTCAGTAGCAGCGACAACCAGGATTGCGCCGTCCATCTGAGCAGCACCGGTAATCATGTTCTTGATGTAGTCGGCGTGGCCCGGGGCATCGACGTGAGCGTAGTGGCGCTTCTCCGTCTGGTACTCAACGTGGGAAACGTTGATGGTAATGCCACGTTCCTTCTCTTCCGGTGCCTTATCGATGGCATCGTAAGCGAACGACTCGTTCAGGTCCGGGAACTTGTCAGCCAGAACCTTGGTGATAGCGGCGGTAGTGGTGGTCTTACCGTGGTCAACGTGACCAATGGTACCGATGTTGACGTGCGGCTTCGTACGCTCGAACTTCGCCTTTGCCACTTTTAGTCCTCCTGGAGGTCTAGGTGGCCACGACTCTCGCAGCCACAATTTTGTGGTCACTCAATCCGCCTTCACAACATCAGAAGCCTTCAAGCTGTTCGCTTACGACTTCGGAACGTGCGCGCGCAAAAGAGCACTATTCTTTCACTGTGCCAGTTACTCGATACTAGGGCAGGATACTGGAGTTTTCCAAACCAGACCAACCCCCTAGTTAAGGGTGGGTAACGGCCAGCAACTCATATCGTCATTTACCTGCATAAATGCTAGATATTTGAGCTGCGATTTAAAATCGCCCAACGATATGAATTGCGAGCAGCTACCCCCTAGAGCTTCCCTGTGCTAACACACGCCAACAGTCTGACGATGTCTCAGCACAGTCAAAGCTAAAGGGAATCTATTAAAGCTGCAGACCCTCGCACTGCGTCCTCTAACGAGAGTGACAGTGCAGTGCGTGCAGGGATGGGGTCAGCTCTGATTGAGTGCCCCACCCTACCGGCGTGATTTAAGCGCCGGTACGAGCTGCAATGATCTCCTCGGCCACGGAGGACGGAACCTCAGCGTAGGAGTCGAAAATCATGGTGTAGTTAGCGCGACCCTGGGTCTTGGAGCGCAGGTCACCAACGTAGCCGAACATCTCGGACAGCGGAACCAGAGCCTTGACAGCCTTGACGCCGGTGCGGTCTTCCATGGAGTTGACCTGGCCACGACGGGAGTTGATGTCACCGATGACCTCGCCCATGTACTCTTCCGGAGTAATGACCTCAACGGCCATCATCGGCTCGAGCAGGACCGGCTTAGCCTTCTGAACAGCTTCCTTCATAGCCTGCTGACCAGCGATCTTGAAGGCCATTTCAGAGGAGTCAACTTCGTGGTAAGCACCATCGAGCAGGGTTGCCTTGATGTTCACCAGCGGGTAGCCAGCGAGGGTACCGTACTGCATTGCGTCCTGAATACCAGCGTCGACAGACGGGATGTATTCCTTCGGAACACGACCACCAGTGACCTCGTTGACAAACTTGTAAGTGGTGGACTCGCCCTCTTCCACCTCGTCAGTAGCCGGAGCGTAAGGCTCCAGAGCAATGATGACGCGGGCGAACTGACCCGAACCACCGGTCTGCTTCTTGTGGGTGTACTCGAACTTCTCGACCGGCTTGCGGATGGTCTCGCGGTAAGCAACCTGCGGGTTACCGATGTTTGCTTCGACCTTGAACTCGCGCTTCATGCGGTCAACCATGACGTCGAGGTGGAGCTCGCCCATACCGCCGATAACGGTCTGGCCGGTTTCCTCATCCAGGCGAACGGTGAAGGTCGGGTCCTCTTCAGCAAGACGCTGAATAGCGGTACTCAGCTTCTCCTGGTCAGCCTTGGACTTCGGCTCAATAGCAACGGAGATAACCGGATCCGGGAAGGACATGGACTCCAGAACGATTGGAGCATCCTGTGCACACAGGGTGTCACCGGTGGTGGTGTCCTTCAGACCAATGAAGGCGTAGATGTTACCTGCCACTGCCTCGTCAACAGGGTTCTCCTTGTTGGCGTGCATCTGGAACAGCTTACCGACGCGCTCCTTCTTGTCCTTGGTGGAGTTCAGGACCTGCTGGCCCGGCTCCACGCGACCGGAGTAAACGCGGACGAAGGCCAGCTTACCGAAGAACGGGTGAGCAGCAATCTTGAATGCAAGAGCAGAGAACGGCTCATCCTTAGACGGCTTACGAACCATATCGACGTCCTCGTCGCCCATCTGGTGGCCGTGCACCTCACCGATGTCCAGCGGATTCGGCAGGAAGTCAATGACAGCGTCGAGCAGCGGCTCAACACCCTTGTTCTTGTAAGCGGTACCACAGTAGACCGGGTAGACCTCAGAGTTCAGAACCATCTTGCGGATGGCGCCCTTAATCTCGTCCATGGTCAGCTCTTCGCCACCGAAGTACTTTTCCATGAGCTCCTCGTCGGACTCAGCGACGGTCTCAATGAGCTTCTCACGGTACTCGTTAGCCTTGTCGACCAGGTCAGCCGGAATCTCCTCGACCTGCGCAGGAGTGCCAATCTCGACCTTGCCCGGCCACATGAGGGCCTTCATCTCCAGCAGGTCAACAACGCCGTCGAAGTCATCCTCAGCGCCAATCGGCAGCTGCATAACCAACGGCTTAGCGCCCAGGCGGTCAACGATGGTGCCAACGGTGTAGTAGAAGTCAGCGCCCAGCTTGTCCATCTTGTTGACGAAGCAAATACGTGGGACATCGTACTTCTGAGCCTGACGCCAAACCTGCTCAGACTGCGGCTCGACACCTTCCTTACCGTCGAAGACTGCGACGGCACCGTCGAGCACACGCAAGGAACGCTCGACCTCAATGGTGAAGTCGACGTGACCCGGGGTATCGATGATGTTGATCTGGTTGTCGTTCCAGAAACAGGTCACAGCAGCGGAGGTAATGGTAATACCGCGCTCCTTCTCCTGCTCCATCCAGTCGGTTGTGGACGCACCATCGTGAGTCTCGCCGACCTTGCGGTTAATACCCGTGTAGTACAGGATGCGCTCGGTCGTAGTCGTCTTACCAGCATCGATGTGCGCCATGATGCCGATGTTGCGGACCTTGTGGAGGTCCTTCTTAACGGGAAGTGCACCTTCAGCCACTTGATTCCCCACTCGTTTCAAATCGGTTTGGCGGTGAGGCTCAATTACGGGATTGCAATTGGCCGTCAAATCCGCCGTCGGTCGGGTTTGCTTTATCTATAATGCCACCGTCTTGGCGCGAAGTCGCGCCGTGACGTACACCTTTTGCGTAAATTCTACGCAAGACATCGGGTGTAAGCGCCGGGCTGGCCCTATTTGAGTGACCCTTAAAGATCTGTGGACCGCGACCGACGCGCGCCGTTGACATACCGGCAGCTGCTTTACGACGGTGACCACTCGCGGCCCCCGTCGATAAGCGATTACCAGCGGTAGTGAGCGAATGCGCGGTTTGCTTCCGCCATCTTGTGAGTGTCCTCACGACGCTTGACGGATGCACCCATGCCGTTGGATGCATCGAGGATCTCGTTAGCGAGACGCTCGGTCATGGTGTTCTCACGGCGCTGACGGGAGAACATCAGCAGCCAGCGCAGTGCCAGCGTGGTGCCGCGGCCCGGGCGAACCTCGACCGGGACCTGGTAGGTGGCGCCACCAACGCGGCGGGAACGAACCTCAAGAGCCGGCTTGACGTTCTCGATTGCGCGCTTCAGAGTCAGCACCGGATCAGTACCGGTCTTCTCTTCGCACATCTCAAGTGCACCGTAGACGATGCGCTCTGCAGTCGACTTCTTACCGTCGATCAGAACCTTGTTGACCAGCTGCGACACCAGAGGGGAGCCGTAGACCGGGTCGTTGACGACAGGACGCTTCTGTACTGGGCCCTTACGTGGCATGGCTTACTTCTCCTTCTTTGCGCCGTAGCGGGAACGAGCCTGCTTGCGGTCCTTGACGCCCTGGGTGTCAAGGGAACCACGGACGATCTTGTAGCGGACACCCGGGAGGTCCTTAACACGACCACCGCGAACGAGCACCATGGAGTGCTCCTGCAGGTTGTGGCCCTCACCCGGAATGTAAGCCGAAACCTCGACACCGGAGGTCAGGCGAACACGAGCGACCTTACGAAGAGCCGAGTTCGGCTTCTTCGGGGTGGTGGTGTAAACACGGGTGCAAACGCCGCGGCGCTGAGGGGAACCCTTCAGAGCTGCGGTTGCAACCTTAGCCTTCTTGTCATGGCGGCCCTTGCGGACCAGCTGCTGAATAGTGGGCATGAAGCCTCTTTCTGTTTTCAATCCTCGCTGGACATTCTCACGACCGATGCCAACCGCAGCGGAGTAACCACCTTCCGTGTGAATGCATCACAAGAAAAGTTATTACTCATCCAGTGGTGAGCCCATCGGTTGAACGCAAGAAATGGAGGGATTTTGAACGTGCGAAACCCAGTCAGCCGCTCTCGCTGGCCTACTGGGTAATGTCTCAAGTTCCCAATTCTTTTCTGGGATCGTTGTATAACAGTACGCGAGCTGCGGGTTTAGTCCAAACAGCCTGGTAATGGCCTATAAATTTCAAGCACTTTGAGCGCTTGTGGGCTTGGTGATCAAATCTTTGGGTGTTCAGCACGGCGCGCCTCGCCCCAAAAGACGCAGACGTTACTATGCCGGTTTGAATCGATAACTCGGCCAATTCTGCCGTCCGTTCGGTTTGCCCATAGTACTGTCCTGCATCAGCGCTGGAGAAACTTAATCGCCATGTTCACCACAGGCGAATGCCTTCTTCATTGCCAGCAGTGTACTGGCAGCGTATAGGTGGGGACATGTCTAAGAAGGTTATTGTCATTGGCGGCCACGGCAAGGTGGCCCAAATCGCTACTCCCCTACTTATCGACGATGGCTACGAGGTCACGTCTGTTATTCGCAACCCCGACCAGGTTCCGGATATCGAGGCTCTCGGCACCACACCAGCCGTTTACGACATCGCCAGTCTCTCGACCGAACAGTTTGCGGACCTTCTCAGCGGGCACGACGCTGTGATTTGGTCCGCCGGCGCTGGTGGAGGTTCACCAGAACGGACGTACGCGATCGACCGCGACGCAGCTATTACTTCGATTGCCGCAGCCGAGCAGGCTGGCGTTAAGCGCTACGTGATGGTCTCTTACTTTGGTGCGGGCCACGACCATGGCGTTCCAGAGGATCACAGCTTCTTTGCCTATGCCGAGTCCAAGGCTGCAGCCGACGAAGCGCTGCGCGCTTCAAACCTGGAATGGACCATTCTCGGCCCGAGTGCGCTCACGCTCAACGAGGGCCAGGATTCCATCGACACCACGGCGGACAAGGCAGGCGAGGTCGCTCGTGCGACCGTTGCCAATGTCATCGCGCAGACCGTGTTCAACGAGGCTACCGTTGGTCGCATGATTAACTTCAACGAGGGCAACACCCCGATTGCAGAGGCTCTCAAGATGTAGAGGAGGGAGGCCGGGACGGACCCCCTAGCCCTCCCTCCCTTCCCTGCCCCTGCCTCTGTTCCTATCGCCTTTCTTCAGTCTCCAGCCGAGTTTTCCAGTTGGGTTGCCTCGACAAATAAAAAATCCTCCGGCACGACCGTGACGAACTAGCAATCCGCTAGTAAGCCACAACGGTGCCGGAGGATTTTTCCGGTTGCCACCTAACAGTTAGCGCACGAAGCCCCAACTGTCAGGCGAGGTGCTTTGCCAGACAGTGACCGAGGGAATTCTCCCGCTCCCCCAGCCACTGCCGCAAAGCTATTGGTTTTTACTCGAAGGTTCCGATGTCATCCAGCGGAACTGCGGAACCGACCTGGTCGATGCCGTAGGTGTCCTCGGCGCCGTAGAAGCCCTCACCGAAGGAAGCGAACGGAGCGGCTGCCTGGCGGGCAGCTTCCTCAGTCGGCTCAACCGTGATGTTGCGGTAGCGCGAGATACCCGTACCAGCCGGAATCAGCTTACCGATGATCACGTTCTCCTTCAGGCCGATGAGCTTATCCGAGCGCTTGTTGATAGCGGCGTCGGTAAGCACGCGCGTCGTCTCCTGGAAGGAGGCGGCGGACAGCCAGGACTCGGTGGCCAGCGATGCCTTGGTAATACCCATCAGCACGCGACGGCCCTCGATGACGCTGCCACCGGAGGCGACAATCTCGCGGTTCTTAGCCATGACCGTGGAGCGCTCGACCAGTGCACCTGGCAGCAGGTCGGAGTCACCTGGCTTAGACACAATCACGCGGCGCAGCATCTGGCTGACGATAACCTCGATGTGCTTGTCGTGAATGGCCACACCCTGATCACGGTAGACCGACTGGACTTCCTCGATGAGGTGGCGCTGGACGCCTCGGCGGCCCAGGACCTCGAGGACCTCGTGCGGATCGGCAGCGCCCTTGAGCAGCTGCTGCCCCTTGACCACATGGTCACCATCGCGGATGGCGCGACGACGGCCATCGACAGTGATTTCAGCCAGGCCCTGACGCTTGGACAGCTTGTCGTAAACGACCTCGTCCTCGCTGTTGGCATCCGGGATGAGGGTGAGCGTGTAGAAGTGCTCGTCCTCCTCCAGGCGCACGCGACCGTTTTCGCGGACCAGTGGAGCCTTGTTCTTCGGCACGCGGGCCTCGAACAGCTCCTGGACGCGCGGCAGACCACCGGTAATGTCGCCACCGACACCACCCTGGTGGAACGTACGCATGGTCAGCTGGGTACCCGGCTCACCAATGGACTGCGCAGCGACAATACCGACAGCCTCTCCGATGTCGACGAGCTTGCCGGTTGCCATCGAGCGACCGTAGCACTTGGCACAGACACCGGTTGCGGTGGAACAGGTCAGAACCGAGCGGACCTTGACTTCCTTGACACCGTGGCTGAGAGCCAGGGTGATGTGGTCGTCGTTCAGGTCGGTGTCAGCTGCGATAAGGACATTGCCCTCAGCGTCGGTGACATCGGCTGCCAGCACACGAGCAATCGCGGCGGTCTCGACATACTTCGCACGACGGATCTCGCCGGTCGGGTTGCCGGCTGCGTCCAGAACATCCTCGCCAATCTCGACAATGACACCATCGTGGGTACCACAGTCCTCTTCGCGAACGATGACGTCCTGTGCAACGTCAACCAGACGACGGGTCAGGTAACCCGAGTCAGCGGTACGAAGCGCGGTATCGGCCAGACCCTTACGGGAACCGTGCGAGTTGTTGAAGTACTCGAGAACCGACAGGCCTTCGCGGAAGGAGGTCTTAATCGGACGGGTGATGTATTCACCACGAGGGTTCGTAACCATACCCTTCATGCCGGCCAGCGAGTGAATCTGGCCCATGTTACCGGCCGCACCCGACTTCACGATCATCGGAATCGGGTTGTCATCCGGGTACAGAGCCTCGACCTTTTCACCGACCTCAGCCGTCGCGGCCTTCCACAGGTTAACCAGCGACTCGTGACGCTCAGCAGCCGAGAGCTTACCGCGGCGGAACTTCTTCTCCACCGTGGCGGCCTTCTCTTCGTAGCCGTTTAGGATCTCCCGCTTGTTCGGGAGAACCAGCACGTCAGACATAGCAATGGTGACACCAGAACGGGTAGCCCAGTAGAAACCAGCATCCTTGAGCTTGTCGACGGTCTGAGCGACCGTGATCATCGGGTACTTGGCAGCCAAGTCGTTGATGATCGCAGCCTGCGGCTTCTTAGCCATAACGCCTTCGACGTATGGGTAGTTCCACGGCAGCAGGTCGTTGAACATAACGCGGCCCAGCGTGGTCGAAGCCAGCCAAGTATCGCCCTTGTTCCAACCGTCTGGGAACTGCTCGGATTCAATCTCAGCCGGCGGACGCAGGTGGCTGATGCGCACCTTAATCGGACTCTGCAGGCCAATTGCACCGCGGTCGTAAGCCATGATGGCCTCGGCCGGGCTGGTGTAAATACCCTGCTCCGGTGCATCCTCGGTGGCATCCTGGTGGCCACCCGGCAGCTCCGGCTTCTCCAGCGTCAGGAAGTACAGGCCAGTGACCATATCCAGACGCGGCATAGCCAGCGGCTTACCGGAAGCCGGCGACAGAATGTTATTCGAGGACAGCATCAGGACGCGAGCCTCGGCCTGTGCTTCAGCGGACAGCGGCAGGTGGACTGCCATCTGGTCACCGTCGAAGTCGGCGTTGAAAGCCTCACAAGCCAGTGGGTGCAGCTGAATTGCCTTACCCTCAACCAGGACCGGCTCGAACGCCTGAATACCCAGGCGGTGCAGCGTAGGTGCACGGTTCAGCAGAACCGGGGGTCCGGTAATGACATCTTCGAGGACGTCCCAGACCTCTGGGCGCTGACGCTCAACCATGCGCTTTGCGCTCTTGATGTTCTGCGCGTAGCTCTTGGCCACGAGCTCCTTCATCACGAACGGCTTGAACAGCTCAAGTGCCATCAGCTTCGGCAGACCACACTGGTGCAGCTTCAGCTGCGGGCCGACGATAATAACCGAACGGCCGGAGTAGTCAACACGCTTACCCAGCAGGTTCTGACGGAAACGACCCTGCTTACCCTTGAGCAGGTCGCTCAGGGACTTCAGCGGGCGGTTACCCGGACCAGTGACCGGGCGGCCGCGACGCCCGTTGTCGAACAGTGCGTCAACGGATTCCTGAAGCATGCGCTTCTCGTTGTTGACGATGATCTCCGGAGCGCCGAGGTCGATCATGCGCTTCAGGCGGTTGTTGCGGTTGATGACACGACGGTAGAGGTCGTTCAAGTCCGAGGTCGCAAAGCGGCCACCGTCGAGCTGCACCATCGGGCGCAGCTCCGGCGGAATCACCGGGATGCAGTCGAGCACCATAGCGGCCGGGTCGTTGCCGGACTGCAGGAATGCAGTGACAACCTTCAGGCGCTTGAGGGCGCGCATCTTCTTCTGCCCCTTGCCGTCGCGAATAATCTCGCGCAGCTCCTCGGCCTCCTTGGCCAGGTCGAAGTTGCGGATCAGGGTCTGAATAGCCTCAGCACCCATACCACCGGTGAAGTAGTCCTCGTAGCGGTCGACGAGCTCGGTGTAAATACCCTCGTCGATAATCATCTGCTTCGGCTCGAGCTTGATGAAGGTGTTCCAAATCTCATCGAGACGATCCAGCTCGCGCTGGGCGCGCTCACGGATGTGGCGCATCTCGCGCTCGGCTGCAGACTGAACCTTCTTGCGGGCGTCAGCCTTGGCACCGGCTGCCTCGAGCTCAGCCAGATCCTCTTCCAGGGTCTGGGCGCGCTCGGCCAGCTCCTGGTCGCGGTCGTCCTCAACCAGCTTCTTGTCCACGAGCATGTCTGCTTCGAGGGTTTCCTGGTCGTTGTGGCGAGCCTCTTCATCCACAGAAGTGATGATGTTGGCAGCGAAGTAGATGATCTTTTCCAGATCCTTCGGAGCCAAATCGAGCAGGTAGCCGAGGCGGGACGGCACACCCTTGAAGTACCAGATGTGAGTGACCGGAGCGGCCAGCTCAATGTGGCCCATGCGCTCACGGCGAACCTTCGACTTGGTCACCTCAACGCCACAGCGTTCACAGATGATGCCCTTGAAGCGAACGCGCTTGTACTTACCACAAGCACACTCCCAGTCACGGGTCGGGCCAAAGATACGCTCACAGAAAAGGCCATCCTTTTCCGGCTTCAGCGTACGGTAGTTAATCGTCTCGGGCTTCTTGACCTCACCGCGAGACCAGCGGCGGATGTCGTCGGCGGTAGCGAGCCCAATCCGGAGCTCGTCAAAGTTGTTGACGTCGAGCACCTGTTTTCCCTTTCCCTCCGCATCGAAGTAATGCGGAAACCAAATTCTCTGCGGAGGTTTTTGTACGTTGTCGTCTGTGTTGGGTTATTCGCGAGTTAGGGCTTCCCGACCCTGATACTCACGCAATGTTTCGTCGTTAAGCGAGAAACTATGCGGAGTCAGCGTCAGAACGCTCGTCGCGGGACAGGTTAATGCCGAGGGAAGCGGTCGCGTGGTCGAGTTCCTCATCGTCGGAGGAGCCCAACTCAACCGGAACGCCGTCGGCCGAAAGGACCTCAACGTTCAGGCAGAGCGACTGCAGTTCCTTCAGAAGCACCTTGAACGACTCCGGAATACCCGGATCCGGAATGTTGTCGCCCTTCACGATTGCCTCGTAGACCTTGACGCGGCCAACCACGTCATCGGACTTGATAGTGAGCAGCTCCTGCAGGGTGTAGGCAGCGCCGTATGCCTGCATTGCCCACACCTCCATCTCACCGAAGCGCTGACCACCGAACTGAGCCTTACCACCCAGCGGCTGCTGGGTAATCATGGAGTACGGACCGGTGGAACGAGCGTGAATCTTCTCGTCGACCAGGTGGTGCAGCTTCAGCATGTACATGTAGCCCACCGAAACCGGGAACGGGAACTTCTCGCCAGAGCGGCCGTCGAACAGCGTGGCCTTACCGTCAGCGTTGACCAGCACCTCGCCGTCACGGTTCGGGCGGGACGACGCGAGCAGACCAGCGAGCTCCTCGTTCTCAGCACCGTCGAACACTGGGGTTGCAACCAGGGAGTCGGACGGAACGTCGTGCAGGTCGGCCGGAAGACGCTTAGCCCAATCCGGGTCGCCCTCAATGCTCCAGCCGGCCTTCGCCAGCCAGCCGAGGTGAACCTCGAGGACCTGGCCGATGTTCATACGACGCGGAACACCGTGGGTGTTCAGAATGATGTCGACCGGGGTGCCGTCCGGCAGGAACGGCATGTCCTCCTGCGGCAGGATCTTGCCGATAACACCCTTGTTACCGTGGCGACCTGCCATCTTGTCGCCGTCCTGGATCTTGCGCTTCTGCGCAACGTAGACGCGGACCATCTCGTTGACACCCGGTGCCAGGTCGTCATCGTCTTCACGGGAGAAGACGCGGACGCCGATGACCTTGCCGGACTCACCGTGCGGGACACGCATGGAGGTGTCACGGACCTCGCGGGACTTCTCGCCGAAGATAGCGCGCAGCAGGCGCTCCTCCGGAGTCAGCTCAGTCTCGCCCTTCGGCGTGGTCTTAGCGACCAGGATGTCACCGTCGCGAACGTCGGCACCGATGCGGACGATACCGCGGTCATCCAGATCCTTCAGCATCTCCTCGGATGCGTTCGGGATGTCACGGGTGATTTCCTCCGGACCCAGCTTGGTGTCGCGGGCATCAATCTCGTGCTCCTCGATGTGAATCGAGGTCAGGATGTCCTCCTCAACCATGCGCTGGTTCAGGATGATGGCGTCCTCGTAGTTGTGTCCTTCCCACGGCATGAATGCCACGAGCAGGTTCTTACCAAGTGCCATCTCACCGTTGTCGGTACCCGGACCGTCAGCGATGACCTGGCCGGCCTCAACACGCTGACCTTCGTCAACCAGAGGCTTCTGGTTGTAGCAGGTGCCCTGGTTGGTGCGTTCAAACTTGCGCAGCAGGTAGGTGTGGCGCTGGCCCTCATCATCCATGATGGTGATGAAGTCTGCCGACACGGTCTCGACCACACCGGTGGCCGAAGCGACAATGACATCGCCGGCGTCGTAAGCAGCACGCTGCTCCATACCAGTACCGACGAACGGAGCCTCCGAACGCAGCAGCGGCACAGCCTGGCGCTGCATGTTCGCACCCATCAGGGCACGGTTAGCGTCGTCGTGCTCGAGGAACGGAATCATGGCGGTAGCCACGGAGACCATCTGACGCGGGGAAACATCGAGGTAGTCGACCTCATCGGCGCGGACGGACTCGACGTCACCACCCTTCTTACGAACAGACAGGGTCTCCTGAACGAAGTGGCCGTTCTCGTCGATCGGGGTGTTGGCCTGCGCGACGACGTAGCGGTCTTCCTCATCAGCGGTGAGGTAGTCGACCTCGTCGGTGATGACACCATCGCGGACGCGACGGTACGGAGTCTCAATGAAACCGAACGGGTTCACGCGTGCGTAGCAGGACAGCGAACCAATCAGGCCAATGTTCGGACCCTCTGGGGTCTCAATTGGACACATGCGACCGTAGTGGGACGGGTGAACGTCTCGAACCTCAAGGCCAGCACGGTCACGGGTCAGACCACCCGGGCCCAGTGCGGACAGACGACGCTTGTGGGTCAGACCCGACAGCGAGTTGTTCTGGTCCATGAACTGGGACAGCTGGGAAGTACCGAAGAACTCACGGATAGCCGCGGAAACCGGGCGCACGTTAATCAGGGTGGTCGGCTGGATCGACTCCACGTCCTGAGTGGTCATGCGCTCACGAACCACGCGTTCCATGCGGGACAGACCCACGCGGACCTGGTTCTGAATCAGCTCGCCTACGGTACGCAGACGACGGTTACCGAAGTGGTCGATATCGTCGGTCTCAACCGGGATTTCGACGCCTTCCGGCGAGGTCATAACATTCTCGCCGTCGTGCAGACGCACGAGGTATTCGATGGTGGTAGCAATATCCTGCTCGGTCAGAACCATCTCGCCGGAGGCATCAGCGCCCAGGCCCAGCTTGCGGTTGACCTTGTAGCGACCGACCTTAGCCAGGTCGTAGCGCTTCGGTTTGAAGAAGTTGTTCTCCAGCAGAGCCAGCGCGGACTCGCGCGTCGGCGGCTCACCCGGGCGCTGCTTGCGGTAAATCTCCAGCAGGGCCTCGTCGGTGTTTGCAACACCGTCCTTCTCCAGGGTGGCCATCATGATCTCAGAGAAGCCGAAGCGCTCCTTGATCTCCTCGGTGGTCCAGCCGAAAGCCTTCAGCAGAACCGTGACCGGCTGGCGACGCTTACGGTCAATACGAACGCCGACGGTGTCCCGCTTGTCGACGTCGAACTCCAGCCACGCACCGCGCGACGGAATAATCTTCACCGAGTGCAGCGGGCGCTCGGTGGACTTGTCGATGGTCTCATCGAAGTAGACGCCCGGAGAGCGCACCAGCTGAGAAACAACGACACGCTCAGTTCCGTTGACGATGAACGTACCCTTGTCCGTCATCATCGGGAAGTCACCGATGAAGACGGTCTGGCTCTTAATCTCACCGGTCTCGCGGTTGGTGAACTCCGCGGTGACGTAGAGGGGAGCCGAGTAGTTGATGTCCTTATCCTTGGACTCATCCACGGTGTTCTTGACGGAGTCGAACCATGGGTCCGACAGCGTCAGGGACATCTTCTGGGAGTAGTCCTCGATCGGAGAGAGCTCTTCTAGAATATCTTCGAGACCGCTGGTAACCCGAGCGTCTTCTCCGAGCTCCTCCTGGCGACGAGCGCGCCACTCAGGCGTGCCAATGAGCCATGCGAAAGACTCACGCTGCAGGTCGAGCAGACCAGGAACCGCAATCGGCTCCTGAATCTTTGCAAACGAGTACCTCTTCGAAGCTCCGGGAATACCGGTTACTGCCTTGGTCTGGCGGGAGACTGCCAAGATGCGTCCTTCCAGCACCTCACGCGGTGGAGCACACCGGCAACCGGTGGTGCGCTCCGCCCGCTTGGTTTATACGCGATTCAAGTTGCAGGAATTATTTCTGTTGCGCACCGGGATACTTTGCGTCTAACCTTTGGTCACACACGAAAGTGATTCCCCCGCCACTTGGCCTCCAAGACCAGCCTTTAAAGGCGAGCCCCGAGCCCTAACGGCGGCGCCGCAGCAACTCCTTTAACAGCTAGATGCACGAAAAACGGTGCTACATAATAGCCCCGCGCTCCGAGCGCAAACTATAAAAGAGCTGGCGACAGATACACTAATTCCAGCGCAACGATTTAGCCTATATCAAAAACTGGCAGTTGTCTAGTACAACTTGACAAATCGGGCGTGTCGCATTCACCCGTTACCGATATAACGATGAGGCCTGGGCGCTATGGCCGTCGTAAAGCGTTACTCTGCTTTACGACGGGTCGAAGGACGCACGATGCCCACGATTGCGATGAATACCAGAATCGAACCGGACGCAATGAGGCCGATTGACCATGGCTCTAGAGCTGGGCGCTGGAAATTCTGTATTGCGCCAAAGAGAAGCTGATTGGAAAGGCCTTCGTCCATCTTGCCGTTGAAGCGCAGGTAGTCCATGATCGGCTCGCCGTCGCGGGTCTCCCACCAAAGGTGGATGTCCTCGGCCATATCGATCACCGAGCCAGACTTGGGCTCAACCCACAAATCACGCGTGCCCTGGTACTGGAGGAATCCGGACTTGTCATCCTGGGTTAGCTGAGAGACGTAAGAACGGTACTTCTGGGCGAGATTCGTCTTCTCAATGTCCTGACGGAAATGCAGGACACGGTTACCACCGCGCTCCTCTTCCCCGACAAACTTTGCCGGCAAGGAATCGTGGAGGAGATCATCAAAGATCAGGTATTCCTTTTCCTCCGTGTCGGCCGGGAGCTTCACCCAGTTCCCCTCGAAAGCCACTGACCGTGGAACGCCCGCCATGCGGTCGACAAGCGTCGCAGGAGCCAGCGCCTCGCCGGTGAGTCGGTCGATGGTCACTGTCCAGATATTGGCCTCGATAAGCTCCGTCAGCGGGTCGGTGCCGATAACCTCAGGGGGAAGCTCACGCATTTCAGTCACGCCGACGCGGAGCGAAACCTTGTCCGCATCCGCGGGTTCGATGAGCACGCCGTGAAGCTGTCGCTGCAGCGGCGAGTGCACTTCTTCCCGCTTGCCCTCTTCGTTAATCCTGGTGGATACGCCGTCTTCCGCCCGCAGGGTATACGACACCGGCGGCAGGTCAAGCGGCATTTTGGGATCAACATTGAGCACTTTGGGCAGCAAAATGCCAGCAGCAAGCAGTGCGGTGCCTAGACCCAACAGAAGGATAGACAAAATTCTCGGCCGTGAGAGCATGTTAGATACTTTACAGGCCAATAAGGGTAATCAAGACAATGAGTGGGCTGGTTTTTGCCTCAACTCCCTGTGACGGGTGAGATTAGTGAGGTTTTGCCCGGGTCAGGTGGGTTAGCAAAGGCCCCAGGAACAAAAGAACCGCCAACCCCGGGCACGAAGCCCAGAATTGGCGGTCAGAATTGGTAGCTTTAGGCCACTACCGGGGCCGAGGCAAGTAATTGAATTACTTGAGGGCAACCTTTGCGCCAGCCTCTTCCAGCTTAGCCTTAGCAGCCTCAGCGTCGTCCTTGGAAGCACCCTCCAGGATAGCCTTCGGAGCGGACTCAACCATCTCCTTAGCCTCCTTCAGGCCCAGGCCGGAGACGATCTCACGGACAGCCTTAATAACGCCGATCTTCTTAGCGCCAGCGTCCTCGAGGACGACGTCGAACTCGTCCTTCTCCTCAGCAGCAGCCTCGCCGCCAGCAGCGCCTGCAGCAGCAACTGCAACCGGAGCAGCAGCGGTAACGTCGAACTCTTCCTCGAAAGCCTTCTTGAACTCGGTGAGCTCAACGAGGGTCATTTCCTTGAAAGCCTCGAGCAGTTCCTCAGTGGTGTACTTAGCCATGGATATTCTCCTATGAGTGTGGTGCGGCCGCTCCCCTCAGAGATCCCTGGGGTCGAAGCCGTCAAAGTGATATTGAAAAGTTTTTCGCGTGATTTAGTTCGCGTAGATCGCGAGCCGCTCGGGATTACTTCTTTTCCTCGAGTGCCGCAGCAAGGCGGGCAACCGAGGAGGTCGGAGCGTCGAGCAGGCCAGCGACGTTCGCCAGAACGCCGTTGAAGGCACCAGCCAGCTTTGCCAGCGTGGTCTCACGGTTATCCATATCCGCAAGAGCCTCGAACTGTGCTGCATCCATTGCAGCACCGTCCATGTAGCCGCCCTTGATCACGAGGTTCTTGTTGTCACCGGCGAACTTCTTAATCGCCTTAGCCGCATCCACAGCCTCGCCCTTGATGAAGGCGACTGCAGTCGGGCCGTTCAGGTGCTCATCAAGACCCTCAATCCCTGCCTCGTCGGCAGCGATCTTGATCATGGTGTTCTTGGCGACGGAGTACTTAACATCAGCACCGAGGGCGCGACGCAGTTCCGTGATTTCCGCAACGGACAGGCCGCGGTACTCAGTCAGCACGATAGCGTTGGACTCTTCAACGTCCTGCTTCAGCGCTGCAACAGCTGCAATCTTCTCAGCATTTGCTGCCATGTGTACTCTCGCCTCCTTCCTGGTCTTTGCAATTTTCCGCTCGGCCAAGTGAAGGATTCTTTTGCGCAAATACAACAAACGCCCCAATCCTCGCACAAGGATGGGGCGCACAATTCTTTTGGCATGTTCCACTTCAACTCCGCCGACCCTAAGGTCAACAGGTGAAGTCAAACTGCGCAAGCGCTTCCAAGTCCTCCTGCGTGGGCCGCTCACTGTATTCCTACAATGAAACCTTCAATCCGCTTCTTTCAAAGCGAATGACCGACGGTCTTCGGTGAAACTTGAGTACCAACCTCCATCTTCCCAACTCGATGTTGGTACCGATTGGAAGCCGGTCAAACTTCGTGACGAAACTTTATACCAGACCCTGGCAATTAACCAAATCGCCTATCCAAACCGCGCCGCACCTGGCTCTCCGAAGCGGCCGAACTCCAGGTCCTTCTCACGTTGCTGGACAATCATCTCGAGCTCGGCAAAGTACGCATTCAGGTCGTCGTCGGCAAGCCAGAGCACTTGGTCGGCGTAGTCGAGCACCACGCGCACCATGTCGTCGGGATGTGCGTCCAATCTGGCGGCGTCGAGAATATCCACGGTGAGTGTCAGTGCCACGCGCACAACCGGCGGGATCTGCGATGCCAGGCACTGCTGCGCCACGACATTACGCAGCTCGACGGCCTCCATCCGCGCGATGATGCGCAACAGCCGCACGACCACGACCTGCGCCGCCCGAGCTTGTAGAGCTTCCTCCTCACTCATCCCCGGAAGCACCACAGAGTCCTGGATATTGCGGCGAAGGACCTCAGCTACGCGCTCGTCCTCCCCTAGCCCCGTCAGTACCTCGCCCAGCAGAGTCTGTCCCGCGATGCGCAGGCAGGGCATGTCATAGGCGTCGTCGCCCAACGAGTCGAGATACGAGATGAGCTGCGGTTCAATAATTCCGGAACCGTCGTCGAGCTGCGCCAGGCGATTAATCTCGCCGAGCGCCTCCAGCCCTTCTTCGGGTTCCAAAATTAACGTCATAGTCGCGATTTTAAGCAACAAACTTTGGCTGTGAGTCCATTTCGCCTGGATTAGTTGTTTGGATTAGCAATTCGCTTTACGACGTCTACCGCGCCCAAGCCCCCACCGCGCTATCGATACCCCTTATGCCAATGCAAAACCGCCACCTCACACACTCTGGAAAGTGCGCGCGGCGGCGGTTTTAAAGAGCTTTGCTCAGAGTCACTCTCGAGTGACTCGTGAAGAGCACACTCGCCTATCGGCTGATGCTGATTTAGGCGGTGTAGTCCTTGATCACGCTGGTGTCAACCGGGATGCCCGGGCCGTTGGTGGCGGAGACGGTGATCTTCTTCAGGTACTTACCCTTAGCAGCGGACGGCTTGAGGCGCATCAGCTCGTCGATAAGCGCACCGTAGTTCTCGGCCAGCTTCTCAGCGTCGAAGGAAGCCTTACCGATAACAGCCTGCAGGTTTGCAGCCTTGTCGACGCGGAAGGAAATCTTACCGCCCTTGATCTCGGTGACAGCCTTAGCGACATCCGGGGTAACGGTGCCGGTCTTCGGGTTCGGCATCAGACCACGCGGGCCGAGGATACGAGCCACGCGGCCAACCTTGGCCATCTGGTCCGGGGTAGCGATAGCAGCGTCGAAGTCGGTCCAGCCGCCCTGAATCTTCTCGATCAGCTCCTCGGAACCGACGAAGTCAGCGCCGGCCTCTTCAGCCTTGGTGGCGTTCTCGCCAGCAGCGAAGACGACAACGCGGACGGTCTTACCGGTGCCGTTCGGCAGGGAGACAGTGCCGCGAACCAGCTGGTCAGCCTTGCGCGGGTCAACGCCCAGGCGGATGGCGACGTCGATGGTGGCGTCGTAGTTCTTGGAGGAAGTCTCCTTGGCCAGGTTAGCGGCCTCGAGCGGAGAGTAGATGCGGCCGGCGTCGATCTTCTCGGCGGCGGCGCGGTATGCCTTAGAGTTCTTGCTCATGAAATGTCCAATCTCAATTAAGTGAAATGGTTGGATTGTGGTGTTTAGCGGGCCGAAGCTGGCCCTACCACTTGATGAAGGTGCAGCTAAAAGCTGATGGCTTTACTTAGCGCCCTCAACGGTGATGCCCATGGAACGAGCGGTACCGGCGATGATGCGTGCACCCATCTCGATGTCGTTGGCGTTCAGGTCCGGCTTCTTCAGCTCGGCGATTTCCTTGCACTGCTCCCAGGTCACGGAACCGACCTTGTCGGTGTGCGGAACGCCCGAGCCCTTCTGAATGCCAGCGGCCTTCAGCAGCAGCTTAGCTGCCGGCGGGGTCTTCAGAACGAAGGTGAAGGAGCGGTCTTCGTAGACGGAGATTTCAACCGGGACAACGTTGCCACGCTGGTTCTCAGTTGCTGCGTTGTAAGCCTTGCAGAACTCCATGATGTTGACACCATGGGCACCCAGTGCCGGACCAACCGGCGGAGCCGGGTTAGCCTGACCAGCCTGAATCTGCAGCTTAATAATCGCAGAAAGCTTCTTCTTCGGAGCCATCGGATTAACCTACTTCCTAGTTACCGGGGCACGCCGCCCCGATGAAAAGGCGACTCACCCCGTCCGGATGCCGACGCTTTACGACGACCTTGCGCCCTCGACCATCAAGGCCGCTGGCGCTGGTCATCGAGTTGGTGCCAGCCACCGGGGATACGAATTACTTGGCGCATCTGTGCTCAAGGCACAAAAATGCACGCCCGGCTACGTTACCGCAGCGTATGGCGTGCATCAAAATCCGTTACCGGATTGGTTGCGCGAGCGAGCTAGCTGGTGCCTTCCGCGGCGCTTGGCTTAGGGCTGTGCTTGCCGCCTGGCTCTGCGCCTGGCTTAAGGTCGGGCCTAGTTCAGCTTCTCAACCTCATCGATGCCCAGCTCGACCGGGGTCTCACGGCCGAAGATGGAAACCAGAGCCTTCATGCGGCCGGTGTCCGGGTCGATCTCGGAGATGGTCGCCGCCACGGATGCGAACGGACCGGACAGGATGGTGACGGACTCGCCGACCTCGTAGTCGATGGCGACGGCCTTCTTCTCCGTCTGCGGAGCCGCTGCGACGGCCAGCTCACCGTCGGCATTTGCAGCTTCCTCAGCGGCGTCCGCGGTGATGGTCTCCTTCGGCATGAGGAACTTAGCGACCTCACGGATCTTGACCTTGGACGGCTGGCCCTCGCTACCAACGAAGGAAGTAACACCCGGGGTGTCGCGGACGACGGACCAGGACGGATCATCCAGGCTCATACGGACCAGAACGTAGCCCGGCAGCAGCTTGCGCTTAACGATCTTCTTCTTGCCGTCGTCCTTGCGCTCTTCGACTTCCTCAACCGGAACGATGACCTCGTGGATCTGCTCATCGACACCCATGGTCTGGGCGCGCATTTCCAGGTTGGTCTTCACCTTGTTCTCGTAGCCGGAGTAGCACTGGATGATGTACCAGTCGCCCGGACGACGCTTGAGCTCACGCTGGAACTCGCGCAGGCGCTTACGGTACTCGGCATCTGCGTCAGCAGCTGCCTGTGCCTCAGCGTCAGCGGCAGTCTCCTCTGCCGGCGCTGCTTCTGCTGCAGCCGTGTCAGCTGCGGCTGTGTCGGCTGCGGCTGCGTCGGCTGCACCCTCGGCCGGAGCTTCTACCTGAGCCGGTGCGTCCTGCGCATCCTGCTCAGTTGCGGCAGCATCCGCGGACTGGGCCTCGGAGAAAATATTCTGACCATCATTCATGTCGTGCTAACCCCTCTTGTATCTACATCAACGGTTCGCGACATTGGCATCTTCGCCTAAAGAGTCTTAAGAGCCAATATGCCATCCGCAATCACTTCGCACAGCCAGACGCCAGCTGCGCTAACGAATAATCCCGCCGTCCGGAACTCGGAGGCGGGATGAAAAGCATCACTCAAACAGTATAACCGATTACTTGCCCAACACCGATCGAACACCCAGACCGGCCAGCGTGTCCACACCCCACACGAGAGCGATCATGGCAATCAGGAACAGAATCACGATGATGCTGTAGGTGACCATCTGGCGGCCGGTCGGCCAAATCACCTTGCGCAGCTCGTCAACAACCTGCTTGATGAAAACCAAAGGGTTACGAGTCGAAAGCTCGTTGGTCTCCTTCTCACGCGCAGGCTTCTTCGCCACGGTGGTCTGCGCGCCCGTCGCCTGGCGCTTACCGGACGGGCGAGCCGCCGCCTGGAAAGTCTGGTTTTCCTCAGACACGATGCTCCTTCGCTACTTCGTGCATATGAGACCTAAAGATACTGCACAGTGAAACTCAAACGTGAATTCTTCAAGGGCAAACTCCGGGGAAGTTCTCCGGAGCCAAGCCCCCACTGTGCAGAGCAAGTCTGGTTCAGTGCGTAAATTCTAGCCGATAATCCACACTATCGAAGAAATGCCCTTCGTGGGAACCGCAGGCTTCGAGATTCGATTCTGACAACCCCAAAGAGCTACGGGCTGCTCGCTCGGGCTGCTCGCTTCGGCCGCTCGCTCGGGGATGCGAACTTGGGGCTGCAAATGTGAAACTGTATGGGTTTATGACACTTTCAAGCCATTTTTCGGGCTGTTTTTGTCATAAACGCAGTCAGTAACTCGCATTGCCCCACCGCCACCGAACATAAACGAAAAACCCGCCACCCAGACGCATTTTTATACGCCCTGGATGACGGGTACTTGCAGGGGCGACAGGACTCGAACCTGCAACCTGCGGTTTTGGAGACCGCTGCTCTACCAATTGAGCCACGCCCCTTCACCACCAGCGAAAGAACTTTTCAGTCCTTAGCTGACAATGTCCCACCTTACTGCATTGCTGCATAATCAAGGCGGGGTTCGACGAACATCACTGTCCGTAGTAGCGATGGGGGGGATCGAACCCCCGACCTCACGATTATGAGTCGTGCGCTCTCACCATCTGAGCTACATCGCCCCTATTCTCTACCGGACATAAGTCCGTATAAAAGAACAGAGCCCCCTGACAGAATCGAACTGTCGACCTTTTCCTTACCATGGAAACGCTCTGCCGACTGAGCTAAGGGGGCATCAGCATCCGTTGAACTCAGCACGTAACTCCGTGGCCAATTGTTGACCGCTTTGTTTCGCTCTGTGCTCTCCGTGAAGCCTTGCAAAGATTAACCCGAAATCACCACTAAGCACAAATCAGCAGGTAGGCAGCGGTATTTCTTGTCGCGTTTGCAGACATTTGGCGCGCACTTATGGATAATTTATTCACTTATCGATGAGCTCCAGCGGAACCATAAGTGAATAGCTCATCGATGAGTGGCTGCCCTCTAACTCGAGCCTCTAACTCGAGCCCCTGCCCCCGCTTAATCCAGAGCCCCTCACTCGAGCCCCTACCCCAAACCCCTGCCCCGCATCCCCACCAACGGCCCCTACAAACAAAAAAAATCACCGCGAGAAAGTTCTCGCGGTGATTTCACTGTGCCAGATGATGGATTCGAACCAACGAAGGCAATGCCGACGGATTTACAATCCGCTCCCTTTGGCCGCTCGGGCAATCTGGCGTGCACTCTTAAACGGTGCGAATGGAATGCTACCCACTACTCTGTCATTTACACAAATCGGCAGGTCGAGAGGATATTTTCCTACCCGGATTCACCCCTCAGCAGAACTCAACCCAGAGCCGAGCTCACCTCAGAGCAGTGCTCGTCCCTAGGCTCGTCTCGCCGATGGAGCTCAATCCACTACCCCACGCGCTCCACGGTGTAGCGAGCAACGTGACGCAGAGCATCCTTGGCCGCACAGTCGGGAAGGTCAGCAATGACGCGGTCGGACTCATCCAGCAGTTCATTGACCTTCTCCATCGCGCGAGCCACGCCGTTGGTCTGAGCCAGGAGCTCGAGGGCCTCGTCGACAAGCGCGTCGTCGGCGACTGGGCCGACGAGAATCTCACGGAGGCGGTCAGCGGCTGGAGTATCTTCCTGCAGCGCGTAGAGAACCGGCAGCGTGAAGACACCCTCGCGCAAGTCAGTGCCCGGAGTCTTGCCAGACTGATCGGTGTTGGAGGAGATGTCGATGATGTCGTCGACAATTTGGAAAACGATACCGATTAGTTCGCCATAGCGGCGCAGCGCGTTGGAAATATCGGCGGACGCACCGGCGTGATAGGCACCGAGATAGCCAGCCGATGCGATGAGCACACCGGTCTTTTCGGCAATGACCTTCAGGTAGCGCTCGATGCGCTCTTCAATCGGCAGGTCCAAGTCGTTGAGGCACTCGCGCATCTGACCTGTGACAAGAACACCGAAGGTCTCAGCGAAGTGAGCCACGCTCTCGGAGCCGAGCTCTGCCAGCAGGCGGGACGCAGCAGCGAAGAGGTAGTCACCGGCCAGAATGGCGACGGTGTTGTCCCAGCGCGAGTTTGCGGAGGGCACGCCGCGGCGCTTATCCGCTTCATCCATGACGTCGTCGTGGTAGAGCGTCGCCAGGTGCGTCAGCTCCAGCACCGTCGCGGCGGTGATGACCTTATCGCTCTCCGGGTTCTCACCGAACTGCGCGGCCAGCATGGTAAACATCGGGCGGAAGCGCTTACCACCAGCGTGAGCTAGGTGGGAAACCCGCTCGACTAGGAAGTCCTCGCCGCGCCCCAGCTCGGTAATCAGGAGGTCCTCGCTCTTGCGCATTCCCTCGGTGATAGTTGCTTCCAGCGCCTCATCAACGAAGTGAGAACTAGTGGCGGTGTGCTCACCAGTGCCCTGAGCACTTCCGGAACTAAGCCCGGAGTAGTCTCCAGTACGCATTCGAGACCTGCCTAACTGACGATAAAAGATAAGAAACTGCTAAATAAACTACCTTACGAGCATAGTGGCTAGCAGACCAGTTCCCATATTTGTTTCAACGTCGTTATACGCTGGGGCAATGACCTCAAGCCCGATTTCGCGAGTTTCCCCCACGTTCGACGGCACCGTCGCTCTACCCAGCAGCACTGACGTGCTCATTGTTGGCGCAGGCCCCACCGGCTCCGCAGCCGCGATTCACGCCGCCCGCGCCGGTTTTTCGGTCACTGTGGTCGACTCCCAGCGCTTCCCGCGCGACAAAACTTGTGGCGACGGACTCACTCCTCGCGCCATCGCTGAGCTACGTCGTCTAGGGCTTGACGACGAGCTCCTGCGCCGCAACCGCAACCGCGGACTCAAGCTGCACGGCTTCGGCGGCTCCATCACCGCACCTTGGCCAGATGATGCCTCCGGCACTTTTCCCGCTGTCGGATCCGCGATGTCGCGAGTTGAGCTCGACACTTTCTTGCTCAATGCCGCCGCTGATGCCGGTGCGCAGGTCTTTGATGGAGTCGCAGCGCGGAAGGTGGTTCTCGGAGCGCTGAACACTGGCGGCACGCGGGGTCATGGCGTGCGCGAGGTGGAGCTTTCCGACCGCGAGGGCAAGCCACACACCATCTCGGCCCGCTGGTTGCTCGTGGCCGATGGGGTCCGCAGTACCGTCGGCAAGCAGCTGGGGCGTGCGTGGCATCGAGACAACGTCTTTGGCGTGGCCGCACGGTCGTATGTCAGCTTCGACAGCGCAGACGTAGCGGATGACTGGATTCACTCGCACCTGGAACTGCGCAGCTCCGATGGGCAGACGCACCCGGGCTATGGCTGGATTTTCCCGCTGGGAGAAGGCCGGGCGAATGTGGGGTGTGGGGCGCTGGCGACATCGGCACGCCCGGCGCGCACGAATGTGAAGAAGTTGCTGCGCGAGTACCACGGACAGGTGCGCGATCAGTGGCAGATGAGCGAGCCGGAGCACGTGACGTCGGCGCTGCTGCCGATGGGCGGTGCCGTGTCGAATGTGGCGGGGCCGAACTGGGCGTTGCTCGGTGATGCTGCGTGCTTGGTCAACCCGCTCAACGGTGAGGGCATTGACTACGGCATGGAGTCGGCGCGACTGGCAGTGGAGCTGATTAGTTCGATTGGTGCGGGCCGCGATGGGCTGACGCACTCCTGGCCCGCCCTACTTCGCGACCACTACGGCACCGGCTTCTCGCTGGCTCGCAAGTTGGCGCTGACGCTGACGTACCCGAGCTTCCTTCCCACGGTCGGCCCGCTGACCATCGGCGCCCCGTGGGGAAGCCAGCTCATGGGTGTTGCCGCACGCCTGATGGGAAACCTGGTCACGGAACACGACCGCGACGTAGTGGCGCGACTCTGGCGCGCTTCGGGGAGGACAGCGCTGGCCTCCGATAAGTGGTTCGGGCGCCAGCCCTGGCAGTAGGAATCGCTTTACGACGGACCCTGCGACCCAGCCCGACTGAGAGCTAGCGAGCTACTGCACGGGCTTGGTTGCCGAGTGCAGCGCTGCGATACCGAAGGTGAGATTCTGCCAACCGGCATCCTCCCAGCCAGAGGCATTGATGTCGCGGGCAAGCTGCGGCTGGTTTGGCCAGGCGCGAATCGACTCCGCCAAGTACACATAGGCCTCCGGGTTCGAGGAGACAACCTTGGCAATCTGCGGCAGTGCCCGCATCAGGTATTCCTTGTAGAAGGTGCTGAACACCGGCACCACAGGGGTGGAGAACTCACAGACTGTTAGCTGGCCTCCGGGCTTGGCCACGCGGGCTAGCTCAGCGAGGCCCGCCTTGTAGTCCACGATGTTGCGCAGACCGAAGCTGATGGTCACCGCGTCGAAGGTGTTGTCCGGGAATGGCAGCTTCATGCCGTCACCGCAGACCTTGGGAACATCGCGGTGTGCACCGGCCTTGAGCATACCTCGGGAGAAGTCACAGGCAACGACGTATGCGCCAGACTTTGCCAACTCCACTGAGGAAACAGCCGTACCAGCGGCCAGGTCGAGGACCTTCTGGCCGGGCTGCAGGTTCAGGCGCTTTGCCGTGCGCACACGCCAGTAGTGGTCAATACCACCGGTGAGCACGGTATTGGTGATGTCGTAATTCTTCCCCACGCCGTCGAACATCGAGGCGACTTCGCTGGGATTTTTCGTTAAATCAGCCCTAGACACGATGTCCAGATTACGCGACCGACTTCTGACGCGTAGCAGCACCTGTACGGGAGGCATCAATCGCATCTGCTGCGACCTTGCTTGACGTCTCGGCCGCGGAGACCCCAGAAACCTCCTCGTAGTGGCGAACCAGGTCTGCACACAGTGCTTCCCAGGTGCGTTCGGTCACGGTGTCGCGGCAGCGGTTGCGCAGCTGCTTACGTGCCAGCTCATCGTCGACGAGCAGCAGCTTGTCGACCGCCTCAGACAGATCGCGGGTGAAAGTCTTGGGTTCCAGCAGGTAGCCGTTGACGTCGTTGGTAATCAGGTCGCGCGGGCCGCCTGCGTTCGGAGCGATAGCCGGCACACCGGAGGCGTGGGCTTCCTGTACCGCCTGGCAGAAGGTTTCAAAGTCACCGGTGTGGACGAACACATCCAGACTGGCGAATGCCGCTGCCAACTTATCGCCGGTGAGCTGTCCGGTAAAGACGGCATTCGGCATCTGCTTCTGCAGCTTCTGCAGCTCCGGGCCATTGCCGACAATGACCACCTGGATATCATCGCGGCCGTTCAGCGCTGCCAGCCGCTCCACAGACTTCTCCGCCGCGAGCCTGCCGACATAACCAACAATCGGCTTGCCCTCCGGGCTCCACTGCTTCCTGAGCTCTTCACTACGCTTTGTCGGAGTAAAGCGAACCGCATCAACACCGCGGCCCCAGCGGTAGACATCACGAATCTTGTGATCCTGCAGGTCCTCAATAGTCGGCGACGACGGCGCCAGCGTTCGGGCGCAGGAGTTGTGAATCACGCGCGTCCACAACCACGCGGCCGTGGAGAGCCCCGCCAACTTGTAGTTCTTGGCAAAACCCGCAACGTCCGTCTGATAGATGGCCACAGCCGGGATGCCCAGTGCCTTGGCAGTCAGCGCGCCCGCACCACCGAGCACAAATGGCGAAGCCAAGTGGACAACATCCGGCTTAAACTGCGTCAGCGCCGACGCTACCCGACGGTTCGGCACACCAATCGGCAACGAATCAATCAACGGCACCATCACAGTGGGCACACGCTCAATGCGGTAGTCGCAGTAGAACTCTGCCTCTTCCTGCCAGTCCCGAGCGCCCGGCGCAATCACCAGCGCCTCGTGTCCTTCACGGCGTAAGTGTTCCAACACCCGCAGCACGGAGTTTGTCACTCCATTGATGTTGGGCAAGAAGCTTTCAGCAATGATGGCAACGCGCATGGTGCTAGTTTTCCATCTCGTCGGAAAGCGAAAGTGACCCTCTGTTTACCTTTTGGGGATCTCTTTGTAAACGACGGGTTGCGCGCAACGACAACCACCACAACGGCGCGACAACGATAAACGCAACCGAAGCGATGCTGGTCGCCGGGAGAAGTGACAACGTCCATGTGCGTCCGGCGACGCGGACGACATTGGGATCAGTGCGGTCGTATTCGACGCGGACGCGCTGCCCCTCTTCCAGACCAACGGGATAGAGCAAACCGGTTGGTGGCGACTGAAAATCACCATTCTCGTCGACGAAATCAACCGTGGTGCGAAGGAGCTCGACCGAGCGCACATTGGCTACGGACTGCCCCATGTTCGACTCGATATTGCGGTCATTAATGAAGCAGCCAACCACCATGGCCAGACACGACAGCAACAGGCAAATCATCACAAAGAGCAGTACCTGACGAAGGAAGCGCGGCCAATTGGCCAGGGCAGTTTTCCACTGCATGGCGGTCGCGACCTCCCTATTTTTCTGTCCCTGATTGTTTCCAGCTCTGATTGGATGCTGCCGGCCGGCTAGTGCTTGTCCAGCACCCCAATCTCCGCATTGTATGCCAGCTTGTGATGCAACTGCCGACGCGTCGCACGCGTGGTCGCCACCTCAATGACGCGGATGCCGTCGACATCGGTATCCGGGTGCAACTGCGCGAGCAGATCTGGGAGGCGGTCGACACGCACGTGCTCGACCCCGTAAGCCTGGCAGATGCCCTCAAAGTCCACGTCCTGCGGCGTGCCGAAGATGCGCTCAAAGCTTCCCCGCAGAGCCGGGCTGCCCGCCTCCAGCGTCTCGAAAATACCGCCACCGGCATCATTGGCCACCACGATGGTGAGGTTTTCCGGCCTCGGCTCCAGCGGCCCAATTGCCAACGCTGCGGAGTCGTGCTGGAACGTCAGGTCACCCATAAGTGCAATCGTCCGCGGCGGGCGAATCTCGTCGGCATGCTCACGGTCGGACGCCAGCGCAATACCGATTGCCGTCGCCACCGTGCCGTCGATGCCCGCGGCACCTCGTCCCGCATACGTGTTCACACCCGGGAAAGGCAGGCCCGTGTACGACGCATCGCGCACCGGGTTCGACGCGCCCAGCACCACGTTGTCACCCGTGCGCAGGCTATCCGTCAGAGCCGCCGCCACATGAAATCCGGTCAGCGGTTCCTCCGCTTCAATCGACTCGGTAAGCGTCTCTCGCACGGACTTCACCGCCAATTCGCTGGCAGCCTCACAGATTTTCGTCCACTGCGGGTCCTGCTCCCCCACAGTCTGCACATGCCTAACGACGGCCCTTGCGTTCGCCGTCACATCCGGGAACTCCACCCCAAAACCGTGGTTTTCCGCTTCGGAGACAACGGTCAGCTCGATATCCGGATTGGCCAGCAGCTTAGAGATACCTCGGTGCAGCGTCGGCCTGCCGACTAACACAATCTGCTCCGGCAGAATCTGCGCAAAAGTACCCGCCGCGAGCGGGTGAACCGGGTGCGCCGGCGCATATGCATTCGGCTCAGCGATGGTTGGCAGATCCTCCAGCGCCGGCAGGTGCGGGGCATTCGAACCCGCAATCACGAGTGTGCGGCGGCTGATGTCAATTGTGGCTGTGCTAGCCGCGTTGGCCGGGCCGGTTGCGGTGGCCGAGTTGGCTGCGATGGCGGCCGCGCCGACGTTGTTGCTGTTGGTAGGCGCAATCGTGGTCCAGGGGCCGCCGTCGGCGCGGCCCTCGGGGATGTCGGCGACGGAGTCGTCGTCAGGCACGAGCGGTTCGACAAAACGGACGTTAAGGTGGCCGGCGCCGGATGCCATGGCGGCGACAACGCGATCGATGCGGGCGCGGATCTGCGCGGCGGTGGCCTTCGTGACCGGGGCGGTGCCGTCCAGATCGAACTCGACAACGGAGGCATCAGCGAACAGGCGATCCTGGACGATGGTCTGGTTCGCGCCAGTGCCTCGATAATGCGCGGGGCGGTCGGCGGTCAGTGCCAGCAGCGGAATGCCCGACGCGGTGGCTTCCACCATGGCGGGCACGAGGTTCGCCACTGCTGTGCCGGACGTTGTAATTACCGGGGTCACCTTGCGGGTGCGCGAGGCCAGGCCGAGGGCGAGGAAGGCGGCGGAGCGTTCATCGATACGTACGTGGAGGCGAACCTTCGCCGCGTCGGCGGCCTGGACCAGAGCGCGGGCGAGCGGGGCGGACCGGGAACCCGGGCACACCACGGCATCGACCATGCCGAGACGCAGCAGCTCATCGACGATGAGGCCCGCTACCACTGCGGATGGGGCTTGTGTGGACTGGGCGGCGTGAGTGGTTTCGACCGCGCCGGTGTCCGGGTCTTGAGAGGTGTCCTGGTTATTGTTCACACTCAATAGGCTACTTGCCGGGAGTTACTGACTAGGTTTATGTCAGTTTGGAAGCCGTTTTTCGGGCGGTAGGGTCAGGCGGTCATTGCATCATGG
>NZ_KV836065.1:0-21328 GCF_001838215.1 Corynebacterium sp. HMSC061H03
ATGCAATGACCGCCTGACCCTACCCCCGAAAACTGGATTGAAAGTGTCATAAACTCCCACAGTTTCACATTTGCAGCCCGTACTTTTTGTTCATAACCCCTCATTCGAGCCGTTATCACCTGAAAAAGAAAAGGCGACCTACACCACCTGTGTAGGTCGCCGCTGGGTCAAAACCGGACAGGCCCGGCCACTACCCGGCCTCTACCCGATACCCCACTACTCTGCTACTCCACTACTGCTACGAGCTCTGCGCCGAGCTCCTTGGCTTCCTCCGGGGACAGTTCCACCACCAGGCGCCCACCACCATCTGCGGGGACGCGCATTACAATCTTCTTGCCCTCTTTAACTGCCTCCAGCGGACCATCACCGGTACGCGGCTTCATTGCTGCCATGTGAACTCCTTCGTTCTAAGACAATGTCGATGCAGGAGACGACCAGCTACCCCAGCTCAGCTGTGGTAGCCGGGAGATTGACAATCCGGTTCAAGACCTCGGTCTAAGACCCCGGTTCAAGATTCCGGTTTAGAATCCCTGTCGGCATTTTCGACTACTTCTCTTCATCATAGTCCTTTATTTCACGCAGCGGCATGGGTGAAGCGCCTCAAACTACGCCCCTTACACCAGCCCACGCACCGGATGCAGTGGTGCAAAATCACCGAAAATAGCCAGAGTCATGCGACAGACATCAAGGGTTTCGGACACCTGATGCGAACGGAACACCGCAACGCCGGCAGCTGCCGCATGGGCAGTCGCGGCCAAGGTGCCGGGCACACGTTGCTCGACCGGGCGGTCCAGAGTCTCACCGACGAAGTCCTTATTCGACAGCGCCATAAGCACCGGCCAGCCTGTAGCCACGAGCTCATTGCAGCGCCGCAGAAGTTCGAGGCCGTGGTAGGTGTTCTTGCCAAAGTCGTGGGTGGGATCGATGAGGATGCGGTCCTCCGGCACGCCAGCGTCCACTGCCCTCTGGGCGAGTTTGCCGGTTTCTGAGATGACATCGTCCACGACGTCGTCGTAACGCACGCGAATCGGATTGGTGCGTGGCAGTGCCCCACCTGTGTGCGAGCAGACGTAACCCATCCCGCGGGAACCCGCGACTTCCAGCAGCTCCGGGTCATGGCCCGCCCAAGTGTCATTAATGAGGTTGGCGCCAGCGTTAATGGCGGCCTCTCCGACTTCGGCGCGCCAGGTGTCGACGCTAATGTGCAGGTCAGGATAGCGCTCGCGGACCTTCGCGATGGTCGGCACCACGCGCTCGATTTCCTCGGCAACAGTTACTTCTGCACCGATACCGGCCTTGACGCCGCCGATGTCGACAATGCCCGCGCCTGCCGCAACAACTTCGTCGACGCGAGCAAGCGCAGCCTCCTCCGCAGCCGTCGCGCCACGGTCATAGAAGGAATCCGGGGTGCGATTGACGATGGCCATCACCGTCGGCACCGCGGAGTCCTGATAAAAACTCCGCACAGCGTCCTACCTTTCGCTGAAGCGACGGACTCGGCGGAGCTTTTCGGAAACGTCAGAGGTCGGCTCACACTCTTCCAACAGCTTTTCGTGCGCGGCCTCGATGTACTCGACTGCTTCTTCAATGGAGTCGGTGACCAGGAAGAGGTCCATATCAGTCGGAGAGATTAGCTCCATGGCCACTAGTTTCTCACGCATCCAATCAACCAGCCCCGACCAGAACTCAGTGCCGAGCAGCACGATTGGGTGATTTTCCACCTTCTCAGTCTGCACCATCACCAGTGACTCAAAGAGTTCATCGAGCGTGCCGAAACCACCCGGCAGACAAATAAACGCCTGCGAGTACTTCAGGAACATGGTCTTCCGCACGAAGAAGTAGCGGAAGTTCATGCCCAGGTCGACCCAGTCATTCAAGTGCTGCTCGTGCGGCAGCTCAATGCCCAACCCAATGGACAGGCCGTCGGCGTCGTAGCAGCCGCGGTTGGCGGCTTCCATGATGCCCGGGCCGCCACCAGTGATGGTCGCGTAACCCGCCTCCGCCAGCGCCTTGCCCAGGTCGAAGCCCCACTGATAGTACGGGCTGTCCTCTGGCAAACGTGCCGAACCATACACCGTCACCGCCGGCGGAATCTCCGCCAACGCACCAAAGCCGTCAACGAACTCCGACTGAATGCGCAGCACACGCCAGGTGTCGTTGTGCAGCCAGTCCGTGTTCGGATTGTGTGACAACAGCCTGCGGTCGGTCGTAGACGCCTGCGGTTCGCCCGCCTGTCGAATCGCGATTGGGCCGCGGAGTGCACGGCGCTTAGCTGGGGACGGAGTACGTACAGGTTTCATAACCTCACAATGTATGCCAGCAATGACATACGCGCACCCGCTCAGCGAGGGCAGGGTGTGATTCTAGGCTTACTCAGCCACCGGCGCGGTGGTCAAGTACCGCCGCAGGTCCTCCCACAGTGCCGTAATGCACTCGACCGGAATCTGCTCGTCCTTCTTGTGGCAGTACGCCGGGTCACCCGGGCCAAAGTTCACCGCAGGAATGCCGAGCGCCGAAAAACGCGCCACATCGGTCCACCCAAACTTGGGCTTTACGACGTCGCCTGCGACTGCAACCAACTCCTTCGCAGCAGCCGCATGCAGTCCCGGCAGTGCCCCAGGGCTCGCATCCTCGACATCGACGGTGAGATCCTCGGCCGCAAACTCGTCGAGTCCCAGCACCTCGCGGAAGTGTGCCATGGCCTCATCGGCGCTGCGGTTGGGCGCGAATCGGAAGTTGACTCGCAGCACCGCCTCGTCGGGAAGCGTATTGGTGGCAACCCCTGCCTCCAGCCAGACGACGTTGAGCCCTTCGCGGTAGGCCAAGCCGTCGATATCCACAGTCTGCGGCTCATAGGCGGCAATGCGTGACAGCACCGGTGCTAACTTGTGCACGGCATTGTCGCCGAGCCATGCCCTGGCCGAGTGTGCACGTGTGCCGTGCGCGGTCAGACGCAGGCGAATAGAGCCCTGGCAGCCGGCTTCGATGACATTGCCGCTGGGCTCGCCCAGCAGAGCGACATCGCCAGTCAGGAGCTCCGGATGCGACTCACTCAAGTGCCGCAACCCGTTGAACTCCGCGGCGATCTCTTCGCATTCGTACATGATGAGGGTCAGGTCGCGCTGCAACTCCTGGCTTGCCGCCAGCGTCGCAAAAGCATGCAGGTAGACCGCGTCACCGCTTTTCATATCCACAGTTCCACACCCAAAGAGTGTGTCTCGCCCCTGCGCGTCTACCCCACGCGTCGAGGGCACATTGTCCGCAGTTGGCACCGTATCCAAGTGCCCTGCCAAAATCACGCGCTGGGGCAACCCCCGATGGGTCCGCGCAATCACGTTGTTGTCAATGCGCAGGACCTCAATCGACTCATCTGCCTGCGCGACCTCACGCAATGCCGCCTCGACGGCATCCGCAATCGCGGTCTCATTGTGGGACACCGATTCGATGTCCACCAGTGCCGCCGTGAGGTCTACAGGATCTTGGAGCAGATTTAACTTCGATTTCACATCAATTAAGCGTACAAACCATTGTGCGCCAGCGAAACCAGAATTTTGTGATGAATATGCGCCGCACGACCATTGATCGCATCCCCATTGGCGGGCGCGCCACCGCCGAGGAACAGCGCCAGCTCATGCGGTTCGGCGGAGGTCACACCAATTCTCCCCTCCGCCGGTCGCTTAAGCCCATCAGCCACCTCAAAGACCAGGGTTTTCGCTCCTTCCGGGAGAGTTTGGGCAATGATTGCCTCCGGAGTTTCGCTCGCCGACGACCCCAGCGCCCGCTCCTCCCCCGCAGAATCGGTCGCCTCTCCGTTTCCGCCTTCCTCCTCGACAACGCCCGCGCCGGGACCATAGACCACAGCTACACGGGAGCCATAGACCGCAATTACCGGACGCAGCTCATTCGTGCTGACAATCACCGTAGAACCGGCCAGCGGCTTACAGACGGCCGCGACAATCTTGGCCGTTGCATGTGGCAGCTGCACTGGGGTGGGATCGATGTCTCGTCGATAAGCAGGACGAAGCGTTTCGGCGACATCGCCCAGCTCGTCGCGCTCCCACATCGGCAGGGCATCGATGCGTGCCTGCTGATCGCGGTTCTTGCGCTCCAGCAAAAGGCGGGCAATCATGCCACCGCCGAGCCCCACCGCGATGGCAACTGCGATAACCAGCACAAGACGGTTCGGCGCGATGAGCGCAACCACTGCGGCAATAGCCACACCGACTGCGCCAATTGGCATTGCTCGCGGCGGCAAAACGAAACCAAAGAAGCTGGCTACGGCAAGAATCCAAGCACTCAGCAGTGCGAATCCGACATAGAAGACCACCGGCACGGCCAGGACGAAGCCGAGTCCGAGCACACTAACAGCAATGATGAAGCTAACTAAGAACCACTGCTTCATTTTCTGTGTGCTTTCAAGGCCAGCTAGGGGCATAGTTCATCCTTCCGCGAAGATTCCTTAAAGGGATACTAATATTAAGAATCATGATTACATCTGGTGCTGTCGCTACGGGAATCGCCAACATCGCAATGGACGGTACAGTTCTCGATACTTGGTTTCCCGCACCTCAGTTAAGCGATGAGGTCGTAGAATCGAGCACTCACCGGCTCGGCGCCGCTGATCTGACCCCACAGTTGCTTCGTCAGGTGATTTTGGACGAGGATCGCCGCGTGGAGCAGGTGGCAGTGCGCACGTCCATTGAGGATTTGTCCAAGCCTGCTGTCGACCCGCACGATGCCTACCTGCGCCTGCATTTGCTCTCCCACCGCCTGGTCAAGCCGCACCAGCTAAACACCAAGGGGCTCTACGAGCTACTCCATGTGGTGGCGTGGACCAATAAGGGGCCATGTCTGCCGGACAACTTCGAGCAACTGCGCACCCACTTGCGCGTCCGCGGTCTGATTCACGTCTACGCCATCGACCGCATGCCGCGCATGGTCGATTATGTGCTGCCCGCCGGTGTGCGCATTGCAGAGGCCGAGCGCGTGCGGTTGGGCGCTTACTTGGCACCGGGTACGTCCGTACTGCGCGAGGGATTTGTCTCGCTGAACTCGGGCACTCTGGGCCCATGCAAGATTGAGGGACGTCTATCCTCCGGTGTCGTCATTGGCGCGCACACGAAGGTGGGACTGTCGGCCTCCATCATTGCCGCTCATGACGATTCCGGTCAGCGTAAGCCGCTCACGGTTGGCGAGCGCTGCCACATCGATATCGCGGCCGGCACCGTCGGCGTCAGCCTCGGCAATGACTGCATTATTGACCGAAGCATCCTCATTGCCCCCGATACGCCCATCGATGTCCCCGCGGAGAACCGCCGTATTCAGGCATGGGAAATTTCGGGCCGCGACAACATGCACTTCTACCATCACCCGGACCACTCGGCGGTGTGCGTCCGCCGCACGGAACGCCCGGGCAATGACGAAGGTGCCGCTGCTTTCGCTCAGCTTGCCGACGTGCCGGATGAGCTGGCCGGATAACCTACTTTCAGTGCTCGTGAAGGCACATTAGTTGACCCCAAAACGGTGAATGGGGGTAAACCCGTAATACGGTTATTGCCCCTGTTATCAGCGAGGTAATGTTTGCGGCATGACCGAATCGCAAATTACCTCCACCTCCGGCGAGACAGCTCAGCTGGGCAAGGGGCTGCAGGTTCGACACCTGACCATGATGGGTCTTGGCTCCGCAATCGGTGCCGGTCTTTTCCTTGGTACGGGCGTCGGCATTAAGGCAGCTGGCCCGGGTGTTCTAGTTTCCTATGTCATCGCTGGCTTCATTGTCGTCCTCGTCATGCAGATGCTCGGCGAGATGGCCGCTGCCCGCCCGACACCGGGTAGCTTCTCCACCTATGCCGAGATGGCCTTTGGTTCCTCGGCTGGCTTTGTCCTCGGCTGGCTCTACTGGTTCATGCTCATCATGGTGCTCGGTGCTGAGATCACCGGCGCCGGTGCCATCATGGGTGCGTGGTTCGGTATTCCGGGCTGGATTCCAGGCCTGATCTGTGTTGTCTTCTTCGCTGTAGTGAATTTGGCGAATGTGCGCGGTTTCGGCGAGTTCGAGTTCTGGTTCGCGTTCATCAAGGTCGCGGTGATTATCGCGTTCCTGGTCATTGGCGTTCTTCTTTTCTTCGGTCTGCTGCCAGGCACCAGCTTCGTCGGTACGACGCATATTGCCGAGTCCGGATTCCTCCCGAATGGCGTGTCCGGCATTGCCGCTGGTCTGTTGGCCGTGGCCTTCGCCTTCGGCGGTATCGAGATTGTCACAATTGCCGCTGCTGAGGCTGAAGATCCGCAGCGCTCCATCGCTGCTGCTGTCCGCTCGGTAATCTTCCGCATCTCTGTGTTCTACCTGGGCTGCGTGACCGTCATCATCCTGCTGTTGCCGTACTCCCAGATTGACGGCGCTGACTCCGCAGCTGAGTCGCCGTTCACCCAGGTTCTGAAGCAGGCGAACATTCCGGGTGCCGTTGGCTTCATGGAGGCCATTATCGTTCTGGCGCTGCTGTCCGCGTTCAACGCTCAGATTTACGCAACCTCTCGCCTGGTCTACTCGATGTCCACCCGCGGTGAGGCACCGCGCTTCTTCGCCCACACCAATGAAGGCGCAGTTCCGAACCGTGCGGTCATCATGTCGATGGTCTTCGCCTTCGTCTCCGTCGGTCTGCAGGTTGTCTTCGACGGCTCGAGCGTCCTGGTCTTCCTGCTGAACGCTGTCGGCGGCTGCTTGCTGGTGATCTGGCTGGTCATCGCTCTGTCCGAGATTAAGCTGCGCCCGCAGATGGAGGCCAACAACGAGCTTTCCGTTCGCATGTGGGCCTACCCGGCACTGTCCTGGGTAGCGGTCATCCTGATTCTGGGCCTCGCTGTTGGCATGCTCACCGATCCTGGTGCTCGCCAGCAGGTTATCGCCGTTGTGTGTGTCACTGCGTTCCTTGCCGTGCTCGCTGCACTGACTAAGAAGAGCCGCACCGCGGCCCGCGGGGCTCTCGAGTCCAGCGAAAGCAACTAGCCCATGACAATTAATTGCAGGGTCTAACCACCCTGCTACCCCTATCCGAACACTTCCTTGCTACACATTTGCGGAACACTTTTCATAGATAGGGATATGCCGGTAGCCTGTTTTCCATGAAATTTGGAGCACAAGCTACCGGCATTGCCACTTTTAACAACGATACTGTTCTCGACGTCTGGTTCCCCGCCCCCAAGCTCATCGAAGAGGGCGTGGCAACCTCTACCACGACCGGAACCATCGACGCCGACGCACTGCCCGAAGATTTCACCTACCTCACAGATCTGGCCGTAGCCGATGCGGACCGTGGCACCACCCGCCGTCTGGTCACAGCTACCATCGCTTCACTCGATGACGCACCAGTCGACACCATCGATGCCTACCTGCGTCTCCATCTGCTGTCCCACCGCCTGGCCACCCCCAACAGCATCAACCTGGACGGCATCTTCGGCAAGCTCAACAATGTGGTGTGGACGAATTTTGGCCCCTGTGCTGTCGAAGGCTTCGAGGTAACCCGAGCCAAGCTGTCACGCCGCGGGCCTGTCACCGTCTACTCCATCGATAAATTCCCCCGCATGGTCGACTACGTCACTCCCACCGGAGTTCGCATCGGTGACGCTGACCGCGTGCGCCTTGGAGCCCATCTCGCAGAGGGCACCACAGTCATGCACGAGGGCTTCGTCAACTTCAACGCAGGCACGCTTGGACACTCCATGGTGGAAGGCCGTATCTCTCAGGGGGTCGTCGTCGACGACGGCTCCGATATCGGCGGTGGTGCGTCCATCATGGGCACACTATCCGGTGGAGGTAAGGAAGTTGTGTCCGTCGGCAAGCGATGCCTACTCGGTGCGAACGCTGGACTCGGAATCTCGCTCGGCGATGACTGCGTACTCGAAGCCGGGCTCTACATCACTGCCGGCACCAAGTGCCACGTTGCCCTAGACGGTGTGAAGAAGACGCTCAAGGCCCGCGAGCTCTCGGGCGGATCGAATATGCTCTTCCGCCGCAACTCGCTCTCTGGTGCAGTCGAGGTTGTGCCGTGGGCTGCCGAAAAGGTGAAGCTCAGCGCGGAGCTGCACGCTAACTAAGGGGTGGTCGGCACGTCTGCCGGGGCCGCGATAGTCCGCGCGCTCCGGTATGCACGTCGCTCACCAGTGACGGGGTCGACAAAGGCCAGCGCGGTCGCCGTCAATCGCAACTGCGGCGTGTACTTTGGCACGCCACTCGCGCTTGCCGACGGCCCCTGCGCCCCCGCTTCCCGGCCATAGGTATCCTCACCGAGAATAGGATAGCCTAGCCAGTCCAACGTCGCCCGCAGCTGATGCGTGCGGCCCGTATGGGGCTGTAGCCGCCAGCGCCCCACCTGCATGCGGCTGCCGCAATGCCCACAACCACAGCCGACTGCGTGCAGCGGAATGCTGGCGCTGGTCACACCACTGCCATGGCTGTTCGCCAGCACATCGCCGATGTCCGCTGCTACCGGGCCGAGGAAAGTCACGGTTGTGCGTGCGAGCTTGAACTTGGGATTCTTCGCGGCAGCGCGAGCGGAATGGTCGGTCTCCACGACTTTTACTCCGCGCCCCGCAGGGTTGGGATCGAGCAGGAGTGTGACGTCTCGGGTTTCCCCCACATGCCAATCATCGGGCATCACGGTGAGGCATTCGTATTCTTTGGTGATTTCCTGGTTTTGGAAAAGCTGCTGGTAGCGCGCACGGGTAGCCGGATTCCGCGAAAGCAACAGCAGCCCACTGGTCAGAAGATCCAGGCGGTGAACGGCCACGATCTCCGGTTCCCCGAGACTACGTCGCAGTCGCTCCTGCACGGTATTGGCCACGATGCGGCCATTGGGGGTTGCGGGCAGAAAAGGCGGCTTGTCTACGACCAGAAACTCATCGGTGTCGGCCACAATTGCCGGCTCAAAGGGGATGTACTCCTCGCGCTCGTGAGCGGCAGCATCGACTTGCGCTGTCTGACGGTTCTTCTCAAGGCCCCACCAAGCATCTCGGTTACCTGCGGCACGTCCCACGGCACACTCCCTTTTTTATGATTTGGTCTATGCCGATGTCGGCACCGTTTGCAGCATTGGGCCTACTCGGGCCAGCACATCTGGCCGGGCTAGCCGCGAATACGCGCCGCCGCCACTTCGATGTCGTTGAGCGTCGCTGTGAGCCCCACCCGCACGTGCTGCGCACCCTTGGGGCCGTAGAAGCTACCCGGTGCGACCAGGATGCCACGTTCGGCCAGCCAATCAACCGTCTGCCAGCAGTCTTCCCCGCGAGTAGCCCACAGATAGAGCCCGCCCTCGGAGTCGTCGATACGAAAACCTGCGGCTACCAGAGCATCGCGCAGAATTTCACGGCGGTCACTGTAGCGCTGCTTTTGTTCGGCCTCGTGGGAGTCGTCGTTAAGCGCGGCGATCGTGGCGTGCTGGATGGGCCCCGGCATCATCAGCCCCATGTGACGGCGCACGGAAACCAGCTCGGCGATGAGGTCCGCGTCGCCGGCGAACCAGCCGGTGCGGTACGACGCCATGTTCGACGTCTTCGACAGCGAGTGGATAGCCAGCAGGTTGGTGAAATCACCGTCGCACACTCGCGGGTCGAGAATACTGACTGGCTGTTCAGTCCAGCCGAGCCCCAGGTAGCACTCGTCAGAGGCAACGATGACGTCCCGAGAACGCGCCCACTCAACCACCTTGCGCAGGTGTTCAACACCGAGGACCTTGCCGTTGGGGTTGCCCGGGGAATTGATGAACATCAGCGTCGGCGAGGCGGGACCGATTTGCGTCAGCGAGTCGGCACGCAGCAGCTCAGCGCCTGCGATACGGACGCCGACCTCGTAGGTGGGATATGCCAGCTCGGGGATGACGACGGTGTGCCCCGCGCCTACGCCGAGAAGAAAGGGCAGCCAGCCAATCGCTTCCTTGGTGCCAACGACCGGAAGCACATTGCCACCGTTGACCGCTGACTCCAGTCCCGTCACGCCGTAGCGCCGCGCCATCGCTGCAACAATCGCCGCGCGTAGCTCAGGCGTGCCGACGGTCTGAGGGTAACCCGGCGCGGCAGCGCCTTCGGAAAGGCCCTGCCGGATTATCGGAGCGACTTCATCGACCGGTGTGCCGACCGAGAGATTCACCATGCCCTCTTCATGCGCAGCCGCAGTGGCTTTCGCCTGCGTGAGAGACTCCCACGGAAACTGAGGCAAAAGAGAACCGGGAGTTACGCGCTTGCGGGCAGCTGACATGGGCGGTGATGAAGTCCTTCCCGGGAAAAGAAATAGGTTTAATCCTCTGTGGTTTTAGTCTTCTGCCTGCGGCGGCAGCGCTGCCACGAACGGCACATCGAAGTCCTGGGGGCCGAGCTTGGCGGCACCGCCCGGGGAACCCAGCTCATCGAACCAGTCGACATTGGCATCGATAAATTCAACCCACTCATCCGGAACATCGTCCTCATAGAAGATGGCCTCGACTGGGCAGACCGGTTCACAAGCGCCGCAGTCCACGCACTCATCAGGATGAATGTAGAGCATGCGCTTGCCCTCGTAAATACAGTCAACCGGGCACTCTTCAACACAGGCACGGTCGAGGACGTCAACACATGGCTGGGCAATGATGTAAGTCATGGTTTTAGGTTTAAGAACCTTTCTCACAAGATATGGGATGAGGCTTTCGCTATCTGTCGATTATGCCGTTCCGACGAGAAACAGAGCAAAATAGACAGAGCGGTATATTCAGATTGGAGTCTACACCCAACGTGGGTGTTGTTATCAACTGGCTCCAGAAAGGGCCACATTGATGCGGGCCTGCCCTGCATCAATTCCTCACCGTCTCCTGCAGTATCCGCTGCAGTTTTCGCTAGAGTGCCCGCAGATGGCGCAGTGGCCAGGCACCGCCCAGCACACCGCAAACAAGCAGCAGCACTGTTCGCAACCACTGCCCCATTGCCAAATCACCACCGAAGGGCAGCACTGCCCACAGCAGAATGCCTGCAAAACCCAGCACCCAGATGACAGTCGGAATTGCAGCTTTGGAGCGATCACGAGTCCACAGCAACGCTGTGTTGGTAATGATCAGATTGGCAATATAGGCCAGCGGAATGGTCCACGGCAACGGAATAGCAACCGAGCCGATGGTAATCCACGCTCCGAGGAAAACTACTTCAATCACCAACGCTGCCAACGCAGCCAGCGACAGCCAGACCAGCGCTACCGTGACCTCGCCCTGATGGAAATTCTCGCGCGGCTGCGAACGTTCCGGATTCCCCCAATAACGCTCATCCCCGAATGTGCGCTTTTCAATACTCAAGCGCTCGTTCTTCAACTTTCCGCCAGCAGCGTTAATCAAGTCTTCGCTTTCGTGAGGCTGAGGGTTACTCATCGTCCGCACTCCCCTCCGCTTCCAGATCCACGCTCGGTACAGAGTCGACGCTCGCTACCGGCTCTGGCAGTAATTGGATATTCACCAGCTCCCCCAGCTCTTCCAGGGACGCAGCGGTCGCCGTACCAAAACGGTATGCCTCAGTCGGTGTCACCGGCTGACACAGCAAATTGGAAAACGCCCAGACGGCTCGCGCACGACCAGAGCCGTCGGTCTGCCCATAGACAGCATCAGGATTGACCTCGCTAACGGAACCATCGGCGAACCACACTTGTGTCGCATGCGCGCGCATGGCCTCAACCTTGGCAGCCACAGCGGCATCATCCAGCTGAACCTCGAAATGGCCGGTCACGGTAGCGAAGTCGTCGACATCGCATGCCTGCCAGCTCTCCGGCACCACGGTAATGGCATCCAGCCCCGCCGCCATTGCCTCACGATCGGTGACCGCCCACAGCGTCGGAAAGCGATTTCCGCACGCCGCGACAGTGATATCGTGTGCGCGAATGTGGTCCGGGTGCCCATAGCCACCATCGGCATCGTAAGTAATGACCAGGTCCGGCTGCAGCTCATCGAGGATGGTGCGAAGCTGGGCGACCGCCTCATCACCCGAGTTCACGAACGCACGGGGATGCTCATTGCCCTTGTCCCCTGCCATACCGGAATCACGCCAACGCCCGGCACCACCGAGGAAACGCGGCACATTGTCCGGGCCATTGGCTCCCAGCGCACGCAGCGCCGAGCGCAACTCGGCGACGCGGAAACCGCCCAACTGGTCAACTTCATCAGCAACTAGCCCTTGGTACGGCGCGCCGATGACCTCTCCCAGCTCGCCCATCGTGCAGGTCACTACGCTTACCGACGCTCCGGAGCGCGCGGCAGCCGCAATCAAACCACCTGTCCAAATGGACTCGTCATCTGGATGTGCGTGAACAAAAAGTAACTTCACGGGCTTTCTTACTTCCCCTTGTTCTCCTGGTCGGCGTTATCGCGGACTTCTTGGTTCTGACCCGAACCGTCCTGCTCAGTATCTTCGCGCGGACTATCTCCCGGTTGAGAATTCTCCGACGATTCTCGAGTCCCGCTTTGCGTCGCGACTCGGCGAACCTCGCCCAGAACACCGAGGCGGCCCAACACTGGGTCATCAGTCCACTGCGAAGAGTCCTTCCGTCCGGTAATTGTAATTTCCGGGCTGACGACCGTCAGCAAGCCGTCTTTCACCAAGGTCAGCTCGATACTGTGACCAGCAATGATATCGGCAAGTTCAGCGGGCAACGCAGAACTGTCGGGAGCGAGCAGCTCATCAACCTGCGGGTCACAAAGGCCGGAAAGATTCTCGCTCCGAGCAGCCGATTTCGGAGCGACAGGTACTTCGCTGAGATCAGCCGGTTCCGCTGAGGTAGAAGATGTGGACTGCTCAGACGATGTTGTCCCGTCCAGCGAGCTCTGTTCTTCAGCACTCTTTTCCCGATCTCCGCTTGGCGCAGGCTTCGTCGAACTGTCAACGCCCTCAGACTCAGACTCGGCCTCTGACTCAGACTCGGCAGCCGACTCTGCGCCTGCTTCGTCCAGGTCCTTCGGCGGTAGCGAACTCACCGAGCCTTCCGTACACGCATAGCGTTCCCGGGCCGCCTGGACGGAATTGGGCTGCTCTGCCCATGCCACCACGGCATCGACAGTTCCGTAGGGCAACGAAGACCGCAGCATGTCCGCCGGAGAATACGAAACAACGGTGGCGGGGATACCAGTTGCAGTCAACTGGTCAGCGACCGCAAAAGCCGCGGCGCGTGCCGCTATACCGTCGCTAATGATGCCAATTCGTAGCGGATTGTCCTCAGTAAAACCGGCCTGTGGTGCCTCGGATTGCTCCTGGTCACCACCGTCACCAGAACCACCTGCAATTCGGCGTCCGGTGGCCACCTCTGAGACCTGTGCAACGTTGATGGTGCGCAGAATGGCCCGGCGGACGGACTCGTCGGCAAGCCTGCTCGACGCGAGGTTGGTACTGAAAACCAGTTCCCGGTTGGGCTCATGGAAGAACTCAGCAACACCGGGGACCAGACCGTACGTCAGCTCAGAGGTCTCCGTCGGACGGACCTGCACGGCCTGGATCTGCCTCGACCGCAGTTGCTCCGCACCATCGATGGCACTACGCATGGCACGCAGCGTAATAACCTCCGAGGCTGCTGGCTGCTCACCCCAGTAGCGGTCATTTCGAACCAGTCGAATGATGTTGCGGCCGACATCCATCGACTCGACGGTGTACTGCCCACCGGAGGCCGGGAAACGGCTGGCCAGCCCTTCGGAAAAACCATCAGTGTTCGACCGCATCAAATGCGCTGGCAAGAGATGTGCAAACAGGCGCTGCCAATGCGTAATCGGCTGAGTGAACGTCACGTCAATCTGACGGCCACCATCGGAGACATCAATGGATTTAATCAGCTCATAAGTCGCCGTATCCAGCGATCCTGGCGTGGACGTGACTTGGGAAAATAGGTAGCGGAAGTCCTCGCCACTGATTGGCGTGCCATCGCTCCACTGCGCCCCTTTTCGAATGCGGTAGCGGACATGCTCTGCCGCTACCGTCGGATCCGTGATGTCAACATCGGCCGCTTTTCCGTTTCCAGCTCCGTTTCTGGCGTCACCGTCTTTGCTGTCATCACTCTCGATGACCTGCACGGAATCCAGCAAGTCGGAGTTGAGCAGCCATTGGGGAGCTCCTGCCGAGCGAGCATTGGCAGCGTTATCCACCACTCCGGGAGCTTGCGCGGAGGCACTGGCGTCACCAGCCTCGCCCTCAACCGGCGCAGGGGTAAAAACACTAGGCAGTGTCAGTCGCGCTACCAGGCTGGTCACCGGGGAGACGTCGGCAAGCAAATGCGGATTGAAACCTTCGACAAACTCGTCGACACCGACCGTGACTTCACGCATCTTTTTGGCTTGGTCAGCGGTGTCTTCCTGTTGCACCGGCGCTTCCTGCTGCCCGGGCACAGTCGGAGCGTCCGACGGGCGAGCCATGCACGAAGACGCCAAAGCCGCCGTCACGCAGAGTGTCGATGCTACGAAAAATCGACGAGAGGCTGCGTGACGACGGCTGCGAATAAACATATTCACGAGATTACTCGACACCTGACCGAGTCAGTTACCCCGAGACTGGTTTTCAGGTGGCCCAGTCCCCTAGCAACCCGAATTACTTCTTATTCATGGCCTTCGCGCGGGAACGAGCGCGAGCGCGATCGGTGGCGCTGAGGATCTGCTTGCGTACGCGAATGCCCTCCGGGGTGACCTCAACGCACTCGTCAGCGCCACAGAACTCCATAGCCTCATCGAGGGAAAGCTTGTGCGCCTTCTCCAGAGTCACGGTCGCATCAGCCGAGGCTGCGCGCATATTGGTCAGCTTCTTTTCCTTGGTGATGTTGATATCCATGTCCTCATCACGCGGATTCTGGCCAACGACCATGCCCTCGTAAGCCTGGTCACCCGGCTCGACGAAGAAGGTGCCGCGGTCAGAAAGCTGAATCAGTGCGTAAGCGGTGATCTGGCCGGTACGGTCAGCCACCAACGATCCTGTCGGACGGTCCTTAATCTCACCAGCCCACTCGCCGTAACCGGCCGAGTAGTGGTTGGCAATACCGGTGCCCTTGGTCTCCGTCATGAAAGTGGTACGGAAGCCAATCAGACCGCGGGACGGAATAAGGAACTCCATGCGCACCCAGCCGGTGCCCTGGTTACCCATCTGCTCCATGCGCCCCTTACGAGCCGCCATCAGCTGAGTGACAGCGCCCAGGTGCTCTTCTGGAACGTCGATCGTCAGGTGCTCGTACGGCTCCTGAACCTTGCCGTCGACGGTCTTGGTAACAACCTGCGGCTTACCGACGGTCAGCTCAAAGCCCTCACGACGCATAGTTTCAACCAGAACGGACAGCGCCATTTCACCACGGCCCTGCACCTCCCAGGCATCCGGGCGCTCGGTCGGCAGCACGCGCAGCGAGACGTTACCAATCAACTCCTGGTCCAGGCGGGCCTTGACCATACGAGCGGTCAGCTTATCGCCACCACCCTGGCCTGCCAGTGGCGAGGTGTTCACACCGATGGTCATGGAAATAGCCGGCTCATCGACCAGGATGCGCGGCAGCGGGTCCGGGTGCTCGACATCACAGAGAGAGTCACCGATCATGACCTCGTCGATACCGGAGATAGCGGCGATGTCACCTGCAATGGCCTCTTCAGCAGGAACGCGGGTCACGCCGACGGTACGCAGCAGCTCTGCAACCTTCGCGTTCTTGACATGCTCGTTGCCCTCGGAATCGTAGTGAATCCACGAAATCTGCTGTCCCTTGCGGATACGGCCCTTGTGGATACGAATCAGACCAATTCGACCAAGGAAGGAGCTGGAGTCCAGGTTGGTCACCTGCGCCTGCAGCGGGGCATCGATCTCAGCGGACGGCTCCGGGAGCACCTCGGTGATGACGTCGAACAGCGGCTGCAGGTTCTCGGACTCCGGCAGGTTGCCGTTACCCGGGTTCTCGGTCGAAGCCTTACCGGCACGACCAGAGGCATAGAGAACCGGCAGCTCAAGGTTGCGCTCAGCGACCTCTGCAGCTTCCGGGTCTTCCAGGGTGGAGGCTAGCTCGAGCAGCAGATCCTGTGCTTCCTCGACAACCTCGTCGATACGTGCATCTGGGCGGTCAGTCTTGTTGACGACAATGATCACCGGCATGCAGGCAGCAAGCGCCTTGCCCAGGACGAAGCGGGTCTGTGGCAGCGGACCTTCAGAGGAGTCAATCAGCAGCACGACACCGTCAACCATGGACAGTGCGCGCTCCACCTCGCCACCAAAATCGGCGTGACCAGGGGTGTCAATGACGTTGATGATGAGATCTTCGCCGTTCTTGCCCTCACCTTTTCGGCGAATAGCGGTGTTCTTCGCCAAGATGGTGATGCCCTTTTCCTTTTCAAGGTCACCAGAGTCCATCACTCGGTCTGCAACTTCTTCGTGGTCGCTGAAAACGCCGGACTGCTCCAGCATGGCGTTCACGAGAGTGGTCTTGCCATGGTCGACGTGTGCGACAATGGCGACATTACGGAACTCGGTATCGCTCACAGGCGGATAGCTCCTAACAAGCTAAGAGGACTAAAAGAAAAAAGATACGGCCTTGCCCTAAAGGACTGTCTTTACGACTGCCTTTAACGCCCCGCATCAACGCGTAATAAAGCGTTCTACAGTGTACTCCTTCTTAATGCCCCTGCACATCTGGCAGAGATTCTCGCAACCCCGAGCACCTATCCGTCATGCAAAGTGGCACTGCCGCGCCACCCTTAGGGATAAACTACCCCCTTACTGCACCCCCGCTTTACCGACAGCCATAACGGCATATCCGCCAGCGCCACAACGCTTCACGACGGCAATCTCTCAGCCCACCATGTGATAGATGTGACCAAATGCCATAGTTGTAACCCCACGGGATGAGACTTGACTTCACCCGCTTACACACTGCGAAACACCATTAACCCCATACATACGCATTTCGCCTCAATTTTCACAATCATCTCGTTCTACATCAAAAATCACTCTAATTAACTTGCGACACGCGGGAATCCGTGCGTTAATCTCCTGAGAAGATTCTGAACATTTCTTTTTCAAATCTTTCCAATTCCCGTTGGAGTCGTTCTAAGATGAGCAACGATTCCGAAATTTTGATTCCGACTCCAATAGCCCACGAATGAGAGGTTCTTCACCGTGGTTTCGACTGGACGCTCTTTCCTGCGCCGTGCCGCAGCGACCTTGGGTGCAGCTGCAATTCTCACTGCGGGCATGACTCCCGCCGCTTCTGCTTCCCCGTCGCTGGACTCCCTGAACATCGCTTCGCCGAATCTCTACGGCAACGCGCGCGACATCATTAACTCCCCAGGCGTTCCTGAGGAAATTTCCAGCGCACTGAACAAGGGAATTGACTTCCTGACTGGTGAGGGCGAGGGCGAGCCGGGCTTCAAGGTTCCGGAAGGTGCCCCGAAGACCAACCAGTTCCTGCTGCCTACTGTTGCCGACAAGTGCATCGGCGGCGAAGGTCGTTCCTTCGGCCTGGCCACTACCGTTCCGGGCCCGGCAGACCTGCCTCTGCCAGGTGTTCCAGAAAACCAGCTTGGCTTCATTTTCACTGGCCTGGGCACCAAGCAGCTGGCTAAGCAGCAGGACACTGAGATGAATGTCTACTGGGTCAACGTTGCTAACGGCAAGTACGGCAAGACCACCCTGGAGAACAACGGCATCAACGCCGAGGAGGGCCCGGGCGCTGTCAACGGCACCGCTGACACGGGCAAGGGCGTGGTCATCGCTGTCATGCAGGGCGGTATCACCACTCAGGAAGAGTCTGGCGCGACCAACTGCAACTACACCCCGACCGCCGGTGTCTTCCCGGTCGGCCTGAACTAAGTTTTTCTAGTTCTCCCCTAGCCCTTTTTGCATCGCGTATGCAGAAAGGGCTTTTCTATGCCCAAAAAAGCAGCCCCCACACGTTAAGGTATTCGCATGTCCACTTCACCGGCTACTTCGGCTTCGACCGCGGCAGCTCCTGCGCTCTCCCCAATTCGCTCGAGTCAGGACACACATCCTCCGAAAGTCGAGACCTTTGACCTACGTGAAATGGTCAACACCGACCCCAAGGGCTTTCGGCGCAATGTCGACGAGTTCCGACCTCTCACTCCCAGCCGCCTTTATATGCGCCGTGGGATGGATCATTCAAAGTTTGGATATCTTGAGTCATTCCTGCTTGCCGACGAGGGGTTGCGCATCAGCATTTATCACTTCCGTCCGGGCGTGAAGGTGGAACACCAACGCTACGTCGATATTGTCAGCATCGACCGGACTGATCCGCAGTGCTGGCGTATGACCGATTTGTATCTCGACATCCTGCAGGCACCGACCGATCCTGAGGCCATAGCTCCCCTACCTGTCGATGCGGCCACGCAGATTCGAGTTGAAGATGTCGACGAGCTCGTCGCGGCCCACACTCAAGGGCTGATTAGCGATGAACTCACCGAATTCGCTATCGAGACCACGCTGACTGCACGCGCCGCAATCGCTGCACACGGTGACAACATTGATGCGTGGATGCAGACTTTGAACCTCGATGCGACGTGGGCTGATGCTGTTGAGCTTTCGCCCGCAGCTTAAAATGACCACCTCAACAAGGAGTACCGCCCGTGTTCGATAACTTAACCGGCCCCATTCCTCCCGCCGGCCCTGATAGCAATGCGATCATCAAAGCCGTCCGAGCAGCATTTACCTCCTACTTTGAAGAGTCCAACCCCGGCGAAGCCCAGCTGACCTTCCTTGGCTCTGCGCCACTGAAGATGCTGCGCTTCGGACCTGACACAGACCGGATTGTCACCTATGCAACACTGGGTTGCAGTGCCGAGGCGATGCAAGATCCGTCCGCAATGGTGGTGGACACCAACTCTGGCCCGCGTGCCGAACTCATCTTGCCTATTCGTGGTGGACTGGACGAAGTCATCCGCCCGCTGGGTATTCTTGCCGCTTCCCCAAGCATCGAAGGCCTCGTCCTGACCGAGGGGGCACTTATTGACTTCGGCCAGCCACTGTGGGATCAGTCGCGCTTCACCGGTTTTGTGCTGCTCAAGGCAGAAATCCCGCCGGTCGCGGTGGAGGAAACCGAAGTCACAATCTTCCAGCCGGTCCCGGCCACGACCAACGAATTTGCCCTTGCTCGGGCTAAGGGCGTTGACGAACTGCGTCGCGTGTGGGAAACCCAAGGTGTCGACTTCACCGACCCGCACCGCACCAGCGCTGTATAAAAGTTAGCTTTTGTGATGGTTGCCGGTTATCTGCTCGTCGGCAAGCGATAAGTGCAACCTAGCAGTGACGTTTCGCGCCGCGACAGCGTGGTTTAGAGTATGGAATTATGGTAGTCAATTCGGCTAAAGACGTTCCTTTCCATGCGGCGCAGTCCTTTCGGTGGTGGCGGCTGGCGGTATATGTTTACGTCCCAGCACTAATCCTGACCGTGGTCAGTTCCCTATTGAAATGGGATGCGACTGTTACGGAAGCGGCAAAGGCCAACAACATCGAGGTTTCTGCTGCTCAGACCAGCTTGGCCGTGAGCTTCGCGTTTGCGATTCTCGCGCAGACGGCAACGGCGATTGCGTGCTGGTGGCTTGCTGGCAAACTCCTTGAAGGATCGACTGCAGCGCGCACGGTGCTGTCCGTGGCGGCGGCAGTTTTTGTCATTAATGCATCAATGACGCTGGTCGGAACGATTTCCCAGGTACGCTCCGGAGCCTCGTCGGTGCTCGGTTTGATTACAGCTGGCCTGCTGATTGTTGCCTCTATCATCGCCGCAACTGCAACCGCCCAGTCCTACCGCGGCGAGCGAAACCAGAAGTTCTTTGTGACGACGTAGGCAGCTCTTAGAGGTTTGGGACGGGGCGGGGATGCCTTCCAGGGCCTCCACCGTCCGCTTTAGGTCGGCGTACATTTTAGGTATGCCCACTGATACTGAGAGCGCCAGAAACATTTTGAATGGTCTCGCGTCCACCCAGTCCCAGCGCGAGGAACTATACAAGTATTTCCACCAGCACCCTGAGCTTTCCATGCAGGAGCACAGCACTGCAGACCGGATTATTCAGGAGCTCGAAGCTTCAGGTATTTCCACACATCGCATCGGAGACACCGGCATCGTTGCCATTATTGAGAACGGTGCCGGGCCGATTGTAGCTATGCGCGCAGACATTGATGCGCTACCGGTGAAGGAGACTTCCGGCAAAGACTACGCCTCCACAGCAACGCAGATTGATGAAAAGACCGGCACAGAGGTCCCCGTCGCCCACGCTTGTGGGCACGACTTCCACCTGATGTCTTTGCTCACAGCGCTGCAGGCTTTCAACGAAAACCTTGATCAGTGGTCTGGCACATTCATCGGTATTTTCCAACCCGCTGAAGAAACCGCCGAAGGTGCACGCGCAATGCTGGCGGCAGATCTGGAGAGGGCTATTCCGCGTCCCGATGTTTATCTCGGTCAACACGTACTAGCTAGCTTGCCCGGCGGTTATGTGGGAACTCGCCGCGGGCCTGTTCTCTCCTCTGCATTCTCGGTCAAGGTCACTGTGCACGGTAATGGCTCCCATGGATCCATGCCGGAGCTCAGTGTCGATCCCGTTGTCTTGGCATCCACCATTGTGATGCGTCTTCAGACCATTGTCTCGCGTGAGGTAGCGGCCACCGAGACCGCAGTGGTGACCGTTGGTGCGATTCAGGCGGGAACTAAGTCCAACGTCATCCCTGACTCCGCAGAGCTGCTCATCAACACTCGTGCCTACAACAGCGCCGTGACCGAACACCTCAAAGAGGCAATCGAGCGCATTGTACGAGCAGAATGTGTTGCTGCCCGCAGCCCTCAAGACCCGGAGTTCACTTACTACGACCGCTATCCCCTCACGAATAATGACGGGGATGCCACGAATACTGTGCGTGAGGCATTCGACGCGTACTTCGGTGAAGAAGTCTCCGACTTGGACGCCGTGCCCGCCTCTGAAGATTTCTCAATCATCCCCGATGCGCTTGGCGTGCCATATACGTACTGGGGGCTCGGCGGTTTCGCGGATGAGAGCAGCGCTGTTGGCAACCACAACCCGGCTTTTGCCCCTGATCTCCAACCCACTCTTGACCGGGGAGCAGAGGCAATCGTTGTAGCGGCCTGCGCTTGGTTGGCGAAATGAGGGTGTAATTAGCGAGGCTGATGCGTGCGGCTGCTGGCGAGCTGGTGGATGGTGTAGTGCCGGACTCGTGCGGGGCTCGTGCGGGACTCGTGCGGGACGGCCGAAAAAACCGGGGGTTAAGCGAACAAGTAGGCCCCGGCGCACGCCGACCGGACATGCTTCTTGCTACTTAACCCAAAAACTTACGGGCTGCAAATGTGAAACTGTATGAGTTT
>NZ_KV836066.1:0-244037 GCF_001838215.1 Corynebacterium sp. HMSC061H03
TTTGTGGGTCGTGGTAGCCAGTTCCCGTGTGGGGTTGGGTGCTGCGGCCCACTTTTTTTATACCCAACAGTAAACAACATTCAACGAAGGTTGTTGTGGTAAGGCGTGGCGCTATACCAGATACTTCTGGCGCAATTGGTTGATGTCAGCGTCGGAAAGCCCGATGCCTTGTCGGACGAAGTTGTCGAAAGTACCGTAGTTCTCTTCGATAGCGTCCCACGACATCTTGAGCCACTTTTTGTCTACCGCGTCTTCACGATTGAGGTAAGCGTTGCTGGCAAGGAAGTCCTGCTCGATTGCTTCGTAACTAACTCCCAAGATGGCCAAGAGGAACGCGACACCGAGGCCGGTTCGGTCTTTGCCAGCACTGCAGTGGAAAACGACGGCGCCGTCTTCATATGCGAGTGCTTGGAGAAGATCCTTCCAAGCGGTTCGCGGTGCTTCTCCGGTAATCATCAATTCATAGCCGAGCAGTTGGCCGAAGTATTTCACTTCATCGTCGAAAATCTCTGCATCACGCGCTTTGATGCTGTCTCCCGCCGCTTCGTAGAACTCGGGCGCGTGGCCGTAGAGCTGCTCGCCAGTAGTTACGACAGGATTCTTCACAAAGCCCAAGCCATTGCGAACACCGATGATGTCCGCTACTTGGTAAGTCACGCCGTCGGGCAAGACGTCTGGGGATTCGTTGCGCTCTTTAATGTTTCGCAAATCCACGACGTGTGTCACACCTGCCTCAATCATGCGGGCAAGATCTTCGTCGCTTGGCTCTCGTAAAGCATTTGACCTGTATGCGAGGCCTTGGCGGATACGGCGACCGTCCTCGGTCATGATTGGGTTGGCGCTACTTCCCGCTACATCGCGGAAGTTGCTGAGTGAGGAGAGTGAGCCGGACTCGATAGGGGTTTGAGATCTGGTAGGCGCCGTGGTGGTAGCAGACTGTCCGGCGGCCTGTGTCTCGGTCGCACTAATCCCTGTTGTGACTGCATTAAACAGCGAGGTGTCAGGGCTGGCCGATGCGGGCGCTGGGGTCATAGTGCCGAGTGGTAGAAGTAGGACCGCGGTTAGGCCAGCGGCTTGAGCGCGATGGTTCGCGCGGCCCAGGTTAGTTGTATTCACGGGTAATGAGGTTAGTGTGCTTCAGGTTTTCGGCAACTTATAAGAAAAGCTCTTTCTCGCATAGCCCCGCCGGCGCAATAAGGTCCTTTGGAACGCGGTAAGAACGTAACGGGGTGCCTGGCTACACTGCTCAGAAAAGCGGCTTCTACCAGCACAAATTAGCCAACGCTAAGCCAAGTTCGAAATATGCCCTAAATATTGCGCAATTTCATAACGTATTTACTTGTTAAATAGGGCACCCTAAGCTAAGGTTGCGCAGGTAATGATTACCTAAGTAGGTGATTGGGTAACGGCGTCTAAGTGACGTTTGCCTAACAATCCTACTGTGACCGAAGGGATGCCTTTAAGTGGCGCGTTCTAACTCCGGCCGTATTCGCAATATTGTAGTTGCATCTGTTGCGAGCCTTGGACTTGTTCTTGGTGCATGTTCTACTGATGCCGGTAACGAGGATAAGTCTGCAGCTGCAGGCAACGAGTCTACTATTACCGTTACTGATAATCATGGTGAGCAGACCGTTCCTGCCGAGATTGACTCTGTTGTGGCCACGGATAACCGTTCCTTCGAGATGCTCGATCAGTGGGGTATTAAGCTGGCTGCCGCTCCTAAGCCGATTATCCCGTTCACGGTTTCCGACTACAAGGACAATCCTGACGTTCAGGACATCGGCAATCACCGCGAGCCGAATCTCGAAATTGTTGCTGCTGCTGACCCGGACCTGATTGTGAACGGTCAGCGTTTCGGCAAGTACTACGATGACCTGAAGAAGCTCGCTCCGAACTCTGCGATTGTGGACTTCGAGCCGCGCGAGGGCAAGCCGCTGGACGAGGAGCTCAAGCGCCACGCTAAGGGCCTGGGCACCATCTTCGGTAAGGAGAAGGAAGCCGATCAGCTCATCGCAGACTTTGACAAGGCTCTGGAGCGCGCTCGCAAGGCTTACAACCCGGACGTGAAGGTCATGGCGCTGAACTCGTCGGGCGGCACCCTCGGTTACATTGCTCCGACTGTTGGTCGTACCTTCGGCCCGCTGTTCGACCTGATTGGCATGAAGCCGGCGCTGGAGGTCGACAAGGCCAGCGATGACCACCAGGGTGATGAGATTTCCGCCGAGTCCATCGCTGAGGCAAACCCGGACTTCATCATGGTGCTTGACCGCGATGCTGGCACCTCTGTCCGCGGTACCGATGAGTACCGTTCGGCACAGTCTGTGGTCGAGGAAGCCGCTCCGCTGAAGAACGTGAAGGCAGTCAAGGAGGGCAAGATCTACTACGCCCCAGAGGACACTTACACCAACGAGTCCATCATCACGTACACGGAGATTCTGAACGGGCTTGCCGACGCCTTCGAGCAGGCCTAATAGTTCTCTGACCAGTCACAGGAGTACCTCACCAACTCTATGCAGAAGTTACTGGATTCCCGACTAGCCATCGGGATTGCCTTTGTGGCAGTCCTGGTGGCTATGTCGCTGTTTGTAGGCCAATACGACATCCTGGGCGCCGACGACGGCTGGGAGATGTTCGCCACTACGCGTATACCGCGCACCATTGCACTAGTGCTCTCGGGTGCCGCGATGGCGATGTGTGGCTTGGTCATGCAGCTACTTACGCGCAACAAGTTTGTCGAACCCACCACCACGGGAACCACGGAGTGGGCTGGTCTCGGCCTGATTTTCGTGATGTATTTCTTTCCTTCGGCCTCGATGCTTGGCCGGATGGGCGGGGCAATCATCTTCGCTTTCATCGGCACGGCAGTGTTCTTCCTGTTCTTGCGCCGTGTCGCTTTGAAGTCAAGTCTGGTTGTGCCCATCGTGGGCATCATGTTGGGTGCGGTAGTCAGTTCGATTTCGACTTTCTTTGCGTTGCAGACGGACATGCTGCAGTCGCTAGGCGTGTGGTTCGCAGGCTCTTTTACTGCCATTTATAAAGGGCAGTACGAATTCCTGTGGCTGGTCGTCTTCGTGGTTGCAATCGTCTTCGTATTCAGCGATCGGTTAACGGTTGCGGGGCTTGGTGAGGACATTGCCACCAACGTCGGTCTGAACTACAAGCGAATCGTGTTCCTGGGAACGGGGCTGATTGCAATCGCAACAGGTTTGGTCACCGTCGTGGTGGGCAACCTCCCATTCCTGGGGCTCATCGTCCCGAATATCGTCTCCATGTTCCGTGGCGATGATCTGCGCTCCAATCTGCCCTGGGTATGCCTGGTGGGCATTGCCATTGTGACGGTCGCGGACCTGATTGGCCGCGTCATTATCGCCCCGTTCGAGATTCCAGTATCGGTGATTCTCGGCATCCTGGGTGCTGCCATTTTCGTCTATCTGATTGTGGAGCGGCGTCGTGCTTAATCTCAGTTCAACTCATACGGTGGCCGACCCGGCTGGGGCGCAAACGACGTCGTTTAGCACGGGTGCAGCGGCGCGCAGGTACTGGATTATCATTGCTGTGCTGGCGGGCTTGGCGACGTTGTTTACCGCGGGTCTGCTTGCATGGGACAATCCGTTGCCGTTTGGTACGGACGGCTTTTGGCTGATCGCGCGTCGGCGCCTTGATGCGGTCATTGCGATGATCGTGGTTGCCTGCTGCCATGCCGTCGCGACGGTGGCGTTCCAGTCGATTGCGAATAACCGAATTATTACGCCGTCGATTATGGGTTTTGAGGCGCTGTACGTGGCTATCAGTACCGCTGCAGTGTACTTCTTCGGTGCGACCGGCCTGATGAAAGCTGGCTCGGTTGGCGCGTTTGTGCTGCAGCTCGCGCTGATGGTGGGGCTGTCGCTGGTGCTGTATGCGTGGCTGCTGACCGGGCAGGGCGCGGATATGCACAGCATGCTGCTGGTGGGCATTGTCATCGGTGGCGGACTGGCTTCGCTGTCGACGTTCATGCAGCGCATGCTCACGCCTTCGGATTTTGACCTGCTGACGGCGCGGCTGTTCGGCTCTGTCAACAACGCTGACCCGGAGTTTTTCCCGGTGGCGATTCCGCTCGTGATAGGGGCGATCGTGGTGATCGCGTTGCATTCGCGGGCCCTCAACGTCATGTCGCTCGGCCGCGAAGTCGCGACGAATCTGGGTGTGAACTACCAGGTTCGGTCCATCACTGTGCTGGTCGCGGTGTCGGTGCTGATGGCAGTATCGACGGCTATGGTCGGCCCGATGACATTCCTCGGTTTCCTGGTCGCGACCATTGCGTACCAGGCTGCGGATACCTATGACCACCGCTTTGTGCTGCCGATGGCGGCGCTGATTGGCTACGTCACGCTGGCCAGTGCGTATTTCATCCTCAATCACGTTTTCTATGCCCAGGGCGTGGTGTCCATCATTATCGAGCTGGTTGGCGGTTCGATCTTCCTCTACGTCGTTTTGAAGAAGGGACGGCTATGATTCTCCTCGACAGTGTAAGCAAGAGCTATACCAGCGAGGTGTCAATTGGCCCCGTTGACCTGGAAATTCCAACCAACGCAATCACGGCTCTAATCGGTCCGAACGGCGCGGGCAAGTCCACGCTTTTGACTATGATTGGCCGCCTCCTTGCCGTCGATTCCGGTGACATCAACGTCGGTCCATACAACGTGGGCAAGACCAAGTCGAAGGACCTGGCGAAGGTGCTGTCGATTCTGCGCCAGGATAACCACTTCGTCACCCGCCTCACTGTGCGCCAGCTAGTCAGCTTCGGCCGCTTCCCGTACAGCCAGGGGCGCCTGACCGCCGAGGATGAGCGCATCATTTCCCAGTACATCGAGTTCCTCAATCTCGAGGCGCTCCAGGGCCGCTACCTCGACGAGCTCTCCGGCGGTCAGCGCCAGCGCGCGTATGTCGCAATGGTGCTCTGCCAGGAGACGGATTACGTGCTTCTCGACGAGCCGTTGAACAACCTGGATATTTCTCATTCGGTCGACATCATGTCGTACCTGCGCACTGCAGTGCGCGATTTGGGTCGCACCATGGTGGTGGTGTTGCATGACATCAATTTCGCGGCTCGCTACGCCGATTACATCTGTGCGGTCAAGGATGGCCAGATTGTAGAGCACGGCCCAACCGCAGAGCTGATGCGTTCGGAGGTTCTGAGCCCAATCTTCAATACCCAGATTGACATCGTCGAGGGTCCGCACGGCCCGGTCGCCTGCTACGGCTCTTAAGGCAATTCCTGGCCGGCCCCACGCAGCCGATACAATCTAGCCTCATGACTATTACTGCTGCCGTTGACGGTTCCGCCCTGCACAACCCCGGACCTGCCGGGTGGTGCTGGTATATCGACGACAGCTGCTGGGCCGCCGGCGGATGGAAAGAGGGAACCAATAACCGCGGCGAGCTCACCGCGCTTGCCGAGTTGCTCCGCGCCACCGCGCACATCCCCGACGAGCCGCTTTTCGTACTGTGTGATTCGCAGTATGTGATTAACTCCGTCACTAAGTGGATGCCGGGATGGAAGCGCAAGGGCTGGAAGAAGCGCGACGGTAAACCTGTCCTCAACGTCGACATTTTGCAGGACATCGACCGGCTGCTCGTTGGCCGCAATATTCACCTCGAGTGGGTTAAGGGACACTCGGGCCACGACATGAACGAGGCCGCTGATCAGCGCGCCCGCGCCGCCGCCACTGCGTATCAGAAGGGCACCGCCGTACCCGAGGGGCCAGGGTTCGCTGGCGCGGGTAGTCGCGCGCAGACGAAGACTGCGCCGACAAAAACCGCGCCCGCCGCGCCTAGTTCCGAGCCCAAGACGCCCAAGGCCGCAACCTTCGAGCAAGAAGGCCTCTTTGACCTCGCCGTCGACACCACCGTGACACCCGAGGATGCCGCCAAGGAAGCGCTCACCATTTTCCGCCGCGCCGCACATCGCGCTGAACAGGGCAATGCCCGCGCACTCAAGGCATTGCTTAACGACGCGCTGGGCGCCAACCTCGACGTGCCAGACGGACTTTCGGATGCCGAGCATGAGCTCCGCGTCGAGGGAACCACCGCCACCGCGCAGTTCACCACCGACGACTGGGTGGGCCTGGCTGTCTGGGATTTGTCCCAGGCAGTGGGGAAGGCCACAGGTTCCGCACGTTTGCTGGGCTGGAATGTGGGCAGGTCTTAGCGGTAGTATGAAAGTTTGGTCTTTTAGGTAGACCACCAGGCAATCCGGGGTTACTGGTAGCCTGAAAACACATAAATTCTTTTACTCATTACTTATAAGGAGCTCCGACTTCATGGCTGAGCACGAAGGTCCTCGTTCCGGCGAAGGCCGAGGAAATCGCGGAAACCGCGGGTCTAACCGTTCCCATGGTCGTGGCGAGGGCGGCTTTAACGGGCGCAACCGCAACGATCGTCGTGGACAGGGTGGTGGCCCAGGTGGTCGTGGCCGTGGTGGTCACGGTGGTCATGGCGGTAACCGCGATTCCCGTGGTTCGCGGGGCTTCCGTCGTGATGATCGCGATGATCGTGACTTTAACCGTGGCGACCGCAATGAACGCGGTGGCCGTGGCGGTCGTGGTTACAACCGCAACAATCGAGATGATCGTAATGAGCGCAACGATCGTGGCGAGCGCAGCTTTGACCGGAACGACCGCGGCGACCGCAATGATCGTCGCGGCCCGGGCGGGCGCGGTGGCCAGGGAGGTCGCAACTTCGACCGTCGTGGTGGCAAGCCACGTCGCTCCAATCGTGGTGGCCGCTTCCAGGATGAGAAGCGTACGCACCGCACCGGCCCGCAGCGCCCAGGCTTCCGCGAGGAGCGCATTGAGGCCCGCAAGAACGAGCCGAAGCTCCCAGATGACATTCGTGCAGATGAGCTCGACCCGAGCGTGCGCCAGGATTTGAAGAGCCTGGCTAAGGACAACGCCGACAAGGTTGCTCGTCACATGATTATGTCCGCAATCCTGATGGCTGAAGACCCGAAGCGTGCTCTGGAGCACGCCCGCGCAGCGAAGGACCGCGCAGGTCGCGTCGGTGTCGTTCGTGAGACCGCTGGTGTTGCCGCTTACCACGCAGGTGAGTGGAAGGAAGCCCTGGCGGAGCTGCGTGCTGCTCGCCGCATCTCCGGTGGCCCGGGCATGCTTGCGGTCATGGCGGACTGTGAGCGCGGCCTCGGCCGCCCAGAGAAGGCCATCGAGCTGGCTCGCTCCGAGGAAGCCAAGCAGCTGGACAACGAGTCCAAGACTGAGCTGGCTATCGTCGCCGCAGGTGCCCGCCGCGATATGGGCCAGATCGATGAGGCTCTGGTCGAGCTGGAGACCCAGGATCTGAACCCGGACCGCGAGGATTTCGAAGCAGCTCGTCTGTTCTACGCCTACGCTGATGCGCTGGTGGAGGCCGGTCGTAAAGATGATGCCAAGGTGTGGTTTACCCGCTGCGCCAAGATCGATGTGGACCAGATGCTCGATGCTCGCGAGCGCATCGAAGAGCTGAGCAAGTAATCAGCCCAGCTGCCGGCTCGCGACATCAGCCACCGCTAACGCACCGCTGGCGCGATCCGGCTGCGCATCTACAATTCGTCGTAAAGCGTTCCTATTTCGTAAAAGGAGAAATGAACCCACATGGCTTCTGTCGCTTCTTCCTATGATGCCGCTCTGCTGGATCTGGATGGCACGATTTACGAGGGCGGCGCGGCGATTCCGAACGCGCTGGAGGGGCTGACTGAGGCGGCGCTGCCGATGGTGTTTATTACCAACAATGCCTCGCGCGCGCCGCAGACGGTGGCGGATCAGCTCAATGGGCTGGGCTATGACGTTCATGCGGACGATGTGATGACGTCGGCGCAGGCGGCCATTGAGATGGCGGCGGAGGTCATTGAGCCGGGCTCGAACGTTTTTGTGTTGGGTGCGGAGTCGTTTAAGCAGTTGGCTCGTGAGGCGGGGTACAACCTCGTGGATTCCGCTGATGACAACCCTGCGGCGGTGTTCCAGGGGCTCAACCGTGAGATGACGTGGAAGCAGATGTCGGAGGCGGCGCTGGCGGTGTCGCGAGGTGCGCGCTTCCTGGTGTCGAATTTGGATACGACGCTGCCGTCGGAGCGCGGTTTCCTGGTTGGTAATGGTTCGGTCGCTGCGGCGATTTCTACGACCACGGGCGTGGCGCCGCTGTCGGCGGGTAAGCCGAAGCCGCCGATGTTTATTAAGGCGGCGGAGCGTGTGGGCGCGAAGAATCCGCTGGCGATTGGGGATCGCCTCGACACCGACATCGCGGGCGGAAATGCGGCAAAGATGGACACGTTTATGGTGGTCACAGGCGTTTCCACGCATATGGATGTCGTTGCGGCGCCGCCTGAGCACCGCCCGACGCTCATCGGTGCTGACATGACTGCGCTGAATCGTGAGCTGGATCAGGCACGTCCGGCTCCGCAGGCTGGTTTCACCGCGCGTTACGACGACGCGGAGGCCGGTGTCATCGTTCTTTCTGGCGGTGACATGGAAGATCTTCGGTTGGTGAACCCGGCGGAGGCCGCGGTGGCGGCTCTGCTGACGGTCGTAGATGTGGTGTGGAACTCTGAGGCTGGTCGTGCTGGCGCAGTCGAGGTCGCGCAGGTCCGCGCGGAGGGCCCGGCTGCTGAGGCGGCGCTGGCTGCCTGGCGGAAGTGATAGCCGATGAGTGAGGTTGCACCGAAGCCGGGGCAGGGGCTGGGGCAGGGCGCTGGTCCTGTGCCGGGGCCGAAACCCGGCCCTGCATCTGTACCGAGCCCTGCGCCTAGCCCGGCGGCGATGCCCGGCGCGCGTGAGGTAACTCCGGAGGACGTCCGCGAGCAGGTGGCGGCCGCACTGTCAGCACCTGCCCCGACGCCGCAGGAGAGAGTCGCGCAGTTTGAGCGGGCGCATGAGATTTTGTATGAGGCCCTGGGCTCGTCACGCAGGGAAGGAAAGTGAACGCGGTGGCAAAGAAAGCTCCTAAGCGCAGGCTCGATGCGGAGCTGGTGCGAAGGAAGATTGCTCGCTCCCGTGAGGCGGCAGTGGACATGATTAAAGCCGGCCGAGTTGAGGTCGGTGGTTTTGTCGCCTCTAAGCCCGCGACTGCGGTGACGGGGGACGTGTCCATTCGCGTCAGTGGTCTGGAAGAAGACGAGAACTGGGCGTCGCGCGGGGCTCACAAGCTGCTCGGCGCACTGGAGGCTTTCGAGCCGCAGGGCCTGGACTTGAAGGGCCGGAAGGTGTTGGATGCCGGTGCCTCCACGGGCGGCTTCACCGATGTGTGCCTGCGCCGCGATGTCGAGACCGTCTACGCCGTCGATGTCGGTTACGGTCAGTTGATTTGGCGCTTGCAGGATGACCCGCGGGTGGTTGTGCTCGACCGTACTAACGTCCGCACGTTGACGCCGGAGATTCTCGGTGGCACGGCCGATGTCATGGTTGGCGACCTGTCGTTTATTTCTTTGAAGCTGGTCCTGCCAGCGATTGTTTCCTGCCTCGACGAGGGCGCTGACCTGCTGCCAATGGTCAAGCCGCAGTTCGAGGTGGGCAAGGAGCGCCTTGGCTCCGGTGGTGTCGTGCGCAGCGATGCACTGCGTCAGGAAGTTGTCCAGGAAGTCGCCGAATACGCCCGCACTCTGGGGCTGTCCTTCCGCGCAGCCGTGGCCAGCCCGCTGCCGGGTCCGAGCGGCAACGTGGAGTTCTTCCTGTGGCTGGTGAAAGACGGCGGCGCCAGCGATATTGGTGATGAGGCTATGGCTGCGGCCATCGCCAAGGCTGTTGAGGAGGGGCCGCACAATGACTAGCGCGAAGACTCACTCACGGGAAAGCAAGCCCAAGACCAGCGCCGGCAAGCGCGAGATTCTGCTGGTTCCGCACACCGGCCGTAGCGCCAACCTGGAAATGGCCGCCGAGGCGGCCGAGCTGCTTGAGGCCGCGGGTATCGACATCCGCGTGCTGGCCGGTAAGAACCCAGAGGCGCTGGCCGCGCACCCAACGCTCGGCAAGTACCCACGTTACTGGCATTCTCCGCAGGCGGCGTCGGGATGCGAACTCGTCCTCGTCCTCGGCGGCGACGGCACCTTTCTGCGTGCCGCAGACATTGCGCACTCGGCTGACCTGCCGGTGCTCGGCATCAACATGGGGCACGTGGGCTTCCTCGCTGAGTGGGAGCAGGAGTCCATGACCGAGGCGATTAGCCGCGTCATCAAGCGTTCCTGGCGCATCGAAGACCGCATGACCATCCGCGCCACCGTCCGTGACACCACCGGCCGCGTCATTGGCTCTGGCTGGGCGCTGAACGAAGTCAGTATCGAAAATGTCAACCGCCGTGGCGTCCTGGACGTCATCTTGGAGGTCGATGGTCGCCCGGTGAGTTCCTACGGCTGCGATGGTGTGCTAATTTCCACGCCGACCGGCTCTACCGCGTACGCCTTCTCCGCAGGTGGTCCCGTACTCTGGCCGGAGCTCGACGCTATGCTCGTCGTGCCCAACAACGCCCACGCGCTGTTCTCCCGCCCGCTGGTGATCTCACCGCATTCGACTATCGCGATTGAGACCAACCACGACACCGCCGAGGCGGTCGCGGTGCTCGACGGCTTCCGCAACATCACCATGCCGCCGGGCAGCCGTATCGAAATCGAGCGCGGCGCACAGCCGGTGCGCTGGGTGCGTCTGGACGATCAGCCGTTCGCCGACCGTCTGGTGCACAAGTTCCGCTTGCCGACGTCCGGGTGGCGCGGCCCCGCCGAGGCGCAATAGCCCCTAAACACAGCAGACAAGACCCCACACTTCAAGGGAAGGACTGATTGCAGGCGCCATGCTGACTGAGATTTCCATCCGCGACCTCGGCGTTATCCCGGACGCGACGCTTGAATTCAGCCCAGGTCTGACCGTACTCACAGGCGAAACTGGCGCGGGTAAGACCATGGTGGTCACAAGCCTCAAGTTGCTCTGTGGCGCGCGTGCCGACGCCGGCCGCGTGCGCACCGGCGCAGACAAGGCCCTGGTGGAAGGCCGCGTGTCCACCGAACACCTCTCGGAGGAAGAGTCAGCCACTATCGATGCTGTGGTTTCTGAGCTCGGTGGCGAGCGCGATGAAAATGATGAGTATCTGCTTGCCCGTCAGGTCTCCGCGAAGGGGCGCTCCCGGGCGTGGGTTGGTGGCCGCAGTGCGTCGGCTGCGGCATTGGCGGATGTCTCCACCCGTCTGATTGCCATTCATGGCCAGAACGATCAGCTGCGCCTGCAAAGCGCCGATGAGCAGCGTGCGGCCATCGACCGCATGGATGCCGACACCATCGCACCTACCTTGGAAACTTACCGGCAGCAACGCGCACACTGGCGCACCCTGGTCAAAGAACTGGAAGAGAAGACCTCTAAGCGCCGCGAGTTGGCCATGCGTGCCGACCAACTCAGCTTCGCCATCGAAGAAATCGACGCAGTCTCGCCCGAACCAGATGAGGACCAGGACCTGGCCTCCCAGATTCGCCGTATGCAAGATCTGGATGGTCTCCGCGACGCCGCCGCTGTGGCGCTAGCCGCCATCGATGGTGCCGCCGCCGTGAGCGTGACCGGCATGGATACCGCCACCGAAGACTCCGGGGCCGCCGAACTCCTCGGCGCCGCCGCAAACGAGCTCGCCGGCGCCAATGATGACGAGCTCACCGAGTTTTCCAACCAGCTCAATGAGCTGACCAGCCAGCTCTCCGAGATCTCTGCTGGTCTCGGTGCGTTTCTCTCCGGCCTGCCGGAGGAAACCGAATCCCTGGACAAGCTCATGCAGCGCCAGGTGGAGATCAAGAATCTCACCCGTAAGTACGCCCCGGACATCGCAGGTGTGCTGGCTTGGCGGGACAAGGCGGAGCGCAAGCTCGCCACGCTAGATGTCTCCGGCGAAGCGCTGGACAAGCTCACCGCGGAGATCAACACCGCGGAGAAGAAACTCGGCACCACCGCACGGAAGCTCTCCAAGGCCCGCGCAAAGGCCGCGAAACACCTGGAAGAGGCCGTGACCAAGGAACTCAAGGGCTTGGCCATGCCGCACACTTCGCTGGTGGTGGAGATCACCAAGGCCGACACCTTTGGCCCCGCCGGCGTGGACAACATCGAGTTCAAGCTCCGCGCCCATGAGGGTGCCGAGCCGCGCCCACTGGCCTCATCCGCATCCGGCGGTGAGCTTTCCCGCATCATGCTGGCATTGGAAGTTGTCCTCGCCGAAGGACAGGCCGGACACACGATGGTTTTCGATGAGGTCGATGCCGGTGTTGGTGGGCGCGCGGCTGTGGAAATTGGCAAACGGCTGAAGCAGTTGGCGGTGAATAACCAGGTGATCGTCGTCACGCACTTGCCTCAGGTGGCGGCGTTTGCGGATACCCACTTGGTGGTCAGCAAGGATGCGCGTTCGGGCGCGGTGTCGTCGAAGGTGACGAGCTTGGGCGATGAGGAGCGGATTGACGAGCTCGCGCGGATGATGGCGGGCTTGGACGATTCGGACTCCGGACGCGCGCATGCGCAAGATCTTCTGGATCAAGCTCGGCGCGCCTTCGCGGCCAAGTAGCTGCTCTTATGTTTCACTAAGTGCCATGAGTCTGTTCTCTCGGAACGAAAAAGATCTTCCTGGCATTTCGGGGACCGTGCGGGACGGTTCCCGCCTGGAGCGTGCGCTGAAGCGCATGGGCGAAGGCGACATCGTGGTGATCGATGCGCCGGATATCTCGCGTCCACTGGCACAGCAGTTGATTGATGCCAAGGTCGCCGCAGTGGTGAACACCGGCGCGTTTACCACGGGTTTTGTGCCGAATTACGGCCCGCAGATGATGCGCGACGCCGACATCGAAATGGTGCAGAACGTCGGCGACGAGGTCTTTGAGAAGCTCAAGGACGGCAAAAACGGCAGGCTTGACGACGGCAAGCTCTACCACGGTGACCGCCTAATTGGACAGGGCGACGAGGTCGACCAGGACGAGCTGGAGCGCGCCTTCGACGAGGGCCGTACCAGCATGGTCGACCGCCTGGAGGCTCTCTCAGGCAACTTGGTGGAGTTCGCCAAGACCGAATCCCCGCTCTACATCGATGGCCTGGGCATTCCGGACGAGACGGAGCCGCTGCGTGGCCGCAAGGTCGTTGTGGTCAGCCCTGGTGAGGGACACCGCAAGACGCTGGAAGACTTGAAGAACTTCATCCGCGAGTACGAGCCGCTGCTCATCGGCGTCGACACCGGTGCCGACACGCTCTTTGATCTCAAGTACCAGCCGGACTACATCATCGGTGATCCGGAGAACATCAACTCCGAGGCGCTGCGGTCTGCCGGTTGCGTGATCCTGCCCGCTGATCCGGACGGTCACGCGGTGGGCCTTGAGCGCATTCAGGACCTCGGCATTGGCGCCATGACGTTCCCGGCGCTGTCCGATTCCGCCACTGACCTGGCGCTGGTGTTCGCCGCACATCACGACGCCGACATGGTCGTCTCCGTCGGTGCTCCACAGAACATCGACAGCATCTACCACGCTGAGGATCAAAGCGGCGTGCCGTCGGCCTTGCTGTCGCGTTTGAAGGTCGGGGAGAAGCTTGTCGACGGTCGCATGGTCGCTGACCTCTACCAGGTCAATAGCCGTGGTTTCGGTGTGGCCTGGGCAATCCTGGCTATCTTCGTGGCCGTTGCGGTGATCTTCGCTATCGCTGGTACTTCCGGTGATGGTTCTGTCAGCGAGAATCTGATTGATACCTGGAACTCCATTGCACTGTGGTTCCAGGGGCTGTTTAAGTAGTTATAGCGGTATCTTGAGCATTGTGAGCGCCTAGAGTTTTCAGCTGTCAGTGCTGATTGAGGCGTCGGCGAAAGGAAAAGGGACAGGCGATGGCGAAGAAGCGCAGGAGCGGGAAGTTTACAGCCGGTGTGACAGGTGCTGCCCTCGGTGTGGCGGCAGGCGCTGCGCTGGGTGCTTATGTGCTGAACCCCGCTGGCGCTGGCATTGATTTCGGCACTGGTGCCGCCTCTGAGCGCGATGCCGCCGTCGCGCGTGCCGATGCGCAGCAAGCGCGTGCCGATGAAGCCAACCGCATCATCGAGCCCATCGTCGGGGAGATTGTCAAGGACACTTTGAAGGACGTGCCGGTCCTTGTTGTCGCCACGCCGGATGCCACAGATGAGCAGCTTGCAGGGGTTTCCGAGACCCTGCGCGCCGCTGGTGCTCCGGATGCGGGCGTGCTGAAGCTGACCGATAAGTTCCTCTCTGCCGCTGGTGCGGATGAGCTGAAGGACACGGTTTCTACCTCGCTGCCGGCCGATGTGCAGCTGGACCCGGAGCGCCGTGAGCCGGGCCGCCAGGCTGGCCAGGCATTGGCTCCGGTGTTGGAGCTGGATAAGGATGGGGGAGAGCGGGCTTCCGCTGCGGACCGAAAGCTACTGCTGGAGGCCCTGAAGGGCGGCGGCTTTGTGGAGTACGAGGAGGGGACACTCCGACCTGCTGCTGGCATTGTGATTGTTGGTAATCACGGCACTGTCTCGCGCGCTGCGATTGATACGGGCGAGGACCCGGAGTTCGGCGCGGGCCTGGTTGCGGATCTGGCGGTGGCGCTGGCTGAGGGTTTTGGTGCTGGTGACGATGCTGCTGTTCACGTTGTGGTGGGGACTGACGGTTTCGGTAAGAAGGGCATCAGTGCTCTGCCTGACGAGCGCTGGGGCACCGACCCTGCTGTGAAGCGTGTGGACGCTGTGTCTGACGCTGCGGGGCAGGTTGGGGTTGTTGGGGAGCTAAAAAGGTAAAAAGTTTAGTATTAGTCTGCTGGTCTTTAATTAATATTTTTTCCAGATTCACGTACCAGTATTTGAGAAGAACTGTTTGCGGCGGGGCTATCTTTAATTTTTTAGGCATTAAGGTGAGTAAAGATTGGGTAATATATTCTATCGGGTCGGTCCGACGCCTGATTATATTTACGATAAATATACTCGAATTATCGCCGAATCGTCATATTTGAGAAATATATTCTCACCACGATTCGGGCTATGCGGGCTGCTTCTTGTTAGGTTATCGGTATTTCTAATTACAGTGCTTTTGGGTATTCGCTTTAGTGTGCAAGAGCTAATAAGTAATAACGATAACCTTGCAGAATTTGAAAATGGGTACTGTTCCAGTATGGCTTTATCTTATCTTATTTTTACGGTTGGTTTGATTGTAGTTTTCATTGGATATGGAACAGTCGATATAGGAGCAAAGAGGATATTTTATTTTATCAGTTTTATTTTTATGGCATTTACTCTTGCTGTTGTAAATAACATTGTTATCTCAGCGGTTGTGGAAGATGGCTTTTTAGTCGGATATTTGCTGGCTGGAGTGGCGGCAATCTGGTTGATAACAGAATTCGTCGCGATGAGAATGCAAGAGGATTTCGTTAATGCAGAAGTTGTTCATATGATTGAAATTAAAGAAGATTTTTATATTGAAATATTACTAGCGAATCAAAGAAACGAGCAGCGGTTGAATGGTAAATAGCGTACTTGATGTGTGTGGTTGTACTTTTAATAGAGTAGGTTGACGTGAACTATACTTGTCTCTTGTAGTTCTTGCATCCTATTAACTTTGATGTCCAAGAATGTGTTTGGATGCTTTTAGGGATATAATTCTTATTTCTGCTATACTCGCAGACACTAGTGGAGATTGTTGAAGCTCCGAATACTTGGTGGTATCCGGTCTTGATTCTATTGCGCGTGTAGCATCCAGTGTGTTGAAGACATGAAATATAAAGAATACAATTCGAGAGATGTTATTGCAAGATGTGTGAATGCTGCAATTGTGAAATCTGTATTGATTCCCCTTTTCTCTTTTGGGTCTATCCCTATGTTTTTGGCAATCCGTTGTCGTGATTTCTGAGTGAAATTCTCGGGGATAGATTCCAAGCACGGTGATATGGCCCCTTAACAACTGTTGATGGGCCTGGTTTTCGCGGGGGTTAGGTTGCGACTGGTCGACCAGTCGGTTTCTCTCTGTAGTACTCCTTGTTCTTGAGTAGCGCGTAGATGACGTTGTACCGGCTTCTAGTTAATCGCATGAGTTGGGTACATTATGGCGCTCGCCTTCTGCTCGTTTGCGCACGTAATAAGTTCGGGATGTTTCATTACTTCGGACGGCAAGAAAAGCTTCAGTAGAACAGGGGATTGTTCAGTCATTCATTTCCTGCCCTAGCTGGATCCTCTCCGCGAATTGATGAACATAATCGTTGTGTCACAGGGGCAATTCGTGTGTAGGAGGCCAAATGGACCGAATGAGGAAAAGTCGGATTCGACACCGATAGAAAACCGGATCTGTGCTGCGGTCTTGATCCAGATTCCTGGGCTGCTTGATTCAGGACCCGGGAAAGAGGGCAATCCACCATTCTGTTCTCGACTTGGTTGGCAATAGTATCTCGTTGGGCTCTCACTGTTTTAATATTGGCTGCCAATTTTTTCTGGGGGAAACTCGGTGGCCTCAGCGCCTGGAACAGTAACGGTTTGCGCTGCTAACGCCGCGAAGATGTTATCGACCAGTGTTGCTGTGGTTTTGGTGGGGGGGGGGCGACATCCCGTTGAGCCCCCTTGCCCGCCCCCTCTTTTAGCCCTGTTGGGCCCTTGTAGTGGATTAGTAAGTCCAGTACTGGGGTTCGGGTAAGTGTGTTGCCAGCGAAAGCATGCTCCAGGCCTAGGTAGATTTGGGTAAGGATACTGTGCAATCGGTAAACGATTTAGGTGCAGTCGCGGGCAATGTCGTCATCGAAGACGGACAATATCTTCAGCTCGGAAAGTACTTCATCGTTGAGACTTACCGCACGTGGCGTATGGGGCATTGTGCGGGTGGTATCGGCGATGAGCGAGGTGCCTCGCGTTTGTCTGTTCACGCACACCCCGGGTGGAGGTCGGCAGCTTTGCGCAACGCCAGGCCGAGTAGGTATGCGATTTCGCAGTTACAGTCACGAGCTACAGCGATGGGAAGCGCATTAATAGTTTTGGGTTGGTGGGCGGTAGTTAAGGCTGCGCCTCGATCCTGAAAGTCATTGAACAGTGCTGCTAGTTCGGATTTGAGTTGTGGTAGCGGTTTGTCGAAAACCTTGTTGCCTTCACGGTCGAGGGTACAGGTCTGATAATTAGACTTTCTGATGTCTAGGCCGAGGAATATGTCAATGGAATGCTTCGGTGACATGTTGAGCTTCTAGAAAAGGAGTTGGGTATGTCGTTGTTCGAGTTGCTGGCGTCATGACATTCGGGAAGCACACCCACGTCTACACTGAGGCCTGGATATAGGTTCCGGTCGTGTTCCTATTAGCTGTCATCGAATTTCTTGGTGTCGGGCGGTACCACCTCGGATTATTGAAACTACGCGACGATTGAGCCATACCGGGACCAGCGGCTATCCCCATTATCGGGGATGTTCTCAAAGTAACGGAGCAGCGAAAATTGTGCTTTGGCATTGCAGATTGTCTCGCGTTGCTCCGTGTTTGAATTCGAGTGGGGGTATGCGATTTGGTCAGAAACGCAAATCCCGTTGGTTGAAGATGTTGATTCTAATGGAGGTAGGACGGTATGTATCGCAAAGAGCTTAACCGCTGTTTAGGCGAACCGTTGTGGACCGATACCGCAATCATTTTGTAAATGACTGCTTAACTCGTTTTAATTACTCCTGCGAGCAATGAGTATTTGGTTAAACTTCAAATTATATTTGCTTTTAGTATGTGTGATTAAGTTTCGATATAATTCTATCTGAAAGAAAATAGCTTTACCAATTAATGAACCGTGGTTTTATGGTCTCTCGAATACCTGAAAAAGGTCAAAGATAATAAGTGGTTTGTAAATCTTTGATCAAATTCAAATCCTGGATCCTTTGTTAGGCTGTGTAGTAGCAACGGTTGTACGAAGGTTTTCGAGAAGCTGATCAAACTTAACCTTCTCATTTGATTGTCTTCCAAGTATTGGGTCATACATGAAGTTAGTAACTGGAAACTGTTGGGAGAGGAATTCTCCAAGCTCGTAACTGGCTTTGCGTACGTCGTGGTCGACAAGATCAAGATCCATTATTTCCCAAATTCCAAAAAGTTTTCGCTGGAATTCGTTTCGTGCTCGCATTCCTTCTTCACATAGGGTTTTGTGGTTAGGAGATACTTCGACCATTTGATTAAGTTCGGGGCTCGTCATTTCTGACTGTAGGTTTCTTAGGGATTGAAAGAAGGTTTTAACTGCATTCTTTTGAATTTGTGATAGTTTTCTTTGGTGTGCCTTCACTTCGTCGTCGTTTCGTTGTTTATCGTCGTGAAGGATCTTCAAATAGTTCATCCCGAATGTCATCCCTGATCCAATAAAAGCAGTAATTGTAGGAATCAGGGTGTGCCAGATTTCTATTTCCATTTCTCTCCCGGCTTTGCAAGGCGCCTTAAGGCAACAGCTCCGAAGGAGCACCAACCATCGTGATGACCAGCTGGTCACGAGCACGCGAGGCTGCAACGTAGAGTAGCGCCCGCTCACGCTGCATTACATCGTTTTGCTCCGACTCCGCAAGGCTATTGAATCCGAAGACCTTCGGCATATTCTCCGAGGAAACATCCGCGAGAATGACGTTGGTAAACTCCATACCCTTAGCGTTGTGCATGGTCATCACCGATACCTCGTTGCTCAACGTGATAGCTCCGGAGCGATCTCCGGAGACCGAGATGTCCCTCTCGCCGAGGAATGCCTTCAGCTCGTCAGACTGGCGGTTGGTTCGGGTAAGAATACCGACATGCATCGATGGGGAATCAGAGTCGAGCCACTGTTTGACCGTGGTTGCGATAATGTTGAACTCTTCCTGCTTATCAGCTGCATGTGCGATGATTGGTGCCGGGCCGTTGGCAAGCGACCGGTAGCCGACGAGAGTGTCGTTTTCAGCTTCCGAGTCGATCCACTCTGCGCCTTCCAGAATCGAGGTTGCGTAGGAGAGGTTCTGCGCGGTGGTTCGGTAGTTTACGCGGAGTCGTTTGGTTGCACCACCGCGGGTTTCAATGCCGTAGTTTCGCAGGATGATCCGGCGACCATAGATTCGCTGGTGAGAGTCCTCTGCGATGAAGATGTCATCTGCCCCCTTGGCTACCGCTGCCCGAAGGAAACGCCAATGTCCCGCATGGAAGTCCTGGGCTTCGTCGATAAGCGCATGTTCGAACATAGGGACGCCGCGGTGCTCGAGCACTTCGGCACCGACGACGGCGAGGGCGGGGAAGGGGAGCTGCTCTTCAAGCTCGCAGGAACGCAGGAACGAGCGGCAGATAGCCCACACCTTCTTGCGTTCGGCGCGGTTGAGCGGAGTACCACGTCCCTGACGGGAAACGCGCAGGTACTCCTTTTCGGTGCTGATTGAGGAGGTGAGGATGACATCGACGAGCTCGCCGCGGAGGAACTCCGGCTGAAGCTTTGAGGGATGCATGTCTTCGCCGTGAAGCTCAGCGGCTTCCTGCCACATCTGGTCCTCTTGGTAATCGCCCAAGGGCCGGGGGACGAAAGAACCGTGGATTCCCAAAGCAGATTCCATAGCTGCTTCAAGTTCTGTGGTCTGGGCGTTGTCCAATACCCGGCGGACAAGTGCGTCGATGCCAGAGATCCACAGGCCCGGAGCTCCGTGGGAGGAAGCTTCCGGGAAGGACGGATCGAGCGTGCTCATCAGGGTCTTCAACTGGTTTGCGAGACCTCGCGTAAACGTAGTCAGCAGGATGCTCGAGTCGGGGTACTTCTCCAGCAGGTACTTCGCGCGGTGAACAAGCACAACCGTCTTGCCAGTACCCGCGCCACCCACGACGCGAGCGGAACCCTTGTGATCGCCAAAGGCTGCCTTGCGCTGGGAGTGGTGCAGGAATACTCGCCACTCTTGGAAGGAGCCCTTCTCCCAAATCTCCTGAAGCTCCTCTTCGGAAGCCTCAAACACAAGTCCCTTTTCCTTCAGCTGAGTAACAATCTCGTCACCGCCGAGCTCGGCTTCGTCGGTGGGTGAGGCGGGGGCCAGACCGAGGTCTTCCTTGACCTCATCAATGGTCATTCCCGCAATTAGGCCGACGATGGCATCCTTCTCCCAATCAGGGCTCTTAGCCAGCAGAGATTCGAGGTCATCCTCAGATTCGGCCCGCCACGTCGCACCGATGGAAACCTTGGAGATTCCAAGCTGAGTTTCCAACGCTTCTTGGTCAATCCCCGCGTCCATCAGTGTCTTACGTGGGGGAACGGCTGGCGTAACGACGGTCGTTGTCTCACCCTGTTGCGTCTCCGTTCGCGACGCAGGTGCCTCCGCCTCACTGTCCTCCGAGCTTTCGGATTCATCGTGGGCGGCTGCAGCCTCCTGTTCTGTCTGGAGCTTCGCCAGCTTTTCTGCTGCTAGCTGCTGAGCACGTGATTCGATTTCGGCCGCGACATCGGCTTCATTGTCTTCGGTTTCTTCGACGACAAAATCAAGAACACCATTGACCGGATTACTGCGAATACGAAGTCTGGCCGCATAATCGTTGGCCTCATCGTGGTTGTCAATCTTCATCAGAAGAAAATGACGCTGTTTGGATCCTTCGAGCTCAATCAGCACAGCTCTGTACTGGTCTGTGACTCTCGCCGTCCGCACGCGAGAATCCACGGCATTCTTCAGTGGCTTCACTTTTAGAGAAGGGTTTGACGGATTCTCCCGTAGCTTCTCAATGAACTGCATCGTTTGCTTTTCGAAGCCCTTAATGGACTTGAAATCGCTTGCAAAGAAAACGTTGGCGGACATTTATTTGGACCTTTCTGTACTAGCTACGAGAGAAGAGAATCAGGAATAGCAGATGTTGTGAATCCGTCGGAGTCGATGATTGTCCAACCATCCGCCACAGCGGCGGCAAAGGACTGTGCATCGCCAGGGAAAACTAGGGCTACATGCTTATCTGGCCAACTTACCGCAGTGGGAATGCCGTTAATCTCTCCCCCGATGTCTGAAGGCTCGATGACATGTGAGGCCACCATAAGTTGCAGTGCTGCGACGACCTCGGACTCATCGCCTCGATACTCATCGATAGCCTCTGCCCACATGCCGGTCGCTGTTAATGTTTCCACCACAGATTCGTTGTGGTCTGTCTCTTCGGCAGCCCCGAACGTCTCGGACACTGTGTCAGTCATGCCAGGCGCAGTCGGTGTTGCGGGCGTGGCACTTGGAGAGACATTTTCCACGCTAATGACATTGCGGCCAGCCGCATAAGCATTGAGGTAGAGCAAATTAGCCAAGTTCAGGAACCAATTCCAAGTTCCTGTATTCGGAGTGCCATCTTCAACACGGAAATCGAGGAAGAACTGTGACCCCTTAACGCCGCACTCAACCAGCGGCCCAAATGCGCCTGGGTCCATCGATGCCTTCGCCAACGTGTGCAAACCAGCAGCTTTAGAAAGGATGTCCCAGGGCTTTCTCGGGTTCTCGAGTATAGCCAGAAGCTGCGTCATTGGGTCTGCCAATAGCAAGGCGTGCAAGCTGTCCTCGAGATTTAGCTTCCCGTTGAGCGGTTGACGGAAAGTATTAACGAACCATGAAGGGGCGTTAGGGGTATTCCCTTTCACTGTGTTTTGGCGAGCTTCCAGGTCCTTCATGGTCAAAGACCACGGCACGATACCGTCAGCGTAGAGCGCGTTACGACGAGCAATATCGTCTGCCACACGATTGTGAGTGGTACTCGCATGGAATTGCACACCGTCGACGTAAACAGCAATGCGGTCGAGATCTGCACCGTCTACATCAAAGTAAAAATCCGGTGTTGTGATGGAACCCAAGTTACCGGGGAGCTTCTTCTGCTCTTCCATCTTCCATGTCATCTTGGAGTTGGGGAATCTAATGGTCCACAGAGCATTAAGTCCGCGAGTCGACTCGTTGACCACTGCACCTGCAGATTTCAAGTCGGCACGCAGTTGCTCGAGAAACATCGCTTCCAGCTCAGACCTTTCAGACTGGGCTGGCTTCTCATTGGTGATACGGCCGTGCCAGGAGTCCTCTGGAATGTGTGCATCAGGATCTTCTGGGTGCGCGTCATCGAGAAGGATTTTGATTAGGGTCGCCAGGGCAGATTCCCGTGAGACGACATCCACATCACGAGCCGGTGTGAAAGGTAACAAGCAATGAGGGCAGGCCTTTAGCGGGGTCTTGCCGCACTCACAGTTGCGGAGCTTGTTATAAGCCTTAATCAGTAGGCGATGAATACCAGCGGAATCGGTGAATTGCGAAAGATAACCTGTTCCGCCAGGAATAGAGTCGTGGAGCAGCAGCATCTGGCGGACGCTGCCGTTTGATGCAGTGAATACTGAAGTGACATCGAGATGATCGGGATTGCCACCCAGATATTCCTTGAACCCCATCTTCAGCGCGGAAATTAGCGACGGGATAGCGCTAGTGTCTGTCGTCGATACAGAGGTGGGAAGGTGCATGAGAACACCCTGCGTCTGTAAACGGCGGCCTAGAGCGAACTCGATGGTGTCTTCGTCACGAGCGTGTCGCAGAGAACACCAGGGTTTGTGATCCTGCCAGCGGTTAGCGCCTGCTTCAGAATCGAGGTGTCCGCACTCGCGACATACCCGGAACATTGGTGCTTCAACTTCAGTGCCGGCAAGGTATTGACGGGCGCCGCCAGCAGGTCTACCTAGATTCAACCAGCGCAATTCCACTGTGGGAAGGTATTGAATACCGAATCCCGTGTCAGCCAGGTACCAGCCTTCGCCAAACCCTCCATCTGGAATCACCATCGATAGGGCTCGCTCAAATCGTGTTGGGCGGCGATCATCGAAACGGTCGGTAATAGCCGAACGCGAGTAGTCCACTGATGCGGAAACCTTGCGCATCTCGACGACACTCTTAACTTGCGAAATATCGCCGAATTTAGCTTCACCGCACTGTGGGCATGGCCCCTTATTCGGTACCTCTCCTGCACCTGGATAAATCTCTGAATAGGAGCAAGACGGGCAGATTCGCCACTTTTCTAAGGCTGAATTCTGTGGCCCAAGATCTACTGAATCCACAGTGGCTGCAATGCCTTGGGCATAGAACGTCGCGCCGGGCGCAAGCTCGAACAGGGCAGAGGAAATACCACGCGAGTATTCGCGTGCCTCTGTTTGAAACTCACCCGTCGTTGCGTCCGTCCTAGAAATTGAGACTGAGAATTCCACAGAGTCATCAAGCAAGGTGAAGTTTGGCAAGATACCAAATCGCTCTAGCGCGGAGACCCAATGCTCGGAGTCAAAAGAGTCCTTCAGTTGAGCGCGAGTGAACCTGTAAGCGGCGCGTGTTTTTCGCAGCTTCGACCTGATTTCATCATCAGCAATAGCTGTTTCAGCTTCTCTCTCAAGCTGGTCAAGCAACTCTTCGAGGACTTTACGGCGGCCGATAAGTACCTGGCGTGCCGCGCGCCAGTCTTTTTCAGCCTTGCGCAGCTGCTCGGCGAAGCCTTCCCGTACCCATTCGCGAAGTTCATCGAGAACGCTCGGGCGGGTTAGTCCCTCAATCGTGGACGCAAATTCGTCAACTAGGTTCTCAACTCCTGCCTCTAGCCGTTCGACCAGCTCAGAAACCAGGTTTTTGCCGCCGATACCGAATACTGAATTCGCATAGTGAGGTGTCACTTCGGTTTGAGTGAAGTCAATCGAATCAATCAAATAGCCTGCAAATTGGCGATGAAGAATTTCGCGTGCGGAAAGAAACGCTGCAGGCGGTTGGACTTCGCCGCCGATAGTTTCGGTCGGGTTCGTCAGCCGAGCAAGTGCTTTCTGGCGGCCGACTACCATGGCCAACACCAGGGAATTACCGGTGAGACGCCCGGCGCGGCCAACTCGCTGTACGTACGACGCGACCGTGTCTGGCAATGAGGCCAGCATCACCGTAGATAGGTCACCGATGTCGATACCCATTTCTAGCGTTGGGGTAGCGACGAGGATATTCGGTGCATCTGCGTTTTGCTTATCGACCGGTTTTTTGAATTCTTTTTCCAGCGCGACTCGTTCATCAGAGTCGAGAAGACCAGTGTGTTCCTTGGTCACCACGGTTCGTGAGTTTCGGGAGTGGTAGAGCCGACGGTAGTAATTATCGTGATTTTCGGTGATACCGAAAGTCCCTTCACATCCCAGGGAAATACACGGTGAGCCGTCGAGCAGTTCACGTCCGTGAGAATCGACCGCAAGACGACGCTGGCACACTGAGCACTCGAGAATCTCGCTCCTTTCTTCGGGGCAGATTACGATACGGGATGGCGATAGCGAATAAACTGTTCCACCGCTATCGGTAGTCACAGCATTGACAATTCCCCGGTCAGCCAAAGTTTTGAACAGCGAAGTTACTACGTGGGCTGCATCGCTGGTTGAAATCTTCAGCATCGAGGCGGTCCACCGCGCATACGTGCCGCGTGCACTGGCAAGTGGGTTGAACGAATAGTCTGTTTTCTCAGTTGGAAGGGGTTTACCGACGCGCGGGAAAGAAGGAGCGCCACCACGGGGGAACTTAGGGATTCCTCGAGCCGATGCTTCACGACGGTTCAGAAGATATGCATTGCCGTCATGCTTCAAGTAACTCTGAAGCAGGTTAGTCTCGATGCCACCTGCTTGACGCATGTATTCCAATATGCCTCGAGCCCAAGCAACGTCCCGTGCTCCGAGAGATTCCGCTTGCGATGCAGGACTATCTTCGCGGAGCATTCCCAGTTCGCCGATGACCTCATCGAGCTCTGCATCCGATACGTCGACGCCGACACTCAGAGCGCCGGTTGATACAAGAGATCGAGACAGATCAGAGCGATCACCAAATTCCAATGCCAAGTCGAGTTCGAGAACATCGCGCAATAGCTCGGTAGCGCGCTCTCGATCCTTTTTACCGGCATGGGGGTCCCAGAATCCGCGGAAGCGTTGATTCTCGGCGACCCAAGGTGGCAACAGCTCAAATTTGGCGCGGCTCGGGGAGGAATCCTGATCCGTCGAGTCAATCAACTTACTCGGCAGTTCGCTGAGCCGAATTGGGGTACTGCCAACCATTTGTCGCGTGCGGGTTCGAATAGCAAAGGTGCGAGCTCTGGATTGCACAAAACCAGCTCGGTGTGCGGCATCCTGGACAGAGTCGACAAAGACAAGAGACTTCTTCTCGCTATCATCCAGGTCGCCCATGCCGAACAGGTTCGAAATTGCTACCGACAGTAAGGTTGCGACTGAGGAGCCAAGGTAGCGAATGGAATTGGTTTCTCCGCAAGACGGGCATGACTGTTTCTTGGCTAAATCCTCTGTATTTTCGCCTGAATAAGTGAGTACAGGTACGATACCGCCCTGTTCTTTTTCCTCTTCACTTGGTTCCGAAGTTGAGAGTTGCTCTTCGCGGACATTGAGCCAAAAAATCCCCGCCGATTCATCTTCTGCCCGGTAGTGTCCGGACGTGATTTCGCTCGTGGCATCCAGCAGGGGGCGCATGAGGGGGCCGTTGTATATCGACTGTTGACGAATCTTTTTGCCGCTGGTTTCAATTGATTCTTCGCCAGCGGCCAGGGCAGTCATCCAGCCCGAGCGACCGCAGTTGCGGCAGTAGCAAGCGGGGAGCCAGTAGCTCTCGTTGTAGGAATTTTCGATGCCGTTATCCGACCAGCGGAACATCGCGTCATCATCGTTCAGACCGTCGGTTGCTCCCAGACCCACACGCCGATCCACGCGAGAGACTTCTCGTACCCAGAGATGAGTTTCTACGCCGGGGAATTTCTTGCCGTCCCATCCGTGAAGCCCACCAAACTTCGCACGTAAGTACGCGATCTCAGTTAAAGCATGGGAAAGAAACTCGGCAGCACCATTGTCGGGTAGACGCTGTACTTCGGCATCGAGAACAGCATCTACCAAGGTTTCACCGCAAGAATCAGCGCTTCCTAGCTGAATTGGAGTGGAGGTGTTTTCCAGAATTTTGACTACGAGCTCGCTTGTCGACGCTGCCGCGACCGACACATCGACATCTTCATTGCATCCAAATACCCGCTCGCAGAACACGCGATGCACAATCGCATCATGCTCAGCGGCGCCTTCGGCGGATTGATGAGAAATTTCATCATTGATGGCCACCACAACATCGCGAGAAGGCATCGATGTAGGTGTGGAGGCCACACCAGTAAAGTCTGCGATTGTATTTTGCCAGCTTGGAATATCCAGTGTGGTTTCACGAACAATGGCATCTGAGGAAAGCTCTTCACCAAAAATGGTGTGGGCAAAGTGGAGGATTTCCTCGGTGGCTTTCTCTCCACTACCTAGCGTGGCAGAGGTTGCCACGGGCGTAATCTTGCCTAGCGGCCGTGCAGCCTCAGCCTCATTGAGAAAACCTTCGGGCTGATGTTTCTTTAGACGCAATCCCATCCGGCGCAGCAAGAGTGCAACGTCTGTGCCCTGAGCGCCGTCGTAGGTGTGGAACTCGTCGAGCGCCACGTACTGAAGTGTGGTCGCTGATTTTTGCCAAATTTGTGCATCTGCATCACGAAGCAACAACTGATCCAACATTTTATAGTTGGTCAGCAGGATATCTGGTGGCGATTGTCGCATTGTCTTGCGGTCAGCAATTAGCCCGGAATTGCTTACCGACATCTGGCCATCCTGTCTTTCACCGGTGTAAATACCTGCCCGAATCCCAGCTAACTCAGGCTCGGTAGAAATCAGCGAGGCCAATCGTGCTGCCTGGTCATTTGCCAGCGCGTTCATAGGGTAGAGGATGAGCGCCTTTACTCCGCCTGAACGACCACGAAGTCGTTCCCGTCGGCAATGGTCCAGAATCGGGTACAGGAAGGACTCGGTCTTACCTGAGCCAGTACCTGTAACCACCAGAGTTGGTTCGGGACGACGCTCTTTACCATCGCTAAACGACGACAACCTTCTAAATGCTTCAGCCTGGTGGCGGTAGGGAACAAACCACTCTGGTAGCCACTCCAACAAGCCTTCCCATTGCGTTGCCGGTGCATAGGGCAGACGCGTGCGGATGTAGGGCCCGTGGAACATGCCATTGACTGGGTCTTTGAGGAAGCGCTCTAGATTTTCAGCAGTATTTCGTTCGGCGAGCGAAAAACTCGTGGTCAAATATTCGCTCAACCCATCGAGTACATGCTCGGCAGCGTAGGCAGGCAGAAGGCTGGACACGGCTTTTTAGAGCTCCTTCTCAAATCGTGCGTAGGCTGCGCGAAGATCAGCTTCGCGGTCTAGTGGCGCGAATGGATACTCAAAAGTGTATGTCACGTCTGACTGAGGGTGCGTCCATTTCCGCTGTTCTTCGCTTAATTCCTCTCCGGGCTTCAGTTTTCCTTCGAGCTTTGCGATGTCCTTCGGAACCTTGCGCCCATTCGCGTCGTACAAATCCTCCTGGTCATATCGACGCATCACAGGGAACTGAGTGCGGTAAATCATGCACAGTTCATCAGCTGTCACGCCAAGGGAAAGCGCGACAATTGCATCAATTTCATTTTGTGCATGCCATCGTTCTTTGGCATTCCGCAGCGGAGTATTAACAGTCCATTTTTCACCAGTGATTTCTTCCCACAGTGGCGCGTATGCAGACGTTAGGCAGTTAAGGCGTAGATAACACTGATTTAGCTTCTCCTGGAGGAAATCTGTCCTAAGTGGTGTGAGTTCGATGATTGACGGCCATAAGTGTGAGCCAATCGCGCGAAGTTCGAAATCGGATAGGAAAGATGAGAGGAACGCTCCGACCGTTGCGAGATTGTTCCAATGTACATTCGCGTCGAGCAAACCCGTAGAGATGACTCCATTAACATGTTGCGCGCCGGGAGGAATAAGGGATGGGTACATCGTTCGGAACCCTGTAAGTGCAGCCATCTGACGCCAGGCAACTCGGAACTGCTTGGAAACCAGCACCGGTCGATTTTCTGATTTCCAAGAGCCATAGTCGGCATCGTAGGTCGGTTTTTCGTCGCGGTTCGGAGCATAGGCCGTTGCCGGAATGAAGTCCTCTGGAATAGCCTCGAGATCGATTTCTGACCAGTCCTGGTTATGCTTCATTGTCGGATTTGGCTGCTTGATCATCGGGGTCGATACACCGAGGTGAGGACCTTGAAGAATGACATCATCCCATGACTCTGGATGCTGCCAGGACGTGTCGAAATAACCACGCTTCTTGTCAGCGGATTCATGCCAGCCGTTAGAGAATTGCAGCCCAAGTTCTTTTACTCGTGGTGCCGCAGCAAGCTTTGCTAAGACAGCAGCTGCTTCAGTGTTGACTGTATAGACAGTTCTCGAGCTGATAACTGGAGTCCCAGGCTCCTCGAGAATAGAGTGCCAAAGCTGCAACATGTCCATGTCTACCGTGATGATGCGATCGCGGTGTGGGCGAAGGTCCCAGTTGTCGTTGTCGTCCTTAAAACCAGGAAGCGGACCAGTGCCATCGTGACGAAGGGAATCGAGAACTGTCTTTGGATGATATAGCGAAGCAGCACTAATAAAATATGGTTCTTCCGCTCTAGTGCCATAGATATGGATCCCGTACTTAACCAGGTCATGGACGTCAAAAAGGACGAGTTCATTGATAAATTGCCAATGCCTGCGGAGACGTCGATAAGCACCTGCACGCAGCGGTGCAGCCTTCTTCTCAGTGAAATGAGACTCCGGGTGAATAAGCGAAACAATACCGTCATGGGCTGCGTTTGCCCAGGTTCGTTCCATGAAGCCTCGGTAGAGATCTGGTTGCTGACCAACTAAATGCGGGAAGCGAGTAGCGTCACCAAGTACAGCAGAAGTCACTACAGAGTCTGACAATCCTCGTGCGAGGGTCGCCAGAACGCGTTCATCGTTTGCTAGTTGCTTTCGGCGGGCCTTTTTATCTGACTGAGTCGGTTTGTGAGTGAGGCTAAACCATGGATCGTGTTCTGAATATAGAGCATCGACATCGGTGCGCGGACGAACCCATGGTGGGTTGCCGACCTGGAAATCAAAGCCTCCGTCAACCATCACCGCAGCGAAATCAAGATCCCAATGGAAAAACGCCTGGTCAGCTGAAACTTGTTGAGCAGTTTTCAGCCAAGGATGCGCCTCAATCAACTTGGAATAGGGGAGTGCACTGAACTCCAGCTGCTCCACAGAATTGAGCTCATCCCACTTCAGGTCATAACCAATTGAGTACTGGCCAGTTTTGGCCGTCGATTCCGTAGAAATACCAAGAGCATCGACGAGTGTTGACAGCCATTCTTCCTTTGATGGAAGAAGACTGACCTCAGTCAGCGGCCAGAACCACAGTGCATTCCACGCATCCATCACTAAGCGCAGACGCTGATAGGCACCGTCCATGTTGCCGAAAAGCTCGTGTTCAATCTGCTCTCGAGTGACGGCTTGACCGGAATTAGCAACTTCTTGGCCCCATACCGAAACAGTTCGGCTTACCTGGGATTCTGCGATACGTAGACGTACCAGTGCCAGTTGCCACAGTCTTTCCACCCGTTCACTTAGTTTCTTCAACTGCTTGATCTCAGGTGCTGCGAAAGCTCTTTGAATGGACTTGCGCCAATTTTTCATGGAAGCAACTTCTTCGGGTGCGACCTCTTTGAGATCCTTCGAATCTGCCGCTGCACCCCAACCAGTTGATGGCACAAGGAAGTGGTGCACCCGACCAGCGACAGACGGATCTGGCTGGCCACTTTCAATTGCTTCGGAAATAGATTCCACCGAATGGTGTTTTGGAGTTTCTTTTAAGTAGTCTCGATTTTTTAGCGAAGTTTTCGGAAAAGTCGAACGCTGGGCTCCAATTAGGGAGTTACCGTGACGCAGGTGAAGTCCGAACCACGGTGCCTTCAACTCGGCGGACATTGTGTCTAGCCACAACGAAATTTCAGCGAGCTCGACAGCAGTTTTATTCAGGTCCACCCCGTAAACCTGGTGGAGTGCGATAGAAGCCTTAACTTTCTGCAACTCTTCTGTAAGGCGGTCTGGTTCAATCTTTTGCCCGAGCTCTTCCTGCTTTTTGTTCAGGTAGAGCTCCGCTAACTGATTAACTGCTTCCACTGCGAAGGCGCCGGATCCCATCGCCGGTTCACAGATACTGAGTGTGAGGATATCGTCAGCGGTATCGATGCGGTGAGCGGCTTTGAGTTCTTCGATAGCTTGGCCAACCACAAATTCGGTGATGACCGGCGGAGAATAGAAAGACGCGGAGCGCTCACGATCTCGGGACGACTGCCGGAAAACGAAGTCACCCGGCGCATAGCGTCGATTTCGAGTTGTGCCATCCTCGAGCTTTTCCTGAACGAATGAATTTGCTGGAAGGTTTTGTCCGAGCTCAGGTGTTACTAGCCACGTACCTTTGGAAGAATCTCCCTTTGGGGCGACCTCAAACATTTCTTCTTGAGCAATTGAGCCAGTAAAGGACATTAGTCCCTCGTAGACTTGTCCCAGCTGGGTAACCCCTAGGGTTGCGTAGGAGACATAGCCGCGTTCTTTCCCCGCAGCTTCACGAGTTAACAGAAGGTTTTGCAGTACGCGGTGAAGTGCAGCATTAGACAGCTTTGAACGAGAGATGTACGCGATAGCGCTAGGCACAAATAAATCAGCTGACAGATTGCGGAAGGTCAGGCCTTCTTCTGCGTGAGCATCATGCAATGGGTTTCTTGGTCATTCGGGTCGTGACCGGTATTGACCAAGTTAAATAGCAGATTCAGACTGTCATAAAGGTATGTTCCATTTGCCGCACGGTCGGTGGGTGGCTCGACCAATATCTGGTCGCGTAGGTTAGCGAGCCCATAGCCCTCGTCATAGTCAGGAACTCCTGTAGGCAGGATATTGACTTCAGGGGACGCCTCGGCGAAGAGCAAAAAGAGAATGCGGTAAAGGTAGCGTAAAGCCTGCTTGGACAGCTCATTTCCGTCGACATCATCGATGTCGAAGCCTTGATGGCGGTAGCGCTTGAGGACATCGTTGCCGATAATCTCAATCGACTCTTTAATCGCTTCGCGCAAGTCTTCGGAGACTTTCACCGCATGTTCGCGGGATTCTTCGATTGTTTGCAACCACCACGTTGTTCCGTCAGCAGCGCGCTCAATGTGTTCGCGGGCCAAGGAAGCGACCACCAGACTTAACTCGCCGCGAGCCTTTGTATCATTGCGCTCTGCTGCCAGGGCCACATCGATTGCTAGGAACCGGCCGAGAGGCCACGATTCCCGTTCGGCTAAGACAACCATGTTGCCTGCGATTAGAACGACAAAGGTCGGAGGTCGTTCAGATAGAAATACCTCAGTGATAATTCTTGAGACCGGTACGTCCCAAGGTTTTTCATTCTTAGTAGCTGCCTCGAGCGGTTTAGTGGTGGGAAGATCTTCTACGTCGGCAAGCCGTTCGGTACGTAAATAAAGCGTCGTTCCTGCTGCATCGCGTGCGGCAGACAGTTTGATGACGTCCCCAGAGTAGTCGATGGAAACTTCTGTCGGCGAGGGATATCCGAACGTCTTCTCAATTTTCTCGGCAGCATTGATAACACTGATTTTCACATCGGCATCGATGGTCGACAGCGCGGTCTGCAGCTGATTGCGATTTGAAGTCATTCGCCCCCACGGTGAGACCGCGGCGCCGCTAGCCTTATCGTCTGCTTTCCACTGTTTAATTGCGGCATCGGCTCGCTTACTAAACGACTCACCCTTTTTCTCGTCAGTAGTGAGGTAGTAGTCGCTAATCCACTCGTCGACGTTGATGATGGAATCAAAAATTGCCATGGGAAGCTCCTACTTTTCTGTAGAGGGGAAAATGACGGCGAGCGGACGAATCAGTGTTCGCTCAGGAACAGACGCGGTCAGTAGCTCTCGCTCTTGGTTAACGAACCGCTGAGACCTGATAAGACTCATAGTGCTGGGACGGTCCTCAGCATCAACTTCCCAATTGGTGGCCAATTCGGACCAAGCATTCGTACGATTATTAGCGTCTTCGGTCGCAGCTTGCTTTGAGATATCAGTGAGAGACCGTGCCTCACGGAGACCCTCCCGAATTAGCACTTCAGCGTCCGCAGGCACGGCCAACGTACCGGTAGAAATTGCATCACCCGCAAGCCCCGTGGACCTCAACCAACCAATCGGATCCGAGATAGTGCGACAAACAGCACGGGGCATTCCCTCAGGTGCATCCAGACCGAATGGGCCAGGCTGCGCGACAATGAAAGCACGCGTGATTACTTGGCCACGTGAGTTGGTGAGAGTCGACATGAAAAGAATCGACAGCTCATCGATTGAGCCGGAAAATGCGGGTATTTGAGAACGCTCCATGGAACTCAACGCACGGTCGACAGCCCAATCCGTTACTGGGTGCAGAGGGCCGAGGAAGTGCGCTTTTGGCCAGGACTTCTCAGACTTCCCCTCACGAGCCATTCGCAGCTGAGAGTTACCCCGGTGCAGCGAAGTAGCGAGCATGAGGCGATCCTTGACCCTCCGATACGAGACATAGTCTTGAGGGAGGTAATCGAAACGGCGCTGTAAATCTCTCGGTGGTGTGAGCTCGAGGATATCGCCTTCTTGAATTGTTAAGTCCACGCCTCCGGCAGCGGAACGTTGCTCCGGAACTTCGTTGAAGGCCTCAGTGAGAGCATCGACGAGATAGTCCTTCTCCGATTGGTACAAGCTGAATGAACCAGGTTGCGATTTTGGCTGTTGAGCTTGGGGCGAAGTATCTGGGGAAGAAGCGGATGAGCTTGCCAACAAACTTGCTAGGAGGGCTTCAATATCCTCTTCGTCGTCAACCATAGTTTCAGACGATGAGGTGGGCGCTGAAGCAGCGTGCTTACCAGAACCAGGGGTGGGGGTGTCGCTCGTGGCCGCAGCAGCGGAACCGAGTATTTGCTGTGCAGTTTTGACAGTGGAGTCAAAGTCGCGAGCGCCGCGAAGGACATCGCGAATTTCGTCTTCTTCACGTTTGGCGGAATGCTGTCCCATCAAAGAAGAAGCGTCACCCAGTAACTGGTTCGCCTCATATTCGCGTTCAATCAGTTTGGTGAGAACGTGGATTTCACCGACGGCATCGGCATCAGAGGGGTCCAGAAGCAGAGCTGCAATACGAGGGTTATTCTCCTGCCCGTATCGATCAATGCGGCCATTGCGCTGCTGAATTCTGATAAGAGACCACGGAATATCGTAATGAACGAGATCGTGGCACTGGGCATGTAAATTAACGCCTTCAGATGCCACATCGCCGGTAATGAGGACTCTTAGCTTTGTATCCGTACGTTTGAATTCGTCGATAAGCTCCATCTGCTCGATGTCAGACATTTGGCCGTGCATTGTCTTGACCGCGGCAGGGGAGAGCTTTAGATCCCGAATCAGGTTTTCCTGCAACCAGCCCAGCGTCGAAACACGCTCGGAAAAGATGACTACCCGGTTTTTGGATCGCTTGCTGATCCCCACCGTTTCAATCAAATAATTGACTAATGAGGCATATTTGTTCGAAGCCTCTGAGGTGACCTTGGAGTTGAGCTCAAGGAGTCGCTGTAAAGCCAGCTGCTCTTGATTGTTGGTCGTGCCATGTTGAGTTTCAATCGTGCGCAGACGATTCCTAATAGACGCTTCGAGTGCAGCTGGTGACGACAAGAATGCCTTCACCAAAGTCCATGCAAAAAGATGAGAACGCGAATTATCAACCGAATCAGTGGCTGAAATCCATGTATCCCGAAGCTCGTTGGCTACCGCGTTTTCCTCATCTGAAGCTTCGACCGGAATGTTAAGAGGCTCCTCGCGGGGAGCCCACTTAGCACCGACGACGGACTTTACCTCAGGTGAGTTTCGGTGACGGCGGATAATGAGTTTCTTCGCCAACCCCATATCGATGGAACCATCAGGCCGTACTGCGAGTGGGTCTAGCAGTTTGAGGATTTCCTTGAAAGACTCCGGATTGCCATTGTGCGGAGTTGCCGATGCCAGGATGAGCGCCTCGGTGCGCGGTGCGAGCGTCCGCGCGAGGTCATTGTTCTGGGTGCCCGAGTTAGTGGCATTGTGAATCTCGTCGATGACGACGATGTCCCAATTCACCTTTTCCAACTGCGCCTTATACTTCGCAGACTTCAGAGTGTCCATAGAGACAATGACACGAGGAAAGTAAGAGAAAGGGTTCTTGGAAGCGGGTAGTTTCTGGCGAACTCTTTGAATGCCCTGGGAATCGAGGCGAACGAGCGGAATCGCAAAACGAGTCCACATTTCCTGCTGGAATTGTTCAAGCACATGCTTTGGGGTGACAACCAGGATGCGTTCACCGCGGCCACGGCGAATGAGCTCGGCAACAATCATGCCGATTTCAAGAGTCTTGCCCAGACCGACGGCGTCGGCAAGCAAAATGCGCGGACGAATGTGCTCAGGGCTGAGCGCCTTGCGGACTGCATTGAGCTGATAGTCAAGAGGATCGGCCAACATGCGTGTGGAGACCTCAAGGTTGTTCTGATACAGCGGCACAGGCGTCTGACGGATCGTGGATTCGAGCCAAAGGCGGGACTTACGAAAGCTAGGGGAATTATCTGGCTCGATGGTGACCTTTGCTGGGTCGAAAACTTCGAGATCTCGATCGAGGGCTGTGTAAAAGGTTGCCGTGGTATCGCGTACATAGTCCGAGATGCCGCGAGCCTTAACTTTGAAGCCGTCACTTGACCTGGTGACGTGGGTGATTAGCCAATATTCGTCACGAACTTTAATGGTGACGCCAGGAGAGAGCTGATCGAAAGCATCAGGAGTGGTCCCGTGTGACGGGGCTTCGGAAGTTGCGGCCATGGAGCCCAATCTACCGTTACAAAGCTTTAGGAATCGAAAGGGGACACCTGTATGGGAGGACCGCAAGATAGCTATAGTTTTCTTATGGTGCCAGACAACACTCCAACCATCGATCAGTTCCGTCCTGCGGTACTACGGGTATTAGCTGACGGGCAAGAACGTCGGCTAACGGAGCTTGGGGATGATGTAGCCAAGTACATGGGGCTTTCTCCTGAGGTTATAGCGGAGACAGTCCCGTCCGGGCAGCCGCGATATAGAAATCGAATTGCGTGGGCTTGTTCCTCATTTGCTCAGGCGGGTTTGGTGCTTCGGCCTAAGCGTGGACGATACGTAATCTCGGATGACGGGCGCCAGGTAGATGCAAGAAGCCTTGCGGAATACACCGAAAAGGACATGCTGGAGTGGCCCAAGTGGCGGCAGTACCAAAATGAGATTAGGGAGCGTAAGAGCTCTGGTAGTGCAGCAGTTGACTTGCCGACGTCCTCGGACGTGCGCAACGAAGGGACCCTAGCTGAATGGGAAGGGGCTTCGGCTAATCCGACGAAATCTCCATTAGAGATGGTGGAGGATGCGCGAGCTGATTGGAACGCGAAGGTTTCCACCGATCTGCGGCAGCGCCTCCAGGACTCGACCCCAGTGTTCTTTGAACGCGCAGTTATTGAACTGCTGTGGACGATGGGATACGGCGGTGTCCACGGGCAGAAGCAGCACCTTGGTAGGTCGAATGATGGTGGCGTCGATGGGGTCATTCGTGAAGATGCCCTGGGGCTAGGGAAAGTCTATGTGCAGGCCAAACGCTATGCTGACTCCAATTCCGTTGGGAATGGAGAAATAAGAAATTTCATTGGTGCGCTAGATTCTCGGGGTGCTAATAAGGGCGTATTCATCACGACTTCTCGTTTTACCAACGGGGCAGTAGAAGCTGCCGCAAACTATCGGCACGGAACAATCGTCCTGATTGATGGCGTGAAACTATCCGCACTCATGCTTGACTATGGTGTCGCGGTCCAAAAAGCACATGAGATTACTCTTTACGAACTGGATGAAGACTTTTTCGAAGAGGACCAGTAGGGCGTCTCACGGCGGGTGTGATCTGTCACTGTGAGGTTACTTGAGTGGGCTTCAGGTCTTATACAATCGGGAGACTGTTTTTACGTAAATAGGAAGCCCGATGCGGACACTCAGTTTCTTCAACAACAAGGGTGGAGTGGGGAAGACCACTCTTTCCACCAATGTCGCCCACTATTTTGCTCGTCAGGGTAAACGAGTACTCTATGTGGATTGCGATCCGCAGTGTAACGCCACACAGCTCATGCTGACTGAAGAGCAGCATGAGGAGATCTACCTGAGCAGCAAGAATGACGAACAGGCCGAGCGCGATTCGTTGGCTAATACCGTCTACTCGCTGTTCATCCCGCTACGAGAAGGCGAGACCGATATCGAGTCCGATATCCGGCCAGTGCGCTCGGAGCGGTTTGGAGTCGATGTCCTGCCAGGACACCCTGCACTTTCCAACATTGAAGATGTCATGAGTGACGCATGGCAGTCATCGCTAGCCAAGAAGACCGGTGACTTTCGTCGAATCCACTGGGCCGGGCAGTTGGCGGTGGCTATGGAGGACGAAGATCGATATGACTACATCTTCTACGACGTGGGACCGTCGTTAGGCCCTTTCAATCGAACCGTGCTTTTGGGCTGCGACGCCTTCGTCACTCCTACGTCAACCGACTTGTTCAGCTTCCACGCCTTTGGAAACCTCGCCAAGTGGTTCAACGACTGGGTCACTGAGTACAGCGAGATTTCTGAGGGGAACCTTGCCCAGTGGAGGAACTACTCGCCAGACATTTCGAAGAAAACTCGCAAGCTTCGGTTGCTCGGGCACGATGGGCGTGGGCTTCAGTACCTTGGCTACACAACGCTGGAATACGTGAAGAGGCGCTCGAACGGTAAAGAGCAGCTGGTCGGAGCGTTTGAACGATTCCGCGGCAAGTTTGACGACGAAGCAAAGCGGATTGGCGATAGTCTCGGGCATTCGTGTGACCAGCACCTGATTGGGCATGTGCCTCATATGTACTCCATGCCGGCGACCGCTCAGGACAGTCATTCACCAATTGCAGACCTGCAAGCAACTGATGGCGTGCGGGGAACTCAGCTGAACCAGCGTACTGGCTATGCAGAGAAAATTGATGAAGTCGCTGCGCTGGTTCTGGAGCGGTTGGAGAGCTAGAGGCTTTTGCAAAGCACACGATTGACGCGGTTCCAGCCAATGAAGAAGATGCCGCACTGCTGAAGATCCAGGTCGGCGCGCCTTTGCTGCGTGTGCGGCGTCGTGCATTCACGCTGGACGGAGTGCCGATTGAGGCCTCCGATGACCGCTACCTGGCAAGTCAGGCGAACTTCTCGGTGACGACGGCGCGGGGCAATGCGTCACCGATCTCGCTGCAGGCTGGGGAGGGCGTGCGGGAGAGGGCTGACCTGGACGAGCGTATTAGCCCCTTCCCGTTCAGATCGGCAGAGACGTCAAAATCTAGCTAGTGCGCAGTTTGCTTTCAAATGCGTTTCGCAAGTTTACTGGCAATGACTGTCTTATTGAAAAAGGGGTTATCTCGATAAGCTGGTCGTAAGCAGGCGGGTTCGTAAACTCATTCTGAACAATATTTTGGAGAGCCTTAATTTCGGCATTAGTTGAGTCACTTGCCCAGTAGGTGGCTAAGCGCTCATCTAGTGGAACGCCCATCATCTTGCTGAAAAGCTCAGACGCTTCCATTGCTGCGCGTGAATTATCTGCAATATATTTTCGGTTTATACCTTCTACGGTATTTTCCCACTCTGCTTGGACTGTCATAGCGGAGCTCAGATTTAGGGAATGGTATTCGTTGTTTTTAACAGCCTCCTTAATCTCAGCATTTCTCTTTGATCGAAGATAGAGCGGGGCGGCAATCGGCGCCATAAAAATTAGCAGTACGAGGAGTAGGCTAAAAAGCCCGCCTAGGAGGTTGGGAAAAATATCTGCTAGCACTGCAAGGAAGCCAACGCCAAAGAGGGCCGCTAGGGCCACGCTAATCAATTTTGTAATGCTATATTTCTCTGGAACTTCCTTATATGAGGAGTTCAACGTAATTTCAGGATTTGGTGGGTACTGAGGTGCCGGTAGGAAAATTCCGCTAATAAGGGCGTCATTATTCCATTCGGGTTTTTTCCAGCTTGGGAATTGTCGAATAATCTCATCAGCGCGATTTGCAACTACAGTTTGCCAAATTGTGCTTACGTCTTGGTGCTTTTGAATGTGTTCAAGAGCCTTCGGGCGGTATTCATAATAATATTTACTACCTACACCATCGCGCCATTGCGCATATGTAATATTTTTCATATGCGTCATGTCTTCATGGTTCTGTACTCGAAATTGAGTTAGCTCGCTGTGTATATCCTGAATTGCAGATAACGTTTCGGAATGATGGCGCTCGGACTGGCGCATTTGTTGGTCGAGCTTGTTGATATTTTCTTGCTGAAGTCTTTGGGTTTTTTGAGCATCTCGGTGGGCTGAGGCAAATCCCGCAGCCATAATGATGTTTCCCGCATAGGTTGCGTGTAACTGCTGTTTCGCCGTTCGTGCTGCTTCTTCTTGGACAGCTGTGTTGTGTCGAACGGCAGACGTCATGTCTGTGTACTTTGAATTCATGTTTTGTGCCATGGCTGATATTCTCCGGTATGTCTTGTGCTGGAAAACACTTTGTGGTGCTGGGAACAAGGGAAATTGTATTCCCCCTTTAGTTACTAGTCGATTGCAGTGTTGAGAGTTGCTAGCTTGGGCGACGTTTCTACAGCTGCTTCAACAAGTGTCAGCTAATTCAACATTGCGCGGCACTCTTCCTCGGAATGGCCGGAGTTCAGGCAATCGGCCCAGTCGATCTGGCCTTGAACCCACGGGGATGGCTCGTTGTTCTGAGGTGCCGGGGCGATGTTCGTGGATGGGTCGTCATAGAAATTGTTGGCACAGTACTGTGTCCAGCCGGAGGTGCCGTCGGTAAAACCAGGTAGTGCCCTGCTCGTAGAGTCTCTGCGAGGATTTCGCGCAATGCGAAATCGTTTTGTTTTGGCCTGTGGTAGCTATCACTTTAAAAGCCTGCAGAGCTGGAGGTGGATAGTATTATAGTTATATTTAGTTCACATTTTATTAACCCTATTTAGGGGCTTTGATTGGTCGCCTTTCGGGGTACGATAACGATTCATAGCCTGTTTTTTGCACTTGCCCATGCCGTAGTTCTTATTGGAACCGTTTTACTATTCACTTCTCTATGCAAGGAGTAATCATGGGCACTCATCAAGCATTTTCGAATCTGGCACGGTCAGCTACGGCACTGGTAGCTGCAGTGGGTGTCGCTATGGCAGCGGCTCCTATCGCGGCTGCCGCACCGGCTTCGGCAACTGGTAATGATCAGGTCCTGTCCTGGACCGAAATGGGCGAGTGGGGCCCAAAGGCAAATGATTTCCCCACCGTCATGGTCAATCAGGGGATGACGGAAAACATCAGTCCCGAGGGCACAAATGTGCAGTGTGTTCCTGCTCCTGGTGAGAATCCTGTGGTCTTGATTCATGGAATGAACTCGAACTCGTACCAGACCTATGCGCGCATGGCGCCGGAGCTAAAGGCAATGGGTAAGTGTCTGTACGCATTTAACGTCGGCAAGCTGGGTCCTGACGAGTTTTCGGTGCTTGGCTCTATTCCAACCATGCGCAACATGACCCCGCTGGATACGGCTTTGGCTGAGTTGACTGCGAAGATTGACACTCTCAAGGCGGAAACTGGTGCTACCGCCGTCGATATTATTGGTCACTCTGCTGGTGGCACCTTGGCTGCCGCTTACGCCAAGCAGGAGCAGGGCCGGGGTATAGGCACGGTAGTGTCCCTGGCGGGCGTCCTGCACGGCACATCGCTGCTCGGTATCTCTTATGGTTTGGAGCAGCTCGACCAGTTCGACAATGCTGGCAATAAGGCTGCTGGGTACATTGTCAGCCCAAGCCTGGTGGATCTGCTGCAGCATAGCGAGTTCATGGCCAAGATGAATGAGGGCGGCTTGGAGCAGCCGGGTGTCAACTATGTTGCAATTTCTACCCAGGTTGATGAAGCCGTCACTCCAATGGCTGCAAGCCAGTGGCAGGTACCAACGTCCAACAACATTCTGCTGCAGGATGGGTGCTCTGCGGACCTGTCGGGCCACATCGGACTAACTTTCTCGCCACGGGCAATTGCGCTGGTAGCTAATGCGCTGGGGCGCAACGTTGAGGTTCCATGTGTACCGGTAACCGCCGTTGTGGAAGGCGGCATCAATGACAATGCCAATGTTCGCCCAGAACATGTCAATGCCGTTTCTGACGGCATCACGGAAATCGACGGACGCATCGCTGGGGCTGCGGGATCCCGGTAGCGATAGTCTCGAGTGCGACAGTAGCCGGTAGTCAGAGCCGGAAAGAGTCAGGGCGCGTTGTCGGCAGCAGTCACTAGCTGTCGGAACGCGCCTTTTTCGCCATCAAATCGAGGGCAATGGCGGCACCAATAATGGCCGCGCGTAGCTGTGGCGGCAAATCATCCTTGAGCTGCAGTACATAGCGCTCATTGCCGGTTAGCATATTTGTAAAACCCGACCACTTGCGTGACATCTGTGCAACTTCGATGTCATTGATGTTGAAGGTCGCGTCGTAATGCCAAACGTCGCCGTCGACCTCGCAATTGGCAAAACCGGGGATAGAAATCTCCAGTCGCCGCTTAAAGAACGCAAACTTCTGCTGAATAGTTGCCAATAGGCGCGATGAGTCTGCTCCGACCTGCTGCTTGCCCTCAGGGCTTGTTGCCTGCGGGTCGGGGTAGTAGACCTCGTAGCTGTCAAGGGCGAAATCGGTCGGATCGGTAATAACGAATACCGGAGTGCCGTCTGGTTCGGACACTGTCAGACGACGAGAGCCCATAAACATGCGGCTCAGCGTGCCGCCAGTAGTTTCAATCTTGCCGATGCAATTGCCCTCGGTATCCAGGATGTCGAAATCATCCGCCATGAAGTTTCGGATCTGCTGGATAACGATGTTGGTGTGCGAGAGCAATCCCTGGTAGCGCCCCTGCTGTGGCGGAAGCTGTTTAGGTGCGGGAGGTTGCTCAGGAGCGGAGGGCTGCTGCGCGGAAACATCTTCCTGATCATTTTGTGGAATCTGATCCCACAGTGACTTTGGATTATCCCAATACGAAGTCATGGCAACAGCCCTCCTTTGATGAGTCTTGAGGCAGGCGAGTGGGTTAGAAGTTCTCTACTAGCGCCTTGTTGAAAGCCTCAAGGTCAGCCGGGGTGCGGGAGGAAATCAGGTTGCCATCAACGACAACTTCCTCATCGACCCAGTTGGCGCCAGCGTTCACCAGGTCGGTCTTGACGCTGATGTAGGAAGTAATCGTGCGGCCCTTCAGTGCATCCGCGTCGGTGAGAATCCAACCGCCGTGGCAAATCACGCCAATCGGCTTATTGGCTGCGGCGAATCCCTTCACCAGGGCTACGGCATCCTTATCGATGCGAATCTGGTCTGCATTTACGGTGCCGCCAGGCAGAATCAGGGCATCATAATCATCGGCAGAAACGCTGCTGGTCAGCTTGTCGACATCCACCTTCGAGCCATTCTTGCCCTCGATGGATCCATCCTCGGTGGAGATAACGTGCACGGTCGCACCGGCATCCTTCACGGCCTCAGCCGGGCTAGTCAGCTCGGAGTCCTCGAATCCGTTAGTGGCCAAAACTGCAATGTTCTTATTCGTTAGGTCAGTCATAGCCCCGAGGGTAACGACGTGGTCGCGTTTATGCATCCGCCCGAGTATTGTTTTGCTTGCAATATTGAAAATTACTTTAACGGAGGGCGGAAAATGCCTCATTATGAAGTTCTTCAGGTGGTTCTGAAGGAAAAGTTCATCGGTACCGGCTCGGCTAATCTGACAGAGCTTGAGAGGGTAATCAACGACAAGGCTTCGCAGGGGTTCCGGTTGCACACGATTACTACTGCCTCTTCGGGCAGTAAGGGACTGATGGGCGGGGACCGCATCCAGGCGACCATGATTTTTGAAAGCCTTACCTAGTTGCGTAAGTAATCTCCGCCATTGTGAAAAATAGCTTGCGCTCATACCCGCGCAAGCGATATTCTGAAGTCCCGTGGTTACGAAATACATCATCGTTACAGGAGGCGTAGCCTCCTCCCTCGGAAAAGGCTTAACCGCGGCTTCGCTCGGCCGCCTGCTCACCTCGCGTGGTCTCAAAGTGACTATGCAGAAGCTCGATCCCTACCTCAACGTGGATCCGGGCACTATGAACCCCTTCCAGCACGGCGAGGTCTTCGTCACCGAAGACGGTGCAGAAACCGACCTCGACCTGGGGCATTATGAGCGCTTCCTCGACCGCAATCTCTCCGCCGGCGGCAACGTCACCACCGGCAAGGTCTATTCCTCGGTCATCGCCAAGGAGCGCCGCGGCGAATTCCTCGGCCAGACCGTGCAGGTCATCCCGCACATCACCGACGAGATCAAATCCCGCATCGTCGCTATGGGCAATGCCGACGCAAACGGCGAAAAGCCCGACGTGGTCATCACCGAGATCGGCGGCACCGTCGGCGATATTGAATCGCAGCCCTTCCTGGAAGCCGCACGGCAAGTGCGTCACGACGTCGGCCGCGAGAACGTCTTCTACCTGCACGTGTCACTGGTTCCGTACCTCGGCCCCTCCAAGGAACTGAAGACCAAGCCTACCCAGCACTCGGTGGCTGAACTTCGCTCGATTGGTCTGGTTCCCGATGCCGTCGTTTTGCGATGCGACCGCGATGTCCCCGACTCCCTCAAGAACAAGATTGCGCTGATGTGTGACATCGACCGCGAGGGCGTGGTGTCCTGCCCGGATGCGCCGAGCATCTACGACATCCCGAAGGTCCTCTATGAAGAGCACCTGGACACCTTCATCATCCGCCGCCTGAACCTGCCGTTCCGCGACATGGATTGGGCAGTGTGGGGAGACCTGCTCGAACGCGTCCACAACCCGAAGGGCGAGGTCACGGTGGCGCTCGTCGGCAAGTACATTGACCTGCCGGACGCCTACCTGTCCGTCGCGGAAGCTGTGCGGGCCGCCGGTTTCGCCCACCGCGTGAAGGCGAATATCCGCTGGGTCGCGTCCGATGACTGCGAAACCCCGGAGGGGCTGAAGAAGAACATGGCCGGCGTTGACGCGATTGTCATCCCCGGTGGCTTCGGCGGGCGCGGCATTGAAGGCAAGATCGCGACCATCCGCTACGCCAAGGAAACCGGCACGCCGCTGCTGGGAATCTGTCTGGGCATGCAGTGCGTCGTCATTGAGGCGGCGCGCACGGCAGGCGTTGAAGGCGCTTCTTCCACCGAGTTTGACGAGAATGCGGCCGAGCCGGTCATCGCCACGATGGAGGAACAGCTGCAGGCGGTCTCCGGTGAGGCTGACCTGGGCGGATCCATGCGCCTGGGGTCCTACCCGGCGAAGCTTGCCGAAGATTCCGTCGTCGCCGGCCTCTACGGCACCACCGATGTCACTGAGCGCCATCGCCACCGCTACGAGGTCAACAACGCCTACCGCGCGCAGCTCGAAGAGGCCGGCCTGGTCATCTCGGGCACCTCGCCGGACGGCAAACTCGTCGAATTCGTCGAATACCCCACGGACGTGCACCCATACCTCGTGGCCACGCAGGCGCACCCGGAGCTGAAGTCACGCCCCACCAGCGCCCATCCGCTTTTCGACGGCCTCATCGCCGCAGCCCTCAAGCGCAACTAGCCTCGGCGCCGCGCAGCCGAATCCGGCCCAGCTATTAGAGTGAAACTCATGGCGCATCAATTTGACGTTGTTGATTCCGAAATTGTTCTCGAGGCACCTATCATCGCGGTCCGCCGCGACCAGGTGCGAATGCCGGGTGGGAAAGTATCCGCCCGCGAGATCGTGGAGCATTTCGGCGCTGTTGCAGTCGTTGCCGCAGATGAGGATAACCGCCTCTACCTGCTCAATCAGTGGCGGCAGGCGGCAGGGAAGCGCCTGGTGGAGTTACCGGCCGGGCTTCTCGATGTCGCGGACGAGGACCCACTGGAGGCCGCCAAGCGCGAGCTGGTCGAGGAAGCCGGACTGGAGGCCGAGTCCTGGTCCCTGCTTACCGATATGTTCAGCTCGCCCGGCTTCGCAGAGGAAGCGGTCCGGATCTATCTGGCCAGGGGTCTCCGTGCCGTCGATAAGCCGGAAGCCCATGATGAGGAAGCGGACATGACTGCGTCGTGGATTGACGTCGAGGAGGCAGTAGCGATGGCGTTGCGCGGAGAGATTCTCAACGGCATCGCGCTGTCCGGCATTCTGCTGGCGGCGGAGGTGCTGCTGCGGGGTGCGACGCCGCGCTCGGTCGCGGAGCCGTTCGACATTCGACCGACGACTCTGGCTCAGCGTCGGACGGAGCAGCTCGGCGCCGGCGCGGATCTGAAACGCATCCGATGAGTTCGATCGATCCGCTTGTAGACGCCTTCGTGACCTACCTCGCGGTGGAAAAGGGGCTGTCGGCGAATACGCTCGCCAGTTATAAGCGTGACTTGGAGAAGTACCGCACCTATCTGCGGGAGATTGGGCGTACGCGATTGGCACAGGTCACCGAGCAGGATGTGTCAGAGTTCCTGGCGTATCTCGCGCGGGGAGATAAGTCGGCGGGCAGGCCAGCGCTGGCCCCGACCTCGGTGACGCGGTCGCTGTCGGCCGTGCGGAGCTTCCACAAGTTCGCGGTGGGTGAGGGCGCGTTGGAGGTGGATGTCGCCAAGCGGGTGGCGCCGCCGAAGCAGCCCTCGCGGTATCCGAAGGCACTCAGCATTGATGAGGTCACCCGGCTTATCGAGTCCATCCCCAACGACGACACCGCTGACGTGACGGATTTGCGCAACCGTGCACTGGTGGAGTTTCTGTACTCGACCGGCGCCCGTGTTTCAGAGGTTACCGGTCTGGATATCGATGACGTGGACCGCGAAACCAACCTGGTGCTGCTGCGCGGCAAAGGCGGCAAGGAGCGCATCGTGCCAGTGGGCTCGCCGGCCATGGCGGCGCTCGATGCGTGGCTGACACGCGGGCGGCCGAGCTGGGTGCGGGCGAACTCCGGGCCGGCGCTGTTTATCAACTCGCTGGGACGCAGGCTGTCTCGGCAGTCGGCCGGAAATACACTGGCGGAGTTGGGTGAGCGCGCCGGGCTGAGCGTGAAAATTTCCCCGCACACCTTGCGCCACAGTTTCGGCACGCACCTCATTGAAGGTGGTGCTGATGTGCGCGTTGTTCAGGAGCTGCTGGGACACGCCTCGGTGACGACGACCCAGATTTACACCATGATCACCGCGGAGAATATGCGACGAGTCTGGGCGGGGGCTCACCCACGGGCTGAATACTCGCGGTAATATGTGCCGTAATATACGGCACTGGTATATGGCGCATTAGAGTGTATGACGCATCAGGTTTAATGAGAAATCTTCAAGGAAGAGGGATTGACTGTGGCTGAAGAAGGGTTGTTTGAGGCCGATCGAGTTGAACTCGGTCTCACCGGTCGTCCGGCACGTGAGCTGCCGGAACCCACACCCCTGACCAGTCACGGCCCCGCGGTCATCCTGGCAATGTGTAACCAGAAGGGCGGCGTGGGTAAGACCACCTCGACCATTAACCTGGGCGCAGCGCTGGCAGAGTTCGGCCGTAAAGTCCTGCTCGTTGACTTGGACCCGCAAGGCGCACTATCCGCAGGTCTTGGCGTCCCACATGAGGAACTCGACCTAACTGTCTACAACCTCATCGTCGACGACACCACCGATGTCCGCGACGCCATCCACCACACCAAGGTCTCCGGTCTGGATCTGGTCCCGGCCAACATCGACCTGTCGGCTGCGGAAATCCAGCTTGTCAACGAAGTCGGCCGCGAACAGGCTCTCGGACGCGCACTGCGCCCAGTGATGAATGACTACGACTTCATCATCATTGACTGCCAGCCATCGCTTGGCCTGCTGACCGTCAACGCACTGACCATCGCAGAGGGCGTCATTATCCCGATGGTGGCGGAGTACTTCTCGCTGCGCGGCCTGGCACTGCTCACCGACACGGTGGCCAAGGTTCGCGACCGCCTGAACTTCAACCTGGAAGTCTCCGGCATTTTGGTGACCATGTTTGACCGCCGCACTCGCCACGCCAAGGAAGTCATGGAACGCCTCATCGAGGTCTTCGGTGACAAGGTTTTCGATACGGTCATCACCCGTACCGTCCGCTTCCCGGAAACCTCTGTCGCTGGCGAGCCCATCACCACCTGGGCGCCGAACACCCCAGCTGCGGCGCAGTACCGCAACCTGGCCCGCGAGGTCATCGAACGCAAAGGCCGCAAATAATAGGTGACTTCCCCGGATAGTTACACTCCCGAACCGTCGTCAAGCGAGGGCGTGCAGGAAGAGATCACCGGCTTCCGCGTCGCGCTCGCGAACTTCAACGGGCCCTTCGACCTGCTGCTCCAGCTGATCAGCAGCAAAAAGATGGACGTCACCGAAGTCGCGCTGGCGGCGGTCACCGACGAGTTCATCTCGTACACGCGCAGCCTCGACGCAGTCAGCGACCTCGACGAAATCACCGAATTCCTCGTCGTGGCAGCGACGCTGCTCGACCTCAAGACCGCACGACTTCTGCCGCGTGGCGACGTCGACAGCGAAGAAGACCTCGAACTGCTAGAAGCACGCGACCTGCTGTTCGCCCGACTGCTGCAGTACCAGGCGTATGGCAAGGTAGCCGACCAATTCGAGGAGTGGCAGAAGACCGCGCCGCGGCGCTATCCGCGAGCTGTGGGGCCGGACAAGCAGTTCGAGGAGCTGCTGCCGCCCGTGCGCCTGGGCATGACTCTCGGGGAGTTTGCCGAGTTTGCGGCCGTCGTGATGCGGCCGAAGCCGCCGGAGGAAGTTGGCGTCGGACACATCCACGGTGTGCCCGTGTCCGTGCCTGAGCAGGCGGGCAAGATTCTGGACTCGCTGCGGCTGGCAGGCGAGGGGACCTGGCTGACGTTTACGCAGCTGACCTCGGAGTGCCGCGTGTCCATGGAAGTTGTCGGACGGTTCCTGGCGCTGCTGGAGCTCTACCGAGCCAAGGCGATCGGTGTGGAGCAGGAGGAGGCGCTGGAGGAAATCCACGTGGCCTGGACCGGGCTGGACGTGGACCCGGCCGTCGTGGCGGCGGCGAACTGGGAGTAGGTGGCTGGGCTGGCTGTTGGGCGTGGGCTGGCTGTTGGGGCTGGGCTGTTGGGACTTGGCTGTTGGGCGTGGGCTTGGTCGGGCGTGGGCTTGGTCGGGCGTGGGCTTGGTTGGGCTGGCGCTAACAGCTGATTAGCGCCCGGCCAATTAGCGCCCGGCGCGGGAGGTTGCGTAATCTGACGCGCATGAGCGAAACCAGTTCCGCACCATCCGAGCAGGCCGTGGAGCCCGTGTCTGCTTCTTCGGCGCAATTGCCGCCCATTGACCCGTTGCGAGCAGGCGTGGAGTCGATTCTGCTGGTAGTCGATACGCCGGTGGCGGCGGAGGATATGGCGCGGGCGCTGGATGTTTCCGCAAGTGATGTCCGTGACGTGCTTCGCGAGATCGAGTACGAATACCGTGCACGTCGCAGCGGCATTGAGCTGCGTGAAACGGATGAGGGCTGGCGCTTCTACACGGCTCCCGCGCACGCCAGCGCGGTGGAGCGATTCTTGCTGGATGGCTCGCAGTCGAAGCTCTCACGTGCAGCTATGGAGACGCTGGCAGTGGTGGCTTACCGACAGCCGGCCACGCGTGCGCAGGTCTCCGGTGTACGCGGTGTCAATGTCGATGGGGTGATGCGCACGCTGGTCGCGCGCGGTCTGATTGCGGAGTCCGGAGAGGACCCGGCAACCGGCGCGCATTTGTACGTTACGACGACGCTGTTCCTGGAGCTTTTGGGGATTGATTCGCTGGACCAGCTGCCTGATTTGGCTCCGCTGCTGCCTGAAGTCGACTTGATCGACGAGCCGTTGGACTAGGTGGGGTTCTGGGGCGGTTGGACAGGGGGCCTAGCTGGGCCGCGGGGCTGCGGGGCTCGCTCCATCGGCTAACCCACTTCACGACACGCGTGTCACCTCATGCCACCTCCACAGCTGCCACGAGGTGACATGGGTGTCGTGAAGTCGCATTTTGGGGCTGGGTTTGCTGCTCACGACAGCTCACTGCGAGCCTTTGCACCCCCACCGCACCCACCACACCCACCACACCCACCACACCACACCCACCACACCCACCACACACACTGTGGATAACTCCCGAAAACTGCAAACTATCCACAGTCGACGCCAAATCGACGCCTCCTGAGCCTCCGTGTGAGCCCAAAAATGAGAACGTAGCACTCACAAGCACTCGCAAACACTCGCAAACACGCAAACACTCACCAACACTCACACCACCACCCGCCAGCCAGCAAATGCATGGACCTCAGGAGCGCAATCCGATGCCGCAGTGGATCTACGACGCCGACGACATCATCCGTACCGGCCAGCAGCGCGAATGCGCCCGCCCCAGCACATTCGCAATTTCCCGAATCGGCCAGCACTCCGACCGAGATCTCCTCCGGCGGGCCAAAAGCGGCAGCCTCCTGTGGCTCGCACACGGCGCGTACGTGCCTGTCGACAGGTGGCTCACCCTAAACAGCACCGAACGTTATATCCTGGAAATCAAAGCGCTCATCCATCGCGGTACCGCCACCGTAATCACCCGCGATGCCGCCGCTGCTCTCCACGGTTTACCTCTACTCACGCATAACACGCCGATCGCGGTAGCCAACTCTGGCCGCAAGCGCGGGCAATCGCGAAGCACACCCGACGGCCCCTACCGGCCACACAGCCGCCTCATCCGCGTTTCCGGCCGGATTCTCCCCGAGGACATCGTAGAAGTCGATGGCCGCCTCGTCACCGATGTCCCAAAGTCCGTCATCGACGTCTGCCGTTCCCGCACCCCGCACAATGCACTAGTGCTTGCCGACGCCGCCCTCCAGCGCCACACCGACACCGAGGAACTGTCGGCTACGCTGGCTGCATATCCTCGCGCTCCGGGAAATGCGCAGGCCAGGAGATTGTTGGGGCAAGCGACAGCGTCGTCGGAAAGCATTGGGGAATCGCTCACTAAAGAAGCAATCGTCCAGGCGGGGCTAGCTGCTGTCGACGATTCTCGGGCTCCGTTGCTTCAGCAGGTTTCCTTTCGGGATGATCGTGGCTTCATCGCGCGTGTGGACTTCTACCTGCCCGAACTTGGGCTGGTCGTCGAGTTCGATGGCCGTATGAAATACACCGACGGCGGAGTCGCGGACACGCAGGTGGCAATCGCAAAGGAGCTGGAGCGCGAGAAGCGCCTGAAGAACCTCGGACTGAATGTCATCCGAATTGTCTGGTCTCAGCTTTTCGACGGCTCCGCCGTAGCCACCTTGCGGCAAGCGGCCGCAGAAATCCGACGTCACCTGGCAAATGGTGGCAGTTGCTATCGCGGCAACTACGCCTTCGCGCGGCAGCCCATCACAATCACAGGTAAGGCGGCCGAGTTGGCCATGCGTCGCCGACAGGTGTGGAGCCAGGCGGGGCGGCTGTACTAGGCGGCGCTTTCGCTATCGCTGCCTTGCCCAAACTCCACCCCAAAACTCCACTTCACGACACAGGTGTCACCTCATGCCACCTCCACAGCTGCCACGCGGTGACATGGGTGTCGTAAAGTCGCTGCGACTGTCTGTAATCCTTGCGAGAAGTTCCACCACCGACCCCGAACGGCGTTCAAGTCTGGTGCTGTACAGGTATTATGCTTGAGTATCATGACAACCTCGGAAACCGCGCAGCCGCCCGCCCCGCAGCACACCCAGCCACCCACCCAACCACACACCCAGCCAGCCATCGCCAACCTCGCCCAATTCGATGCCGACCACATCTGGCACCCATACGGCCCCATCCCGTCGCCGGTTGCGCCCAAGCTGGTCGAGTCCGCCGAGGGCGTCAACCTCCACCTCGCCGACGGCCGCACCCTCATCGACGGCATGAGCAGCTGGTGGGCCGCTTGCCACGGCCACTCGCACCCGAAGCTGGTCGCAGCCGCGAAGAAGCAGGCCACCACGATGTCGCATGTCATGTTCGGCGGACTCACACACCGTCCGGCCATCGAACTGGCGGAGAAGCTCCTAAAGCTCGCAGGCCCCGGCTTCGATGCCATTTTCTACTCCGACTCGGGTTCGGTCTCCGTCGAAGTGGCGATTAAAATGGCGCTGCAGTACCAGCAGGCCAAAGGCCATCCCGAGCGCACCCGCCTGGCCACGTGGCGCGGCGGCTATCACGGCGACACTCGCGCGCCCATGACCGTCTGCGACCCCGAGGGCGGCATGCATTCGCTGTGGACGGGACAGTGGACTCCGCAGGTCTTCGCCGACAAACCACCCGCCCGCGGCGCAACCGAGGAGGAACGCGCACGCTATCTCGCGCACTTCGATTCGCTTATCGACGACTCCGTCGCCGGCATCATTATTGAACCGGTGGTCCAAGGCGCTGGTGGCATGCGGTTCCATGACCACGAGCTGCTTGTGGGGCTCCGGAAGCTGTGTGACAAGCACGGGATTCTGCTCATCGCGGATGAGATTGCCACCGGCTTCGGCCGGGCCGGTGACCTGTTCACGACGCAGGCGGCCGGGGTAGTACCGGACATCATGTGCCTGGGCAAGGCGCTGACCGGCGGCTTTATGAGCTTCGCAGCCACCCTCACCACCGCCGACGTGGCTCGCACCATTTCCAGTGGCGCAGGCGGAGGCATCATGCACGGCCCCACCTTCATGGGAAACCCCTTGGCCTGTGCGGTGGCCTGCGCGCAGCTCGACCTGATTGCAGAGGGGCAGTGGCGTGAGGATGTCCCGCGCATCGAGTCCCGACTTCGCAACCAGCTCCAGCCCTTAGCCAGCAGCGATGCTGTGGCCGACGTGCGTGTCCTTGGCGCAATCGGTGTCGTGGAGATGCAGCGCCCCGTGGACATGGGCCTGGCCACTGCAGCCGCTGTCGATGCCGGGGTGTGGCTGCGACCATTCGGCAAGTTGGTCTACACCATGCCGCCGTACATCAGCACCAATGACGAGGTCGATCGCATCTGTGAAGCCATCGGCGCCATCGTCGCCGCCGAGGAAAAACGCAAGTAGCGCAACCAAAAGGAGCATCAACCACCATGAGCATCGTCCTTGTCACAGGCACCGGTACCGATATTGGAAAGACCATCGGCACGGCAGCCCTGGCGGCGGCACTTCGCGAGGAGGGCAAGGAGGTGCACGTCGTCAAGCCAATTCAGACCGGTTTTCCGGGCCCTGACGGCGGTGATTTGGACACTGTCGCGGAGCTGACGGGGATCGACAACCTGCATGGTTTCGAGCGTTACCCCGAGCCGATGGCGCCGTTGGCGGCGGCGCAGCGCGCGGGAATGCGCCTGCCGAACGCCACGGAGATCGCTGAAAAAATCAAGCTTATCGACGGGCCGAACCGCGTTGTCCTCGTGGAGGGCGCGGGCGGCTTGCTGGTGCGACTCGGCGAGGACTGGGCGCTGCCGGAGCTGGCGGGGTTGTTGCCGGGTAGTCAGATGGTGGTCGTGACGCGGTTGGATTTGGGTTGCCTGAACGAGGCGGAGCTCACCGTCGAGGTGGCGCGGGGCCGTGGAGTCAATGTCACGGCGCTGGTGGGCGGTTCGTTGCCGGCAGATGTCGACCCGATCATTGAGACCAACCTGGAAGAACTGCCGCGCATCACCGGGGTGCCGCTGCTGGGGGCGGTGCAGGCGGGAGCGGGCGCGCTGGACCGGCAGGAGTTTGTGGCGAAAGCTACGCAGTGGCTGCCGGGCGTGCGAGAGTGGGCCGCAGCGCTGTAAAAGGCGTTGTAGGTGGAGGCCGCGCGGGACGTCGTTAAGCTGGCGTTTTGCGAAAAACGTGCTATGGTGGCTAGACGACAAGGCGCGAGGCTTTCTCTGTAATTCTCTTTATTAACCTGCTTCCACCGGCCATTTTGGGCCCACGGGGGAGAGAACAGCGTCGCCTGGCGCTGACGTTCTAACAAACAGAACATTCTCCAACGCTTGAAAAGGATGTAGGTCAAGTGGCTAAACCCGCTCGCCGAGAAGGCACACCGGCACACAAGAACCGTAAGAATCAATCCAACCGCGGCTCCACTAACGCCCAGCGCAACCGCAGCCGTCGCGACAGCGGCGCGAAGATGGAGACCTCCAACGTCCACGCGAAGGACATCTACGTATCCAACGCTCGCCCGGCGCGCCACCAGCACGTGGACTCCGACCGCCGCGGCTCGGGCAAGCGCGTGCACAGCGAAGCAGGTGAAGGCGTACGTCTGCAGAAGGTCCTGGCACAGGCAGGCGTGGCGTCGCGTCGTATGGCGGAAAAGCTTATCGACGAAGGCCGCGTCGAGGTCGATGGCAAGATTGTGACGCGGCAGGGCGTGCGGGTGGACCCGAACACGTCTGTGATTCGCGTCGATGGTTCCCGCGTCATCGTCAATGAGGACATGCAGTACTTCGTCCTGAACAAGCCGCGTGGTGTGCAGTCGACCATGCACGATGACATGGGCCGCCCGTGTGTGGGCGACATCATCGGTGAGAAGATCAGCGCTGGTCAGCGACTCTTCCACGTGGGTCGCCTGGATGCGCCCACCGAGGGGCTGCTGCTGCTCACCAACGATGGTGAGCTGGCCAACCGTCTGATGCACCCGAGCTACGAGGTCACCAAGACCTACATGGCCACCGTTGTCGGCGAGGTCGATGCCAAGGTCATGCGTGAGCTGGAAAAGGGCATTGAGCTCGATGACGGCATCGCTAAGGCGGACATGGCGCAGATCATCGACGTCTGGCAGGGCCGCTCTATCGTCCGCATCGAGCTGCACGAGGGTCGCAAGCACATCGTCCGCCGGATGCTCAAGACTGCGGGCTTCCCGGTCGAGCGCCTGGTGCGCACTAAGATTCACACTGTCCAGCTGGGCGAGCAGACCCCGGGCGCTCTCCGCGCACTCAACCGCGCTGAGCTGACCTCCCTCTACAACGCGGTGGGGCTGTAAATGGCACTAGTGAAAAAGAACGAAGAGAACCAAGGAGCTGAAGGAGCCCACATGAGCGAGCAGAACACTGACGACATGCTGTTGGTTGCCATTGACGGCCCTTCCGGCACTGGCAAGTCGACTGTCTCTCGGATGGTCGCAACCGAGCTGGGTGCAAAGTACCTGGACACCGGCGCTATGTACCGCGTTGCCACCCTGTGGGTGCTGCGCCAGGGCATCGACCCGACCGACGAGGAAGCCGTGGCCAAGGCGACGGCCGCCCTGCCACTGGAAGTCTCCGATGACCCGAACTCCACCGCCGTCCTCCTCGACGGCGAGGATGTCTCCGGCGAGATTCGCGGCCCGGAGGTCACCCGCAACGTGTCGGCGGTCTCCGCGATTCCGGCCGTGCGCACCAACCTGGTCGCACTCCAGCGTTCGCTGGCCGCATCGGCTGTGCGCTGTGTGGTGGAAGGCCGTGACATCGGCACGGTCGTGCTCCCGGACGTCCCGGCGAAGATCTTCATGACCGCCTCCGCCGAGGTCCGCGCTCGCCGCCGCTACGACCAGGACATCGCTGCTGGTCGTGAGGCCGACTTCGACACCGTGCTTGCCGACGTCATCCGCCGCGATGAACTCGACAGCAACCGTGCGACCTCTCCGCTGAAGCCAGCCGAGGATGCGTTCATTCTGGACACCTCTGAGATGGACATTGAAGAGGTCGTGGAAAACGTCCTCGATGTCGTTGAGGCCGGCTACCCGGGGTCCACCATGGACTGGGACGATGTCGACAACGAGGAGTTCGAGGAATCTTACGAGGGCTCTTACGACGATTCCGAGGACGACACCGCCGGACACCTGGTCGCAAACGTGGAGAGCGAAAACGCGCCGGGCACCGCAGGCAGCCACACCAGCGCAGACGAGTTCATCGACCGCACGATCGCTGACCACGAGACGATCATCTCCGAAGCCATCGAGCGCGCCGAAACCGGCCAGATCGACGACGATGCCGACTGGGAAGAACTGGAAAACGCCTTCGCAGCGCTTGGCGTGAGCGACGAGGAGGAAGAAGCTCTTCCGACCGTGGCCATTGTGGGACGACCGAATGTTGGTAAGTCCACCATGGTTAACAGGTTCATTGGCCGTCGTGAAGCAGTTGTCGAAGACTTCCCGGGCGTGACCCGCGACCGCATCTCCTACCTGGGTGAATGGGGCGGACGTCGCTTCTGGGTGCAGGACACCGGCGGCTGGGACCCGGATGCGAAGGGTATGCACGCGGCGATTGCTCGTCAGGCGGAGACCGCGATGGAGACCGCCGATGTGATTGTCATGGTCGTCGACACCACCGTTGGTATCACCGCCACGGAAGAGGTCATGGCCCGCCGCCTGCAGCGCGCGGAGCAGCCGGTTATTCTCGCCGCCAACAAGTTTGAGTCGGATTCGCAGCTTGGCGACGTCGCGGAGTTCTGGGCTCTCGGGCTCGGCGAGCCGCACCCAACCTCGGCCCTCCACGGCCGTGGCAATGCCGACGTGATGGACGAGGTGGTGGCCGCCTTCCCGGAGGTGCCGCGTGCGAAGTCGCTGCCGACCGGGCCGCGTCGTGTGGCGCTGGTGGGCAAGCCGAATGTGGGCAAGTCTTCGCTGCTGAACAAGCTCTCCGGTGAAGATCGCGCAGTGGTCAGCGACGTGGCCGGTACCACGGTTGACCCGGTGGACTCCCTGGTGCAGATGGACGAGGCGCTCTGGCGTTTTGTGGATACCGCTGGTATCCGCAAGAAGACCAAGACCGCCAAGGGCCACGAGTTCTACGCCTCGCTGCGTACTCGTTCGACGATTGACAACGCTGAGGTCGTGATCTTCCTGGTCGATGCCTCCGAGCAGATCACCGAGCAAGATCAGCGCGTGCTGCGGATGATCCTCGACTCCGGTCGGGCACTTGTGGTCGCCTACAACAAGTGGGACCTCATGGATGAGGACCGTCGCGACCTGCTCGAGCGTGAAATTGCAGAGCAGCTCGCACACGTGCCGTGGGCTCGTCGGGTGAACATCTCCGCCAAGACTGGTCGCGCTGTGCAGAAGCTGGAGCCGGCAATGCTGGAGGCCGTGGAATCGTGGGATAAGCGCATCTCCACTGGTCGCCTGAACACTTGGTTGCGTGCGATCATGCAGCAGAACCCGCCACCGCTGCGTGGTGGCCGCCAGCCGCGCGTGCTGTTTGCCACCCAGGCATCCTCGCGCCCGCCGGTGATTGTGCTGTTTACAACTGGCTTCCTGGAGCACGGCTACCGTCGCTTCCTGGAGCGCAAGCTGCGTGAAGAGTTCGGTTTCGAGGGCTCACCGGTGCGCATCGCGGTGCGTGTCCGCGAGAAGAAGAAGCGCCGTTAGGAAGCTCCGCCAGTTGCGCGTGGTGAGCTGAGAAAAGCCCAAAATGTGATTTAGGCAATTGCATTTTGGGCTTTTCGTTGGCATTTTAGAGTTTCAGTAAATTAGCGATAAGGAGAACTGACAATGGTCAGGCGCGGCAACAATCGTGACGGCTCTCAGCACGATGGCCGAGACAACAGCTACGGACGCGATTCCTCAAGCGCATACGGCGATGACTCCGCGACTCGCTACATTCCGCGGGACGAGGGATACCGCGGATACAACCCGGATGCCGACTTCGCGGGCGAGCAGCCGACCGAATACTTCGGCGGCGACTCCTCTGAGACGCAGTTCTTACAGCGCGGCGATGAAACACGTTTTGAGAACTCGCGAGGTACCGGCGCTGGTGCCGGAGCACAAGACGGTGGCGCAGGCGCTGGCGCACAAGGGAGCGGCCAGTACTGGGCACCGCTTTCTGAAGAAGAACGCGGCTATGGTCAGGCGAGCCAGCAGGCAGGCGCAACCCAGCAGTACGCCGCAGGTGGCGCAGGCGGTTACGGTGACATGAACAACGGTAATAACCGTGGCAACAGTGGCAATGATGACTCCAAGAAGGGCTGGGGCAAGCCTGTCGCCATTGTGGCCATCGCCGCCATGGTGGCCGTAGTCGCGCTGGTAGCCCTGGTCTTGTCCTTTACTTCCGGAACCGAGGACAAAAACGACAATGCGGCGGAGACGACGCAGGAGACGTCGTCAAGCCCGACGCCGACGACAACCTCGCCGGAAGAAACCACGACAAGCCCAGCCGATCGCTTGGACCCATCGGGCACGATTAACGACACCCGTGAGCGCCTTGAGCAGGAGCTCGACCAACTTCGCGAGTCGCCGCCAGCTATCCCTGGCCCCGGTGAGCGCAGCAGCGGTTGGGGCACCATCCCGCAGGGCGTGGTGGGCAAGAGCCCGGCATCGGTCGAGGTGGAGCTGCGTACCAACGGCTACCAGAACGTGACTGTCGTCGACGCCGAGGGCAATCCGACCAACTCGGTGGCCGCGATTATGGGCAAGGTCGCCTCGATTGATCCGCCGGAGGGACAGATGGCGGAGACATCCACGCCTGTGACCATCTACCTGCAGTAATGCGGTAGGCAGGGCAGGGGGCTGGGGCGATTTCCGCCAGCAAACACCAATGATGTAACCTATAGCTCGTTGCACTTTGGTGCACGCGGGCTGTAGCGCAGTTTGGTAGCGCACCTCACTGGGGGTGAGGGGGTCGTCGGTTCAAATCCGGTCAGCCCGACAAAAATAGCCGCCGTCTTCTGGAAGATTCCGGGAGGCGGCGGCTTTTGTTTACGGCTATTGCTTTACGGTTTTGTCTGCTGTCTAGCGCACAAGCGCACTAGCGCACGACAATACCGTCGGAGTCAGCGTAGAGCGTCTCGCCCGGAACGAAGTCAATGCCGCCGAAGGAGACAACGACGTCGCGCTCGCCCTCGCCAGTCTTGGTGGACTTGCGCGGGTTGGTGCCAAGCGCCTTGCAGCCGAAGTCCATCTCGCCAATCAGCTTGGAGTCACGGATCGCGCCATTGACGACCACACCAGCCCAGCCGTTGTCCTTGCCGAGCCCCGCAATAACGTCACCGACCAGCGCCGTGTGCACAGAAGCGTCACCGTCGATGACAAGCACACCGCCTTCAGACGGTTCGGAGAGAACCTTCTTCAGCAGCGCGTTGTCCTGGAAGCACTTGACCGTGGAGATCTTGCCGCAGAACTCCACGCGACCGCCGAGGTTACGCATCTGAGTATCGCAGGAACGCACGTCCGGGCCGATCTCGTCAACCAGGTCAGCGGTGGGGATGAATTCGATTGCCATAGGGGATTCAAGTCCTTCCGAAAATTGCTCGCATCAAGTGTTAAACCCATTGTTTCAAACTCAAGATGTGACTAAAGACATATGGTGCAAATTCGCTGGCAGCGATTGACACTCCGAAGGTCGGCCCAGATTGATTACTCTGGTGAGTCAGAACGCGCCGACAACCACACGTGCGCAGGAAGGGTAGAAGATGGCTGGGTTTAATTGGTTTTGGAAGGCTCTTAGCGGCAAGCAGGGGCGCAACCAAAAACGCAGCGTAGGGCTGGTGGCACGTGCCGCTGAGCTCGAGCCGCAGGTACAGGCGCTTTCCGACGCCGGCCTCGCCGACTTCACCCGCCAACACGCCACCGACGCACCGGAGCTTTTAGCTGCGCTCCGCGAAGTCTCCCAGCGCACCCTGTCCATGCGCCCCTTCGATGTGCAGCTGCAAGGTGCACTGGCGCTCATGGAGGGAGACGTTATCCAGATGGCCACCGGTGAGGGCAAGACTCTCTCCGGCGCCCTGGCTGCAGCCGGGTTCGCCCTGCGTGGTCACCGCGTGCATTCCGTGACTGTCAACGACTACCTCGCAGGCCGCGACGCGCAGTGGATGCAACCGCTGTTCGGGTTCCTTGGGCTCTCGGTGGCGGCTATTTCGCCGCAGGATGGTCCGGGGGAGCGTCGTAAAGCGTATGCGGCAGATATCGTCTACGCCGCCGTCAACGAACTCGGCTTCGACGTTCTGCGCGACCGCTGCGCGCCGGCCATCGAAGACCGCGTGCAGTCGCCCGCTGATGTCGCGATCATCGACGAGGCCGACTCCGTGTTGGTGGATGAAGCGCTGGTTCCGCTTGTGCTTGCCGGCAATGAGCCGGGCACCGCACCGACCGGTCAGATCACCGACGTGGTGCGTCGCCTGCAGCTCGGCGACGACTACACCGTCGACGAAGGCCGCCGCAACGTCTTCCTCACCGATACCGGCGCCGCACGCGTCGAACGCCTGCTTGGCATCGGCTCGCTGTACGACGCCGAACATGTCGGTACCACTCTGGTTCAGGTCAACGTTGCACTGCACGCCCACGAGCTGCTGCAGCGCGATGTCGACTACATCGTGCGCGACGGCAAGGTACAGCTCATTGACGCCTCGAAGGGACGCGTGGCGGAACTGCAGCGCTGGCCGGACGGTCTGCAAGCAGCGGTAGAGGCCAAGGAGGGACTGCAGGTCTCTGAGGGCGGCCGAATCCTCGACTCCATGACCATCCAGCAACTCGTCGGCCGCTACGACATCACCTGCGGCATGACCGGCACCGCCACCTCCGCGGGCGACCAGTTCCGCGAGTTCTATGGACTCCACGTCTCCGTCATCGAACCCAACGTCCCATGCATTCGTGACGACGAGCCCGACCGCATCTACGCCACCACCGACGACGCGTTCGCCGCGCTTGTCGACGAGGTCGTGGAACTCAACGGCACTGGTCGACCAATACTCGTAGGCACCCGTGACGTGGCGGAATCGGAACGCCTGGCCGATGCGCTGGTCCTGCGCGGCATCGAATCCTCGGTGCTGAACGCGAAAAATGACGAGCTGGAGGCCCAGGTCATCGCCAATGCTGGCGATATTGGCCGCGTGACGGTGTCCACCCAGATGGCCGGACGAGGAACCGACATCCGCCTCGGTGGGGCAGATGAATCCAACCGAGATGCGGTGGTCGAACGCGGTGGACTATGCGTTATTGGCCTGGGCAAGCACCGCACTGACCGACTGGACAACCAGCTGCGTGGCCGCGCCGGGCGCCAGGGCGATCCGGGCTCGTCGGTGTTCTTTGTCTCCCTGGATGACCCGGTGATTTCCGAGGGCGCTGCTGGCGAGACGTTGAACGTGCTTCCCGAGGACGATGGCCGCGTTCGCGATAAGAGGGCCTACCAGTTCATCGACCGCGCACAGCGAGTGACAGAGGCGACCATGCTGTCGATTCATGCGACGACGTGGAAGTACAACAAGCTCATCGGTGACCAGCGCGAGATTCTGGATGAGCGCCGAGAGAAACTGCTGACTACGAATGCTGCCTGGGAAGAACTGTCCAAATTGGCATCGGCGCGGGCGAAGGAAGTCGAAGCCGCAGTCGGGCGCGATGTCGCCGAGGATGCTGCCCGGGGAATCATGCTGAGCCACCTGGATCGCGGATGGTCAGACCACCTGGCGGATCTGGATGACCTGCGGGAGTCGATTCACCTGCGCGCGCTGGCTAAGGAAAGCCCCATTGATGAGTTCCACCGCGCCGCCATCGGCGCCTTTAAGAACCTGGTGAACAATGCCGTTACCGAGTCGGTGCAGACCTTCCAGGAGGTCGAAATCGACGGCGAAGGCGCACATCTGGAGGACACGGGTCTTGCTCGCCCGAGCTCGACGTGGACGTACATGGTCAACGACAACCCATTGAGCAATGGTGGTGGCTCGGTCGTCGGCTCGATTGCCGCGATGTTTAGGTAAGCCGTAACCACAAGTTTGGTAACAATTTGAAAATATTTCTCAGGTGACCGGCCTAGGTACACCCACAGAGAAAGCTCTCAGATGTCGGTATTTACGCATATCAATCATGTTGTACATACCCTGTCGGTGAGCTGCGTCACAACATGGTTGGGATTAGATAACAACATGAAAGCGGTTGGGGCGCTATTATCTAAAAAGTAACGAGTAAATCGCCCAAGGTTATCCCGGAGGGAAAGATATGACTAGCAATAGCGGCCAGCCAGAGGCATCGGTCGAGACCACCTCGGTCTTCCGTGCAGATTTGCTGAAGGAAATGGAGTCCGGCTCTAACACGGACTCCACGGTCTCCGGTGTTGAAGGACTTCCGGCGGGCTCGGCACTCTTGGTTGTCAAGCGGGGGCCAAATGCGGGTTCGCGTTTCCTGCTCGATCAGGCAGTCACCACCGCTGGTCGTCACCCGGACAGCGACATCTTCCTCGATGATGTGACTGTTTCCCGTCGTCACGCAGAGTTCCGCAAGAACGGTGACTCCTACGAGGTCGTCGACGTGGGATCGCTGAACGGTACCTACGTTAACCGCGAGCCGAAGAACTCCGCGGTTCTGGCTAATGGTGACGAGGTTCAGGTCGGTAAGTTCCGCCTCGTCTTCCTGATCGGTAACTAATTCGACATCGGTTAATGTCGGCGCCAGTCGGCATTAACCCCTTATTTTTGTAAAGGCTCGGAAAAGACCAGTGGCAGCAGTACGCAAATCAGCAGTTTCGCAGCCGACTTCGTCGGAAAGCACTGCGAAGCAAGCACGCTCGGTGGGCAAGAAGAAGACCATCGGTGCTGTGCTGAAGGAAGTCAAGGTTGAGTTCCCTGATGTAACGCTGTCCAAAATTCGTTTTCTCGAGTCGGAGGGGCTGCTGTGCCCGTCGCGTAGCTCCTCGGGATATCGTCGCTACAGCCAGGCGGACATTGACCGCCTGCGCTACATTCTCACCGTTCAGCGCGATAACTACTTGCCGCTGAAGGTTATTAAAGAGCAGCTCGACGAAATTGATGCGGGCAACGCTGGCGGCGACGGGCTGGCATCGGTCACTCCGCTGGTGACGGCGGATCAGTTCCGCGAAGCCGCAGTGGTCTCGCTGACGCAGGCGGAGCTGGCAGAGCGCACCGGCGCTAGCGAGAAGTTCATCACTGAACTGGTTCGAGTCGGTCTGATTACTCCGGACACGCTGAACATGTTCGATGGCGATGACCTGCTCATCACTGAGACGGCGGTCAAGCTGGCTGAGTTTGGCCTGGATGCCCGCCACCTCAAAACTGTGCGTACCGCTGCGGCCCGTGAGGCAGATTTGGTGTCGCTCGCTGCTAGTCCGCTGAGTAAGTCGCGTGCGGCTAGCGGCAAGCAGAAGGCTGTGGAGATGGGCCGTGAGATGACTGCGCTGATGGTCACGCTGCACGGCACTTTGGTCAAGCGCCAGGTCAACAAGGACCTGGGGAAGTAGTCGGTAGTCCCGCGTAAATAGTGGCTCGCTACAATTATCGCTGTTATGGACGAAAAACTCGTAGAAGTCAAGTTTCTAGACTGGATGGCGCATCCTCCTGAGGACGATCCAGTGCTGCTCCTGCATGCCGAAGAGACCAATCGGATTATCCCGATTTGGATTGATTTGGCGACGGCGACGGAGTACTCCGCCCGTGAGACCGGCGCTACGCAGCGTCGCCCGGGCATGCATGAGGTCTTCGTCGATACGCTGGACATGGTGGGGCAGAGCGCCCTGCGCGGCCAGATTACGGGCGTGCATGAGGGCGTTTTCATCGCCAACCTGGTGCTCGAAGGTGGCGCAGAGATTGATATGCGCCCGTCCGACCTCATCCTTATCGCTAGGGAACTTGAGGTCCCGCTGTATGTTGCGCGCGAGGTGCTCGACGCCACGTCGGTAGCGGCGCGTCTCGTCGCAACCAATGGCGGTTCGCTTGCCGACGAGTCGGAGACCGACTCTGTCGAGGCATCGGTGTCGGAGTTTGCGGAATTCCTCGACAGTATCGATGCTGACTACTTCGCCGAGCCGCATGGTGATGCGGAGGATAAGAAGTCTGACGGAGAAGCCGACAGTGGCACCGATTCGGCCTCCGATACCGACCGTTAACAGTGTGGCTGGAGTGAATAGCTGGCTACTTTTGAGATAGTTGTGGCGCTTATTTCCTCCGGCGTGTCGCTGAATGACCCCATAAAAGGGGTAAATTTTCGTAAGTTATGGTTTCATCCCGTCCTGCGGTTTTTCTCCCGGGTTGTGCTTGAGCTGGGGAAACTATGACTCCAAACTCTAAACCTTAACTTTAGGTTTAGAGATTCGGCGTGTCGTCCTGTGATGTATTGACAGCCGATTAACCTTGGCGAAAGATAAATAGCGGCAGTGAAACTACCTCGGGAGAATTTATATGGTCGACGACAACAGCGGTTCGCTCTTTGGCGACAATGAGCTCCGTGCGTCGGACTCGCAAGAGCCACGCGCGGTTCAGGAATCCCTGTTCGACATGGGACCGGACGAGCAGGTTGGCTACCGCGTTCCCATCGCATGTCAGGTAGCGGGCATTTCTTACCGCCAGCTGGACTACTGGGCACGCACCAAGCTGGTGGAGCCTTCTATCCGTACCGCCAAGGGCTCGGGTACCCAGCGTCTGTACTCCTTCCGCGACATCCTCGTTTTGAAGATTGTCCGCGGACTGCTGGACACCGGTATTTCCCTGCAGAACATCCGTCTGGCTGTCGACCGCCTGCGCGACCTCGGCGTCGATGACCTGGCTACCATCACTCTGGTTTCCGACGGTCGCACCGTCTACCAGTGCCGCTCCAATGAAGAGGTCATCGACCTGCTCAACGGTGGCCAGGGAGTGTTCGGCATTGCTGTCCCGGGCATTATGAAGGAACTGACTGGCACCATCGCCTCCTTCCCGTCCGAGCGTATCGACGGTACTCAGGAGAACCCAGGCACTGGCATCGACGAGCTGGCTGAGCGTCGTCGCCGTCGCATCTCCTAACAGCCAACAGATACGGTAACCGCCAACGATACGGCTGAATAGCGGCGTCGCTGCTACGGCTGCCGCTCAAAGAAGCGAAACAAACTAAACGAAAACCGCCTTCCACAACTGGTTCCGTTCCTCCTCTCCCGAGGTTGGACCAGATGGAGGCGGTTTTTTGCTACTTACTCCGTACCGATAGCCGCAGCCAACTGAGAGGCCAGGCCATCGCCGTAGTCGGCCGCAATGCGCAGAGAGCCAGTGGTCATATTTGCCACCTCCTGCAGCTCGGGGCTGGAGCTGTCGCCGTCGGGAAGCACGATGACCTCAATCGTTACCGGGCGGTCTGGGCTAATGAGTTCCTTGATCCTCTCGACGGACTCGGCGGCATCGGCGCCCGAGGCATCGCGCCCCGAGGTGAGCACGACGAGACGGTTGGGCTTGTCCGGGGAGTAGGTGTCGCGGGCGGACTGGTAGGCATCGATAAGCGCTGGCCAGAACTGTGCCTCACCACCAGCCGGAAGTTCGGCCAGCGAACCCTTTACGGCGTCCGCGCCATTGTTGGCCTCGTCATCGGGCGCGGGAAGTTCCGCGAGGCGGTTCACCTCGGGTGCGAATGTCCACAGGCCGTATCGGCCGCCAGGTGCCGCATCGATAGCGCCGGAAAGTGCCGCAGATAGCGCCCCAACATCGACGCCCTCGGAGGTGTCAGCGAGCAGGAGCGCCGAACCCACCGCAGTTGCGGGCTGTTGCGCGTCCGGCTGCTCCAGTGCTGGCGGCAGCGCAAAAGAATCCGTCTGAATCTGCGAGAGCACCCCAAAGTTCTCCGCTACTTCAGGGCTGAAAGTGCTCTCAGCAGCTTCGCCGTCGGCCCCATGATCTGCTGCGAAGTTCCGGAAGTCCTCAGCTGCGCGAGCCGTGTTCTCGTCGATCTTGCCGCCGGAGCCAAAGGTGACAACTGGCGCGTGCAACTGGGGTGCATCCGCAGGGGAGACCAGCTTCAGCCCCTCGCCGGCCATCTGCAACATGGGCTGGGTCGCGGCCACGCCGTCGAAATCAGCGACGTTCTGGCTGAGCATGGTCAGCAGAGTATTGGAGGTGTAGACCTCACCCAAGCCCGCGCGTTCGCGAGCGACATCCGGGCCACCGCCAAGTCGAGCACTAATCACGGCCGACAGTGCCGCGTCGGAGCCACCGGGGGCGGCCACGCGCAATCCCGCAAGCTCTTCCCAAGTGGCGTTGTTCAGCTGGTCAGCACGATTGGTTGTGAAGGCCACGCCGCTGGCAATCGGCGGCAACCACGTCTTGGGGTTGTTGACCTTGACCTTGTCCGAGTTCTTCGCCTGGTCCACGAAAGAGATATCGGCGGGAATCCAGACGCCCGGAGTCATAATTCCTGTACCAGCTTCATCCGCAGCGGGGTCCTCCGGAGCTCCCTCACCAGCTTCAGCACCGCCAGCCTCAGACAGGGCGTTCACAACCTCCTGCGAGCCCGCCACCGTAATCTGTGGCCGCACACAGAAGTCCCTCACCACGGGATTCGACTCGCCATAGTCCTGCACAAGTTTCTGTGCCGAGCCCACCGCAGCAGGATCAGCGGTCACCACCAGCGTCAGGTCACCCTTCGTACACCGTGCACGGTCAGCATCAATCGACGAATCGTTGCTCTTGCGCAGATTAACCCAGGCAAAAATCGCAGCCACCAGAACAATTACGACCAAGACGGCAATAAAAGGCCCCTTAGCCACTCGATAGTTGTTCTCACCCGAGGCGTGTCGTCCCATGTCGTTCTAGCCCTTTCTTTGCTGAGTGTGCTCGGCACTGTCGACTCGCAGCAGACCTCGTCGTAAAGCACAAACGCGCACGTAACTCCTGCCAACTTTACTGCGTGGACAATGCGACATCTACCACTTCGAGAAGACGGCCGCGCAGAACATCGGCACGCGCGCTGAGCTCACGCTGGCGGCGGACGTACTCGGCCTTGCCCTCGGGCGTTTCGATGCGAATAGGCGCAAAACCCCAATCCCGCAGATCGTAGGGAGCGGCGCGCATATCCAACTCACGGGCACTGCACGCGAGCTCGAAAGTATCCAGCCACAGGTCGCCGGGGACCGCCTCGCCGAGCTTGGTCGCCCATTTAGACAAGTCCATGTTGGCGTGCAGACAACCCATCTGCTCACAGTGCGGCTGCGTCTCGCGCGTCGGGGCAAACTCGTTGAGCGGCACGGCGTCGGGCGTGAAGAAACGGAAGGCATCGAAGTGCGTACACCGAACCGTGTGAGCCTCGACGACCTCGTCCGTGCCTGCCTGACCCAGCCGCAGTGGCTCCGGATGACGATGCTCGGGCTGGCGATATACCATCGCCCATTCATGCAGACCAAAGCAGTCAAAGTGCGCCGGATTCGCGCGCGTCGAACGCAACAGATTGCCGATGTACGCCACCGTCGTACCTCGCTTATCGACGTACGCCGAAACATCCATGCGCGCCGTCCCAGAGGCGGTATCGGTGGGGTCCTTGCTGGCAGGACTGTCGGTAGCGCTGCCCGTGTCGAGGGTAAAGAACTTCAGGTGACTGATGTCCTTGGCTGTCGCACCGGGAAGATCTACGCCGATGCCCGGTGACCAGCGGCGGAGTTGGCCGGGTTTAACGGGGTAGTACTCGAAGATGAAGTCCCAGACCGGGTGGCGCTGGCCGCGACTGCGACGGGACAGGTGGTCGCGGGTCAGGATATCGACGCGGGCGATATGCCTTGCTTTGGCTTCACGCCAATCGAAAGACGAATCGGGTGTAGGTGTCACTGCTGTCGTCCCTGCGTGGTGCCCGGTCGGGTCCGGGGCTGGTTCACGGTCGAGTGCTGCTTTGGTGCACCGCTGCGACGTGGGGAGACCTCGTGGGTCCAGTCGCGCACGACACCGACCTGCTCCTCGATGAGGTCCTCCAGAGCCACGATGCCGATCTGCTCCGCGCCGGAGAAAGCACCGGTCTTCGGCGCGATACTTGCCGGGGCGTTTGCGCGCAGGTGCGGCTTTGGCATGCGAGCGCGTACAGCCACTGCCATGTGGGCGCTGTAGCGGCGCATGATGCGCAATCCCTCATCCAGCGTGGCATCGATCGGAATCTCGATCATCGGGCGAATCTCGTCATCGGGGATGGCTGTCTCTGGGCCGGAGGCAGGGTCCATGACGCGGTCGAGGACATCTTTCACGTGAACATAGCCGCGGTACTCGTTGGGCTCATTGTTGGCCGCAGCGACGGGGAACCGGGAGAAACCAGTTTCGGTGACCGCCGTCTCTAGGTCGCCCACAGTCGGTGCGGTGGGGAGGCGCCGAATTTGCTCGTGCGGAATCAGTACCTCCTCAATGGTGCGCGTGGCCGAAGCCAGTGTGCGACGAAGGCGGACGTGCTCCTCGCTGTCAAGGAGCCCCTCTTGACGAGACTCCGCAATCATCGATGCCAACTCAGTGGAATCGACAGTGGTGTCGAGCTCATCGCGCTGCTCAATGCCGAACAGCTTAAGCGTATGGCGAGCCATCCAGTTAAACAGCAGCAACAGCGGCTTGGTCAAGCGGTAGAAGACCATGTGAACAGGAATAAGCAGCATGGCCATCGTTTCCGGTCCTGCCAGCGCGATATTCTTCGGCACCATCTCACCGAGCATGATGTGCAGCACTGACACCAGCATCAATGCGATGGCAAAGCTCAGCGGGTGCAGCAGCGACTCCGGAATACCCATCGCCTGGAAGGGAGCTTCCAGCAGATGTGCCAGCGCCGGCTCAGAGACCTTACCCAGCAGTAGCGAGGCAATGGTGATGCCCAGCTGTGCGGCGGCGAGCATCATCGACAGGTGCTCAGAAGCATTGATAACTGTGCGTGCGCGCTTCTTTCCCTGAGCCAGCAGCGCTTCCAAACGGTCACGGCGCGCAGCAATAAGTGAGAACTCCGCGCCCACGAAAAACGCGTTGACCAACAACAAGAAGAAAGTCAGGAGGATTCCAAACCAGTCACTCATAGGTTGAACATCTCCTTAGCGCGTTCGTTGGTCACAGGAATCAAAATTGCACGGTCCACGCGGCGGTCATCCATCGCCAGAATGCGGGCGTACCAGCGTCCGGCGATACCCGATTCGAACTCGTCCATGAAATCGCGTTCGGTCTCTGGCAGCAGGACGACGTCACCGACCTCCGGGATGCGACCGAGCGCAAACATAATCAATCCACCGAGCGTTTCGAAGCTACCTTCTGGGGCGAAGTATCCGACCTTGGTCGGCAGCTCGTCGGTACGCACAAGGCCAGAGCAGTTCCAGCCTTCGATCGCGCGTTTGACTTCCTGCTCGGACTCCTTGTCGTCGTACTCATCCCAGACCTCGCCAAGAATTTCCTCGACGACATCCTCGATGGTGACAATGCCGGCGATGCCGCCGTACTCGTCCGCGACCAGCGCAATCTGCGAACCGGCCGAACGCACGGCCTCCAGTACGGCATCGCCGTCCAGCGACTGCGGCAGCGTCGGCACAGGCCGTGCAATCTCCCGCATGGTGGTGGTTGAGCGCTTCGCCGCAGGCACCGCAAATGCGTCCTTGACGTGGACAACACCGACAGTGGCATCGAGGTCCCCGTCAGTAATGGGGAAGCGGGAATGCCCCGATTCGATAGCGACAGCCAGCAGATCCAGCGCCGTGTCATCGACATCGAGGGAGGTAATCGTCGACCGCGGCGTCATGAGGTCCTCCGCCGTCGTTTCGCCAAAGCGTAACGACGACTCGAGTACAGCGGCCTTCGACTCATCCAATGCACCCTGCTCCGCAGAATTACGTACCAGTGCTTCCAGCTCCTGCGGGGAACGCGCCGAAGCCAACTCATCCGCCGGTTCAATACCGAGCTTGCGCACCAGCCAGTTCGCCGTGGCATTCAGCGAATGGATGAAGTAATGGAACACCCAGTTAAACGCCATCACCGGACGAGCCGTAACTCGCGCTACTGCCAACGGCTCTGTAATCGCGACATTCTTTGGCACCAACTCGCCGTAGACCATCGACAACATCGTGGCCACAATGAGCGCAAGAATCAGTGCGGTCGGTCCCGCTGCAGACTCGCTGAGCCCCATCCAATGCAACATCGGCGTGAAGTACTGCGCCAGCACCGGTTCCGCGAGGAAACCAGTTGCCAGCGTGGTCAACGTAATGCCCAGCTGTGCACCGGAGAGATGGAAGGACAGTCGATTATGTGCCTTGTGAACGGCCTCAGCAGGCGCATCCGCTGAACGGGCGCGGTCGGCGTCAATCGTAGACCGCTCCAGTCCCGTCAGCGCGAATTCAAACGCCACAAAGAGGCCGGTGCCAGCGGTTAGCGCGATAAAGCCGACAACCGCGACAATATTGAGAACAATATCCACTGATTATCTCTTCTTCTTTTTCCCTCGCTTGGGGCGGTGTACGCGACCGCCAGCACGATTCTTTCCGTTTGCCGACGGACCGCCGCGCCCGCGGTAACCGGCACCACTAGCACCGCCTGTCGATTGGCTCTGATCTTGACGAGCCCGGCGCGGACGTCGTGCGCCCAGTTCCTTGACAAATCGCGGCAGTCCCGGAGCGGCACGCAGCTCTTCAGCTTCAACGCCGGCCCCTGACAGCAGTTCGCGGGCCTGATCAACCTGGCGGTCACGCACAATCATCGCTACCGTGCCGGAAGCACCTGCACGAGCCGTCCGACCCGAGCGGTGAATATACGTCGCGGAATCCCTTGGCGGATCCGCGTGCACAACCAAGTCAAGAGCATCGATATCAATGCCACGAGCGGCCACATCCGTGGTGACGAGGACATTGATTTCACCCTCGGCAAAGGCCTTGAGGACCGCGCGACGAGTTGCCTGGCCACGATCGCCGTGGAGGAAACCTAACTTGATGTCGTAGAACTGTAGAAACTTAGCCAGCTGCACGACACGCGCCTTAGAGTTGGCGAAGATGACGCACTGATCCTTGCGGGAGGCAATCCAGGCGACCACTTCGTCGGCTTCGTTGTTGTCCTCCACCCGAAGTAACAGATGCCGCATATTGCGCATGGTCAACCGGGAGGCAGTGACCTTGTGCTTCGCAACTTCAGTGCTACTTGCGCGACGATCGCGAATAAGCCCCGCGGCGTCGTCGTTAATCGTGGCGGAAAAGACCATGCGCTGTGCCGACTTCGGGCACGCACGGACCAGGCCCAGAACATCGGGCAGAAAGCCCATGTCAGCGAGCATGTCCGCTTCGTCGACGACGACAGCGAGGACGTGCTCAAGGCTGAGTAGACCGCGGCGGCGCAAATCGTGTGCGCGACCCGGTGTGACCACAGCGATATCGACTGGTGCCGCGAGCAGAGTCTGCTGCTTGGCCACGGAATCACCGCCGACCAAGCTCAAGACACGCAGACCTGCAGCGGCACCGATGTCAGCCAGGACATCAGCAATCTGATCTGCGAGTTCGCGCGTTGGCGAAATAATTAGCGCGCGCGGGTAACCGGGAAGCGCTGGAGAGGCGTTATTGAGTAACGCGACCAGCGGAATGCCGAATGCGAGCGTTTTGCCCGAGCCTGTAGGGGCCTGCGCAAGAACGTCCTTGCCAGCGAAAGCATCTGGCAAAGTCGCCACCTGCACGGCGGTGGGCGAAGTTATGTGCTGGGCACGCAGAATACTCACAATTGCTTCCGGCGTGCCCAACTGTCTGAAATCACTGGACTCAGCAGGAGGGGGCATGCTTGTTAGAATACCGCTATCCCCGGACTGCCATGCAATAGGCACGTCCGGTGAACTGGAAAACTACCGGCCCATGAGATTTACCAACCGCGACCGGGTTGCGCATAGGCCTCGCGCTCAAGCACAGCGGCTCGACGGAAGATGTTGCGGATGGATTTAAGCTCCGCATCGCTGGCCGTGGACATATTCTCTTCAAGAACCTCGAGAGCCTGCTGAACACTGTCAACATACTCGGGGTCGGAATACACCTCCACCCAGTTCGCGATCGCGGAATCCTCATCAACCAGCGATTTTCCTTGCAGAGTCAATTCGGTTGCAATCCACATTTCGGCGACGATACTGGTTACGGCGACCCGATATGGATTGAAAGCGCTACAGGAAGAATGCACATCCAGCAAAAGCTGTGTGATGGTTGTCGGCTCGATGTCCTCGAGCGCCGAAGAAGTCTCTTCCAGCGCGTTATTGCTCAATTCCAACGCACGCACCAGGGCTTCCTGTGCGAGTGACGACCACAGAACCTGTTCCTTCGGGCAGGGTGCTTTGGTTGCCAGATGCGACAGGACTGGGAAAACCTGGTGCAAGTACCAGGCCTCTTGCGCTACGAAGAAGTTGGTTTCTTCCGAGGAAAGGTCGCCGCGGAGCATCGTGGGGACGCTGAACATTCCGCCAATCTCGGCAACGATGTCCTCGATGTCCTGCCACAGCTGGGAAGTAAAAGGACCAGCCGGAGCAATCTGGAGTGAGTGGCCGAAGAAAGATTCCAGCTCCTTCGGCGGCTGCTCAGTGTCAGTGCCTTCGATGGCCTCCGGGTAAAAACTGGAGTTCAGATGCACTGGTTGCATTCGGCGAAGCGCGACCTTTTCCAGGCGACGAGCCCTGTGGCCGTGGTCAATGGGGCCGTGCCCCTGGCCGACGTTGAGGTTATCCGCGAAACGAATGGACTCGCTGAGCCAGCGTGTAGTCCAGCGCAGGGCATCATTAATCGCAGAGCCCCCACCAATCCGTGTGGCAAGAGCTGCGGACAGCGAACAACCCGTGCCATGGGTGTTCTCAGTGTGAATGCGGGGAGAAGAGCTGAAGAAAACCTGGCCATCGGGGAAGGCCACGGCATTGCCGGCTTCCTCATCACTTAAGTGACCAGTCTTTGCAATCACGATGACATCGTTTTTGCTCGCGAACTCCAGTGCCTGTTCAATCAGCTCAGTGAAGTCGCTGGCTTCCGGGGCGTCGGCAAGCAATGCCAGTTCGGGAACATTCGGCGTGATGACGGTAGCTTCCGCGACCAAGTCGCGCATTGCGTCCATGGCATCTTCGTCAAGCAGACGGTCGCCAGAGGTGGCGACCATAACCGGATCGAGAACAACCACGGCTGGCTTGGTCTCCCGAACCCAGTTGGTGACGGCCTGCGTGAGTTCGCGTGAACCCAACATGCCAATCTTCACCGCGTCGATGGTGACATCCTCGGTCACAGCAGCCAGCTGCTCGACGAGGAAGTCAACAGGTGGGGTGTGGACGGCGCGAACGCCCACGGTGTTCTGAGATACCAAAGCTGTGACCACGCCCATGCCATAACCACCGGCGGCGGCGATTGATTTCAAATCGGCATGGAGCCCAGCGCCACCTGTTGGGTCTGTGCCGGCGATGGAAAGAACTCGTGGCACAAAATCAGGCTTTGCCTTCTTGGGAAATGGCATCTCAGACCCCTTTTAACTTCAAGAGTGTGAAGCGACAGACTTCACGACTACGCTTCAACCTCGGAGCGGTCGCCAGACCAGAGGGTGTGGAAAGCACCCTCGCGGTCAACACGCTGGTAAGTGTGTGCACCGAAGTAGTCACGCTGCCCCTGAACCAGTGCTGCCGGCAGACGCTCCGCACGCAGGCCGTCGTAGTACGCCAGCGAGGAGGAGAACACCGGAGCCGGGATACCCATCTGTGCTGCAGTGACGACAACGTCGCGCCACGCGTCGAGGCACTCGGTGACCTGGTCACGGAAGTACTCGTCGAGTACCAGCGCCGGCAGCTCCGGATTGCGGTCGTACGCTTCCTTGATGCGGTTCAGGAACTGTGCGCGGATGATGCAGCCACCACGCCAGATGGTCGCCAGCGCACCGCGGTCGATTTCCCAGCCGTACTCCTTGGCGCCAGCGTTAATCTCATCAAAGCCCTGCGAGTAGGCAATGATTTTGGAAGCGTAGAGCGCCTTACGGACGCGCTCCACAAAAGCATCGCGATCTTCCGGAGCCTTAGCCAGGCTTCCCGACGGCAGGTTGCGGGCAGCCTCACGCTGAGCAAGGGAAGACGACAGGGCGCGAGCGAACACGGCCTCGCCAATACCAGTTACTGGAATGCCCAAGTCCAAAGCGGCCTTGACCGTCCAACGGCCGGTGCCCTTCTGACCAGCAGCATCAACGATGACATCCACCAGCGGCTTGCCTGTCTTCTCATCGACCTGAGAGAGAACCTCAGCGGTGATCTCGACCAGGTAGGAATCCAGGTCGCCCTTATTCCACTCGCGGAAGATATCTGCAATCTCGGCAGGGGTGAGGCCAGCAGCTTCGCGCAGCAGGTGGTAGGCCTCGCCAATGACCTGCATATCCGCGTACTCGATGCCGTTGTGGACCATCTTTACAAAGTGGCCAGCGCCATCGGAGGAAATGTGAGTACAGCACGGAACGCCATCAACGTGAGCGGAGATGGACTCCAGCAGCGGGCCGAGGGACTCGTAGGACTCCTTCGTTCCACCCGGCATAATGGATGGGCCAGTCAGAGCACCTTCTTCACCACCGGAAATACCAGTGCCAACGTAGTGTAGGCCACGGGCGCGGATAGCCTTCTCGCGACGGATGGTGTCCGTGTAAAGCGAGTTACCGCCATCAATGATGATGTCGCCGGGCTCCATCACGTCGGCAAGCTGATCGATGACCGCATCAGTAGCGGCACCTGCCTGAACCATGATCAGAGCGCGACGCGGGCGCTCCAGCGAAGCGACGAACTCTTCAATGGTCTCGGACGGGATGAATGAGCCTTCATCACCGTGTTCAGCGATGAGGGTGCGAGTTTTCTCCGGGCTGCGGTTGTACACGGCAACGGTGTGTCCCTTGTGGGCGAAGTTGCGTGCGATATTCGAGCCCATGACGGCGAGCCCGACGACACCAATTTGTGCGAGTTCATTGTTATCGGTCATGCCCACCATCTTAAAGCCTGGCCGGGGTTCGTTGTATCTGGGACTCAGAAATTGTTACTGCTTTTAACGTTGAAACTGCCACGAGTGATGGCGTGCGCTGGCACAATGTTTGGCATGACTGACGAGACTATTGCGAATAATGGCAGTTCACAGGACTCTAACTCTGCAGCTTCCGCCGCCGAGCAGGCGAAGAGGAAGGCGCTGCGCGATTATATGACGCTGGCGATGAAGGCTAGCCAGGAAGCGCTGAGCGATGAGGAGCTGGCTGTTTTTAACAGCACCTTGGGCGATAACGGAATCGGCGGTCTAGATACCTTGCTGGGCACGAAGTTTGTCCATGTCGGGCCGGAGCGAATTCAGATGGAGCTCGAGGTCGGGCCCGACCACCTGCAACCGTGGGGCCTAGCCAATGGCGGTGTTTATTGCTCGCTAGGTGAGACTGCTGGCTCTATTGCTGGTTTCGTTGCCTGCGGTGCGAAGAAGCCGGTCGTCGGTGTGAACAACAACACCGATTTTTACCGCTCCGCCCGAGCTGGCGAGGTAATCGTTACCACGGCGGAGCCAGAGTACCTGGGGCGCACCATGCAACTGTGGCGTATTGAGCACACCCGCAAGGCAGATGAAAAACTGCTGGCCCGCACCAACCTACGAATTGCGGTACTCGACAAGCCGTTGTAGCAAATCGTTATAGGTGGTAACGGGCCTGGTAGGAAGCTCGCAGGTGGCTTGTCGTGATTAGCTGTTTTCTAATCTGGCCACCTGCAAGTTAACTACTTGTTCCTTTTTGCGCGGTGCTCGCGGCGAGTGTCGCGAACCTCCAGCGGCAGATCCTGCTCAGCCTTGTCCTTGTTGAACTCGGCCAGGCGGTCGATGGCGTTGCGTGCGTACATCTGCTGGCGGGTGGAAACCATCTGCCAACGGTTGCGGTCCAGGACGTTCAGGCCCCAGCTGACGCAGGAGACGAGGCGGTTGCGGAAGCCCACCAGGAACATCAGGTGGACGGCCAGCCACAGAATCCAGCCGATGAAGCCGGTGACCTCAACCTTGCCCATCTTCACCACTGCGGAGAAGCGGGAGACGGTTGCCATGGAGCCCTTATCGAAGTACTCGAACGGCTGACGCTCAGCGACATCGCGGCCGTCGGCCTCAGCTGCAATGTTGGCGGCGACGTACTCGCCACCCTGAATAGCAACCTGAGCAACACCCGGCAGGTTCTCGCGGTTGGACATGTCGCCCACGACGTAGACGTTCTTGTAGTCACCAGCTGTCATGTCCTCGTTGACAACGACACGGCCAGCGCGGTCGGTCTCGGCGCCAGTCTGCTCGGCAATCATCTTGCCCAGCGGGGAAGCGGACACGCCGGCGGACCAAATCTTGCAGAACGACGGGATGAACTCCTCGGTTCCATCCTTCATGTTCTTGTAGGTGACGCCCTCTTCATTGACGTCAGTCACCATCGCGCCCAACTTGACGATGACGCCCATCTTCTCCAGGGACTTCTGAGCCTTGCGGCCCAGACGCTTGCCAAACGGCGGCAGAACCTGCGGTGCACCGTCGAGCAGGACGACGCGTGCAGCGTGCGGGTTGTAGCTGCGGTAGGACGATGCGAGGGTGCGGTTAGCCAGCTCGGCCAGCTGGCCAGCAAGCTCAACACCGGTCGGACCAGCGCCGACAACGACGAAGGTCAGCAGGCGCTCGCGCTCAGCCGGATCGTCGGTCAGCTCGGCGCGCTCAAACGCGCCGATGATGCGGGCACGGATTTCGAGTGCGTCGTCGATGTTCTTCATGCCCGGAGCAAACTCGGCAAAGTGATCATTGCCGAAGTAGGACTGGCCAGCGCCAGCGGCAACCAGGAGGTGATCGTATTCCCACTTGGAAGTCTGGTGACCCAGTTCCGAAGTCACAACCTGCTTTTCGACGTCGATGTCGGTGACATCGCCCTTGACAACACGAACGTTCTGAACACCGTCGAAGATCGTACGAGTGGACGGAGCGATTTCGCCCGAGGACAGGATGCCCGTTGCTACCTGGTAGAGCAGTGGCTGGAACAGGTGGTGGTTAGTGCGGTCGATGAGAGTGACGTCGACCTCGGCGCCCTGCAACTTCTTCGCCGCGAACAAGCCACCGAAACCCGAACCGATGACGACCACGTGCGGGCGTCCGGAGTGCGGGCGGTACGGAGTCTCGGTCATGTATTTTCTCCTCACAGACTTGAAAGTTCTCGAAGTTTTAGATTCGGCTTTTAGCCGGCAAGCCACAATAGTAATCCTCTCGGTGCGCCACCGCCTATTCTGGGTCCCTGCGCGGTAGGCTTCGAGAGCAAACTCAGTTCGTTATTCGTACCTTTATGCGGCGCGATTGTTAGGAGGTTCGGGCAGGGTGAATTCGGCAAGCCGACAGGCAATTGACGCAGAGCGATGGCCTCGGGTTGCGCGTATTCCAGAGGGGCGTTTCCTAGCGAAACGTGCCGAAATGGTGGAACGCTCTTTTGAGCGGCTCTGCCAGGACAACGGCATTGAACTGGTCGAATCCGGTGAGTTTGTCGGAGAGTCCTTCATTACTCGGTCGACGGGTGACGCCGATTTGGCTATCGACGGAGTCGGTGGTGCCAGCTCTAGCGGCGGCAGTGAATCTCCCACTAGTTCTGAATCGTTTCGTCCAGTCATTTTCAGCGTCATTGATCCTGTTTTCTATTCTCGACTAGCTGATTCAGAATGGCTCGGATTGGGGGAGGCCTATCTCGCGGGCGAATGGTCCAGTGATGATTTGCCAGAGCTTCTCAGCCGACTGCTCAGCGCCGAGCTTGATATTGCTTCGTTGGGGCCGCTGGCACGTGGTCTGATGAAAGTCGCGCGTTCACGTCCGCGTCTCGATGGGCCAGATATGGCGGGAGAGTTGCCGACCTCATTGCTGGAGCTCTATTCCGGCGAATTGCTGATGGGCGGTTCCGGCCTGTTCGCCTCCGGAGTGCGAACCTCGTCGCGGGAACAGATTCAAAACTATGCCCGTGGTGCTGGCAAGGGTGGGGTTCCCTCGCACTGGTCAGTTGACGTGACTTATGTCGATGCCCCGAAATCCGTCGCGCGTGCCGATTTTCTGCATGCTCAAGTGCGCAATATTGAGCACATCCTCGATCTGGCTCGAGTCCGGGCCGGCGACCGTGTCGCCGAATGGCCGTCGGCAGGCGGAGAAATTGCCCTTCGAGCTGCAGAAAGGGGAGCGGGCGCGGAGGTTATTACCGTCTCTGATGACCACACCGAAACGGTGCTGGAACGGGTGGAAAAAGCCGGATTGCGCGGCGCGGTCGATGTGATCCAGATGGATCGCAACATTCCGTCGCCACGCGAATTCGAGTCCGACTTCGAGGCGGTTATCAACGTCGGGCGTCTGGAGACCTTCGGTCGTGCAGGTGCGCTGCGCTGGCTGAAGAGCGCCGAGCGTCTGCTTGTCGACCGCGGCACCATCGTCGTCCAAATGGTGGTAGCGACGGACAAATTCGATGCGCTCGCCGAGCGCAGCTTGGACCTCGTACGCGCTTACGTGTGGCCGCAGCTGCAGCTTTTCACCATGGAAGAGCTGCGCAAGATGGTGGACCGGGAAACCGGCCTGCGCATCGCGGCGGAAGAGTACATTCCGGCGCACTTCGCGACGACCTTGCAGCTCCAGCGAGATTTCTTTGCGGCGCATGCGCGCGAAGCCGCTGGTATCGGCTACGACAGAGTGTTCCGGAGGATGTGGAATTACTATCTGTCGCTGTTTGAAGCGCTCGTGCGCGCAGAGAAAGTCACGCTCGTACAGGTCGAGCTCGTGCATGCGCCACGCAGGCCTCACTAGCAGTGGGCAGCTCCGGGCGCGTTGGAAATTCGCCAGATAAATAAAGCCTGTAAAAATAAATCACGTTTTTAGGCAAAACCACCTCAAAGGCGATGTTTAGGGTCTAAAAACGAAACTATGAACGCACAGAGCACCACACGTACTGCAGACATTGTTGTCGTCGGCGCCGGACTTGCCGGATTGGTCGCGACGTATGAGGCCACGCAGGCCGGCAAGAAGGTCATCCTTGTCGATCAGGAGAATGCCAACAACCTCGGCGGACAGGCTTTCTGGTCGCTCGGAGGAATCTTTCTCGTCGACTCGCCAGAGCAGCGCCGCCTGGGAGTCAAGGACAACCGCGAGCTCGCTGAAGCTGACTGGTTCAACTCCGCGCAGTTCGACCGCGAGGAAGACAACTGGGGACGCAAGTGGGCCAAGGCCTACCTGAACTTCGCGGCAGGGGAGAAGCGTGACTACCTCCGCAATCTCGGCGTGAAGTTCCTGCCTGTCGTCGGGTGGGCTGAGCGCGGTGAAGGGCGTGCCGACGGTCACGGTAACTCGGTACCCCGATTCCACCTCACCTGGGGCACAGGCCCCGAAATCGTCCGCGTATTCGCAGAGCCGGTCGCTGAAGCTGCGAAGAAGGGGCTGGTGGAATACTGCCATCGCCACCGCGTTGACGAGGTGATTGTCGAAGATGGCCGCGCCGTCGGCGTGCGTGGCAAGATTCTGGTTCCCTGTGAATCTTTAGAGCGAGGAGTGGCGTCGTCACGCGAGGAAACAGGGGAGGACTTTGAGATCCGCGGGTCGGCCGTGTGCATTGCGACGGGCGGTGTTGGCGGCAACCTGGAAGCCGTGCGTAAGTGCTGGCCGACCGAGCGTCTGGGCGAGATGCCGAAGGACATGGTCTGCGGTGTGCCAGAGCATGTTGACGGCCGTGGCATTGAGATTGCAGAGCAGGTCGGCGCAAACCTCGTCAACCGTGACCGCATGTGGCATTACACCGAGGGCATGAAGAACTGGAATCCTGTGTGGCCGAATCACGGTATCCGTATCATCCCGGGGCCGTCGGCCATGTGGTTCGACGCAGAAGGAAACCGCCTGCCAGCGCCATATATTCCGGGCGCAGATACTGTCGGCACGATGAAGCACATTCTGGCTACCGGACACTCTTACTCCTGGTTTGTGCTGAATAAGAACATCGTGGCCAAGGAGTTCATTTTCTCTGGCTCAGAACAGAATCCGGATCTGACCGACAAGGAGATCAAGAAGCTGATTGGCAAGGTGACCTCTGGTGTTGCCGCACCTATTCAGGCGTTTATGGATAACGGCGAAGACTGGGTGGTTGCCGACGATCTGCCAAAGCTGGTCGAGGGGATGAACGAGATTGTGGAGGCGAGCTCGGGCGGGGAGTCCGGAGCCGCAGCGCCGAAGATTGACATGGAGAAGCTCGAGGAGCAGATTCGTCAGCGCGATATGCAGACCGGTAACCCCTTCTCCAAGGACTACCAGGTCAATTACGTCAACGTGGCCCGGAACTTCCTCGGGGACAAGATCATCCGCTCCGTGCCGCCATCACCGATTTTGGATCCGAAGAACGGCCCACTGATTGCTATTCGTCTGCGCATGCTGACCCGCAAGACGCTCGGTGGCATCGAGACCACCCTCGACGGCCAGTGCTTGCACCCGGACGGAACTCCCTTCGAGGGGCTCTACGCCGCAGGCGAGGCCTCTGGCTTCGGTGGCGGCGGCGTCCACGGCAACAACGCGCTGGAAGGTACATTCCTGGGCGGCTGTATTTTCAGTGGCCGCCAGGCAGGCCGCGCGATGGCGGAAGTGGTTAAGTAGCTCCCGCATACCGCACAGTTCGGTAGAAGAAACCGCGCCTACTCCAGCCCGATGGAGAATGCACTTTCCAGGTCGTGCTGAGAGTAGGTGCGGAAAGCCAGCTGAGTCTGAGTGCGAATAACACCGTCGACCTTGCTGATGAGATTTGGAATGATTTCCGCCAAATCATCGTGATTAGTTGCGCGCACCACGACGACCAAGTCCCAGTCACCAGTAACGGAGTAGACCTCAGTCACGCCGTCGATCTCGACGATGGTCTCGGCGGCCTCCGGAATCCTGTCAGCTTCGACATCGATGGACACAATTGCGGTAATCAAACTCATGGCTGCCTTTCCTCGGAGTTTAAACGTGGGGCCCGCTGAATAGCGTGGCCCGGACCGCAAGGTACGCAAGATTGCTCAAGATACTGCGGCCCGGAATTTCATTTCTGTCACGATTCTACTGATTTCCAGAAAACAGCCTGGAGGATCCGGACGAAAGGCGGTAAAAAGGGCGCTATGACACAAACCGCATTTCAGTCCAACCCAGTCCAGCTTTCCGGAGACCTGCCCCAGGTGGGCAACAAGGCTCCGGAGTTTACCCTCACCGGTGGCGACCTCGGGGAGGTCACCAATGAGACCTTCGCTGGTAAGAAGGTCGTCTACAACATCTTCCCGTCGGTAGACACCGGTGTTTGTGCAGCTTCGGTGCGTCACTTCAACGAGGACGCTGCTGGGCTGGACAACACCGTCGTGGTTAATGTTTCGCGTGACCTGCCGTTCGCTCTCGGCCGCTTCTGCGCTGCAGAAGGCCTGGACAACGTTGAGGTTGCCTCGGACTTCCGCCACGGCTTCGGCGAAGCCTTCGGTGTTGTCCAGCAGGATGGCCCGCTCGCTGGCCTGCTTGCTCGTGCCGTAGTCGTCACTGACGAAGAGGGCAAGGTCATTTACAACCAGCTGGTCGATGAGATCACCACGGAGCCGGACTACGACTCCGCACTGGCTGCACTGAAGTAATTAGCTAACAAGCTTTCAGCAGCAAGTAACCAGCTGGAATCGACGGGGCTCGTCGGCGCACGCGCTAGGCTGTTGCCTGGCGGACTTCGCCGACGAGCTCTTCTAGTACGTCCTCCAGCGCAACGATTCCGCTGACAGAGTTCTCCGAAGTACTATTTTCCTCCGTCACCAAGGCGAAGTGAGCCTGCTCGCGCTGCATCAGCCGCATGACCGTCTGGAGCTTGGCATCCGGGCTGACGCTTGCGAAGGTGCGAATCAGATTCCGCGGGAAGGGTCGGTCGCGGTGACCGTCGTCAAGCGAGAGCAAATCCTTGACATGAAGGTAGCCGATGAAGCTGCCATCGGCATCGGTGATGGGGAAGCGGGAAAAGCGCGTGCGTGCGCTGAGCTCTTCGATGTCGGCGACAATGGCGTCGGGGCCAATGGTGACGAGGGTGTCGAGCTGCATAGTGACATCCGCGGCGGTGAGATGCTCGAAGCCGAGAGCTTTGTGGAGGAGCGCGAGCTCGTCATTGTCGAGAAGGCCCTGCCGCCCGGACTCGGCGACGAAATCCTGCACCTGACTAGCGGTGAAGGAGGAATCGACCTCGTCCTTCGGAGTGGCGCGAAGAACCTTGCGAACCACGATGTTCGCCGTCGTATTCATCGCCCAGATAACCGGATTGAGCACCCGCACAATCACATACAGCGGAATAGCCACGAACTTCGCCGTCGGACTGGGAGCCGCAATAGCGATGTTCTTCGGCACCATTTCGCCGACAACCATGTGTAAGAAAGTGACAATCAGCAGCGCCAACGCCAGCGCAACCACGTGGGCGGTGCCCGCGGGGAGTCCCAGCGCTGTCATGTAGGGCTCGAAGAAGTGCGCAATCGCAGGCTCGCCGACGGCACCGATGAGCAGGGAACAGGCGGTAATGCCCAGCTGTGTTGCCGCCAGGGAGACCGACACGTTTTCGATACCGCGCAGCGCGTACTTTGCGCTGGTAGATCCGCTGACGGCATCCGGTTCAATTTGATCGCGGCGAGCCGAGACCATCGCAAATTCAGCGGCGACAAACCAGGCATTGAGGGCTAACAGCAAAATAAGAGTAAGTAGTGGCATGTTCTAGCCCTCCTTTTCGCTGTTGTGCTCGACGTGGTTGTGACTGGTGTCGTCCTGACGAGCACCTTCGTCCGTGTGCGCGACCTTGTTGCCGGCGCGGTCCACCTGGACGCGAATACGGCCAACGCGGTGACGCGCCATGCGCTCGACTCGAAAAGCAACTTCAGCGGTGGTAGGCAAGTTCTCCTCATCGAGGTTTTCGTGGTCGGTGGCTTCGACCGTAATCGTGTCGCCGAAGCGAGGCATGCGATCCAAGCGTTCGGTGATAAATCCACCAATAGTGTCGGATTCTTCGCCCTCCGGCAGGACCAGGTTTAGGATCTCTCCCAACTCATCAGGGCGCATGAGACCGGAAACAATCACCGTATTGGGGCTAATCCGGCTGTAGAGCAACGAACGATCGTCCTGTTCATCGTCAATTTCACCGACGATTTCCTCGACGAGATCCTCCAACGTCACAATGCCGTCCGTGCCGCCGTACTCATCGACAACCACTGCGAACTGGTATGCATCCTCACGCAGTTGACGCATCAGCGGATCAAGTGTGGTCGAGTCGTTCACCACGAGTACATCTTTGGCCAGGCTCGCAGCCGACGTCGTCAAGCGTTGTGCGTGTGGCACGCTGAGCAGGTCGGTGTAATGCACCACGCCGCGAATGTCGTCGACGCTATTGCCAACGACGGGGAAGCGTGCATGTCCAGAATCTGCGACGACCGTCAGCATCTCTGCGACGCTCTGATTTTCGATAAAGATAATCTGCGTGCGTGGCGTCATCACATCAGCCGCCGTGCGCTCGCCGAACTCAATCGATCGCGCCACCAACTCGGCGGTCTGCGGGTTAATCTTTCCTTCATCGCTAGAGCGCGTGACGACGGCACGGAGTTCCTCCGCGGTCCTGGCACTGGCGACCTCTTCCTCAGGGGAGAAGCCGAGCCGTTTTAGCACCCAATTAGCCGCGCTGTTGAGTAGCCAGACCAGCCAGCCGAATGCGAACATGAAGGCATTCTGTGGCCTGACCACGAGGTTTGCGACTTTAGTGGGCTCGGCGATGGCCCAGTTTTTGGGGACGAGTTCGCCAAAGACCATTTGAGTGAAGGTCGCGATAATGAAAGCGCCCGTAGTGCTGATTGCAGTGACGGTGGCGGGAGAGATGCTAGTGCCACCAAATGCGGCTTCGAGGAGGACACCGAGGGAAGGCCCGGTCAGGAAACCAGCGACGAGGCTGGTGACGGTAATTCCCAGCTGTGCGCCGGAGAGGTTAGTAGAGGTGCGTGATAGAGCACGGTCTACTAAGTATGCGGACTTTGAGCCGGCGTTTGCGGCCTTCTTGACATCGTTCCTGTTAACCGTGAGGTAGGAAAACTCGACAGCAACGAAAATTGCGTTGGCGAAAACGAGGAATAGAAAGACCGCTAAGACGATGAGTGCGGATACAATCACGCGGCATCACCTGAAGTGTTCGCTGCGTTCGCTGGGGATGCTGCGGCGGTTGCTGCGGTGATTGCGCTTACTGCGGCTACAGAGAGCCCGCCAACGTTGGCGCGAGGCTCTGGGTCGTCGGACGAGCCAGATCTATCTGATGTGTCGGACGCATTGGGTCTGTCTGAGCTGCTGGATGTGTCTGAGAGTTCAGGCATGCGAGAAATCTTACTAAAAATTCCTTAGACCTGACGGCAATGGCGCATCGGCGGTAATGGGGAGGACGGGATCCTAAGGACAAAATGTCATAATGTATATTATCGGACAAATATTGAAAGTGGTTGGCCCTGCGGTTTTCTGAATTTCCAGGCCTGTCGCCTTTTTCGCCGCCGCCTTTTCTGCTGCCGTGTTCTATCTTGGCGCTTGATCCATGCCGTCGGGCTTATTGCTTATTGGCCTTGGCGTCCGATGCAAGCTCATCCGCGTTGCGAACGGCAATCTCTTCCCGCAGTCGCTTGTTCTGCCACAGAGTCATGCCAATCAGGAATACGCCGACAGCCACGAGCCACCACGCGCCCTTGTAGGCCACGAATGCAATGAAGATAATCAGTAGTACCATTCGCACCTTTCGTGCGAGCAGCATTGCTTCGTAGGTGTTCATATCGTTGTGACTCCCAACTGGCCTGCCAAAATTGTTTTTGGCAGGACTTCTGTGGTGTGTGACTAAATGGCTTTATTACGTCACAGTGACGAATCGAGGTGTATTTTCGCTGGCTATAAGCCGATTTGGATTAGCGCTACTGCGATTCTCTTTAGATGGCTGTGTCTGCCAGCCGCGAAACCTACCCGTCCTACGCGTCCTGCTTCTCTGCGACAATGCGTAGATTGAGTTCGCCGTTTTCCTCGATGGATGCAGCTACAAACTGTGGCAGGCGCACGTTGTAATCCAGTCGGTTGATTGGCAGAGTGCCCGACAGCAAAACCAGGTTTTCGGTACGAGCGGCCTTCATCGGCACGGTGACATCATTGGTGACACCGCGGATGGTCAGGCGTCCCGGAATCTCGATATTCGCCCACTGGCCGTTATCTGGAATGTTTGAAATATCGAGCGGCTCTGCAAGCTCAAACTTGGCTTCTGGGTACTGCTCAACACTGAAAATATTGTTGCGGACATTGATGTCACGACGTTCAATATCGCTAGTCAGAGTTGCCATATCAACAACAACGGATGCGTCCTCAAGATTGTTGTTAGCAACCTTCAGCTCGCCGGTGACATCGTGGGTGGAACCAGACGTCGTCCGCCTGCTGCCCGGCAGTACCTCATTAAAAGTAAAGCCAACGGAGGTGTTCTGTGAGTTATCGCCACCGACAATCTTCCAGGTGCCATTCGCATCAGTCGTTGCTGCAGGCAGCTCCGTGGCCTCGAAATCCCCAGTACGCACCCCTTCATGCGTGAAAACGCGATACAAAACTGGGCCCACAATAACAATTGCGAGCGCAACAACTGCAACGGCTATCAAAGTAATAATTGACTTACGGACACCAGAATTCATAGTGCTCATCCTATCCTTTTAATCCGCTATGGGATAAACCGTTCCACTTCACGCGTTTTCATAATCAATTCCTGCGTAATCTCCTGCAGGACGGCGGTCTCCATGCCGTCGTCAAGCGCGGTGCGCAAGTCTTCGGCGAGACAACGTACTTCGAAGAGCCCGTCCCCTATTCGCTTTACGACGTCATCGCCCGCCGGCCTGCTCGTGGCATCGGTGGCGGTCTTCAGTGTGAGATCCGAGTTGATCCGCTCGGCAATCGGCCTGGAGGCGCCTTTTGCTACGCCGGTGCGTTTTTCATACGCGCGCTGCCGGCAGGCTTGGCTGCAGAATTTGCGACGGCGACCGCGGATAGCGACCTCCATTTCGCGGCCACACCACTGGCAATTGGCGGTAGTTGTGCTCGGCTTTTGATCTGACACAGAAGTCAATTATGGCATGAATACAGATTAAGGCGTTATAATGTGTGGTCTAGTATTTCTACCAAAGGGGGCACGTTCCACATGGCAGATCGAGTTCTTCGTGGCAGTCGCATGGGCGCCGTTTCGTATGAGACCGATCGCGATCATGACCTCGCGCCGCGAATGATGGTCCGCTACCGCACTGAATCCGGTGAGATCTTCGAGGTCCCATTCGCGGATGACGCGGAAATTCCAGGTGAATGGCTGTGCAAGAATGGCCAGATTGGTGAGCTGGTTGAAGGCGAAGGCACTGAAGCCAAGCCGGTGAAGCCTCCGAGGACTCACTGGGACATGCTCCGTGAGCGCCGCTCCATCGAGGAGCTCGACGTGCTGCTGGATGAGCGTGTTGACTTGCTGCGCAAGCGTCGTCGTAACGCCGCTCGCCTGCTGAAGGCTCAGAAGGAAGCCGAAGAAGCAGAGAAGAACGCTTAAGGTTTGAGCTGGCTTGCGCTAGTGAGCTTTAGGGCGCTGCAGCTGTGAATTACATGCTGCAAAATGGGTCCGGATAAGGTTTTGCTCCTTATTCGGGCCCGTTTTTTGTTGGTGCCTGGCTGCGGCGGGCCGATCCGAGTTACTGACTGCGTTTATGACAAAAATGGCCTGAAAAATGGCTTGAAACTGTCATAAACTAAGTCAGTTTCACATTTGCAGCCCCCATTCATACAGGCAGGCCGTCTCCACACAGGCAGCCCGTCTCCACACAGGCAGGCCGCAATCTTTGGGGCTGCCCTAGCCCTACTTGCGGAATCGCTGCTTAAACTCGTGACCAGCCAGGCGACCAATCTCCGACCCCAGGTTTTTTACCTGCTGCGAGCGGTGCTTAAATCCCCACTTGGTGACCTGCAGCAGAGACTGCTTCACAAAGCTGCCATCCATCTTGGACTCACCGTACTCGCGCTCAGTAAAGGTGATCGGAACCTCCTCCACCAAGAAGCCCGCCTGTACAGCCTCAAAAGCGAGCTCGGTCTGGAACAGGTACGCAGCCTTGCCAATGTTCTCGAGGTCAAGGGTTTCGAGAACTTCCCGTCGATAAGCACGGTAGCCAGCGGTGATATCCGAGATGCCCGCGCCGAGCGCCAGCGAGATGTAGAGGTTGCCGCCGCGGGAGAGAACCTGACGGCTCATTGGCCAGTTGACGGTCTTGCCGCCCGGAATGTAGCGGGAACCGATGACGACATCGGCACCGTCCTCGAGCTTCTCCAGCAGCAGATGGAACTGCTCTGGTGCGTGGGAGCCGTCGGCATCCATCTCGCAGAGAACCTCGTAGTCTCGCTCGAGACCCCAAGCGAAGCCCGCGCGGTACGCACCCCAGAGACCGCCCTTGCCCTCGCGGTGCAGGACGTAGATGTGCTCTTCGCCGTTGTTGTCCGACTTGTCAGCGGCAGCGATTTCATCGGCGAGCTCACCGGTGCCGTCTGGTGAAGAGTCATCGACAACCAAAATGTCGACGCGAGGCTCCGCTGCGCGCAGGCGTGCAATCACGCCCGGCAGGTTTTCCCGCTCGTTGAAAGTGGGAATGACAACCAGCGTCGACTCATTTAGGGCAGTCACTCGTGATTCTCCTTAGTGCATGTTCTGCTCAGTATCCCGGCCATCAACTTCATCTGCGCCTACCCTGGCATCTCCGCCACGGCGACGCAGGACGGCACCAACCACACAAAGAATACCGAATGCAGTCAGTAGACCTTCAATCCACGTCCCGAAGCGGGCTGCAAAAGTCAGGTGGGAGTACTGAGGCAGAGTTTCAGTGAGTACCTTCTGCTCGAAGATTTTGCTCTGCTTTACGACGTCTCCGTGCGCATCCACAATCGCGCTCACACCGCTGGTTGCGGCGACGGCTGTGGAGCGTTGGAACTCCATGGCTCGCATGCGGCTCATGGCCAGCTGTTGGTAGGTCATGTCGGTGAAACCGAAGGTGGCGTTATTTGTGGGCGTGGCCAGCATGGTTGCGCCGTGGTTGACCGCGTTGCGGAAGGCACCATCGAAGACCACTTCGTAACAGGTGGCCACGCCTAGATTGACCTTCTTTAAACCATCTGTGCCTGGCGTTGTGACCACGGCATCGCCGTTGCCCGGAGTCATGTCTCCGGCGTGAGCGACCATGTCGGAAAAGTGACGTAGCAGTTCGCGGAATGGCATGGTCTCGCCGAAGGGCTGGAGATAGATTTTCTCGTGCTGGTCGCCGGGGCCGGTCTGCGGATCCCAGACCACCATGGTGTTTTGCACACCATCGGTGTAGGTAAAGGTGCCGACCACGATGGGAGCGCCAATATTCATCGCGGCATTTTCGATAATGCGTGCCGCTTCCCCATCCGTAAACGGGCTGACATCAGAGGAGTTTTCAGGCCAGATGACGATGTCCGGCTGCTCTTCCTTACCTTGGTGGACACGTCGTGCCAGCTCATTGGTGGCATCGGCGTGGTTTTGCAGGACTGCGCGGCGCTGGGCATTGAACTCTAAACCGAGGCGCGGAACATTGCCCTGGATAACCGCGACACGGGTGTTGTCAGCGGCCGTAGGCTCAGGCAGTGGTTGGGTCCACGCAGGAAGAGCCCAGCCGACGAATAACGCTCCCACCAAAAGCGCAGCGGAGGTTGCGTAGGAACGTAGCGTGAGCGCGACCAGTCCCGCACCCACGCAAGCAGCGAGGAAAGTGACCAGTGCAGTGCTGCCGATTGCCACTGCTGGGGCCAGCGGGCCGTCGACCTGTCCCCAGGCAACGCGGAGCCAGGGGAAGCCTCCGAAAGGCCAGCGGGCTAGTAGCGCCTCCCCCGCCACGAGGGCAGCGGCCATGCCGGGGAGCCTCAGCGCGAGGGGGAAACTGGATTGGGCAATTAGCCACATCGAAATCGCCGCCGGAATTGTGAGCAGGCCCAGCACAATTGAGAGCGCCACGTAGGGGCCAATGCCGACGAAGGAGCCGATCCACGGCAGTGAGAAAAGTGCCGTCGCTGTTGCCCAGCTGAAGCCCACCACTACGCTGGACTTCCAATCGGCTGCGCAGAAGAGGGCAAAAATGAGCAGGGCGAGGCCGATCCAGGCCGTCCACCACCAGTTCATGGGCGCATAGCTTAAGAATTGCAATCCACCAGCGAGGATTGCAATGAAGGCGAGAACGAGGCGCTGCTTTAGTGGGGTAAGCGCGCGAAAGCGCGCCTGCCAGCGATTCGGATTCTCCGGAGTGTCTTTCGAAGCGTCTTTCTGAGCGACGTTCCCGTGCTCGCTGGAGCGCGCTTGGCGGTTAGTGTGCACTTGTATAAGAGAACTCTCTACGTTTGCGAGTTTTTGAGTTAGCGCTTGTCGCTGTCGTCCTGGTCATCATCCCAGGCGTTGTCTGGTGCCGGTGGGACGATTTTATCCTGTGGGAAAGCCTTGCCATCCGCACCCGGGAAACCACCAGAGAATCCAGGGAAACCCGAAAAACCGCCAGCACCAGCGTCAGTTCCTGGAGCACCTGGGTTCATGCCGTACTGAGAGACCACCATCATGCTGCGGTCACTGAAGTTGCGGAGTCCGTTGAGCAGCGCCACCGATCCGCTCTTACGAATCAGCCAGCGAGTCGGCGGTAGCACCATGAGGAAACCAACAACTGTGGAGACGACGCCCGGCAGGGCAATCAGCCAGGAGCCAACCAACAGAATTGCCGAGTCAGCCACAAAGTGTCCCGCGCCCTTTGCCGAGCGCTTGATTGCCTCCTCCGGATGCTTCTGTCCGTACTCGGTAAGAGTACGAGAAGTATCCAGCAACAACTTCTGGTAGATGCGCTTGAACTCGATGGCGGCGAAAACCAATCCCAGAATGAATAGCCCCAGAACCAGCAGGACGGTCCAGCCATAGCCAATCCACTCACCAAGTGCGATAAAGGCCGCAATCTCGGCGATGAGGTAAATAATTGTGAACCACTTGCTCATAGTTCCCCAGTGTAACCGCCACTAGATGAGCAAGTGGTTACGGCTATCGGCCGGTTAGACGACGACTAGCGGTCGCCTACCCGTCGCCTACCGGTCAGCGCGCTCCTCCAAGTCGCCCTCTGTATCCAGGTAGGTCTGGCGCAGCAGATCCATGCGTTCCTGGTCGGGGTTTTCCCACATACCGCGCTCGGCGGCCTCCATCAGGCGCTCGGAAATATCGTGCAAAGCCCACGGATTCGACTGTTCAAAGAACTCGCGGTTTTCCGGGTTCGCAACGTACTCGTCGGTAAGCGTTTCGTACATCCAGTCATCCATGACCTGCGCCGTCGCGTCGTAACCGAAGAGGTAATCGACGGTTGCGGCCATTTCGAAGGCGCCCTTGTAGCCGTGGTTACGCATGGCCTGCATCCAGCGTGGGTTGACCACGCGGGCACGGAAGACGCGTCGCGTCTCCTCGTGCAGGGTGCGGGTGCGCACGGCGTCCGGGCGGGTGGAATCTCCCACATACGCCTCTGGAGCGGAACCCGTCAGTGCACGGACCGTGGCGATCATGCCGCCGTGGAACTGGAAGTAGTCATCGGAGTCGGCGATATCGTGCTCGCGGGTATCGGCATTCTTCGCGGCAACCTGAATTCGGCGGTAGGCCGTCTTCATGTCGTCAGCAGCCTCTTCCCCATCGACACCGCGGCCATAGGCGTAGCCACCCCAGGTCGTGTAGACCTTCGCCAGGTCCGCGTCATCACGCCAGGAACCGGAATCGATCAGTTGCAGCAGACCCGCACCATAGGTGCCTGGCTTGGAACCGAAGATGCGACGCGGGCGCTCCTGCTGGTCGGCCTTCGCATGGGCGCGCACGTAGTTGTCCTCATCGGATTCATCAAGCTTGACGACGAGCTGAAACGCGTCATCCAAAAGGTCGATAACATGCGGAAACGCATCACGGAAGAAGCCGGAAATACGGACGGTCACGTCAATGCGCGGTCGGCCCAGCTCCTCCAGCGGAATCGGCTCGAGGCCGACAATACGGCGAGATGCGTCATCCCACACCGGATGCACACCAATCAACGCGAGCACCTCGGCGATGTCATCGCCAGAAGTACGCATGGCGGAAGTGCCCCATACCGACAAGCCAACTGACTTCGGGTACTCGTCGTGGTCGGCGCGGTAGCGTTCAATCAGGCCATCGGCGAGGTTGACGCCGGTTTCCCAAGCCAGGCGCGACGGCACCGCCTTGGGGTCGACCGAGTAGAAGTTGCGGGCAGTTGGCAGCACGTTGACCAGGCCACGCAGTGGTGAACCGGAGGGGCCAGCCGGAACGAATTCGCCATCGAGAGCGGAAAGAATGCGCGGGATCTCCTCGCTGGTAGCAGCCAGGCGCGGGAGAATTTCGTCGCGGGTGAACTGCAGCAGCTCGACAACCTGATCAAGGCCGTTTGGTGCCGCGATATCGGCGAATTCCTCGGAGCCGAGCACATCAGCCGCGATCTGTGTCACCGGTTGATCGGGATTCTTCACCACGGCGGTTACCAGCGCCGTAGCCAGTGCATCGATGGAGTCCACAGTGTGGCGCTCGTCGGAGCCGTCCTCGGCCAGGCCGAGAGCTTCGCGCAGGCCCGGCAGGGTCTGCTTGCCGCCCCACAGCTGGCGGGCGCGCAACATGGTGGTCACAGTGCCGATCAGAGATTCGTCTTCCGGTGCCTGGCTGAGCACGTGGAGGCCACCGCGGATGGCGACGTCCTTAATCTCGCAGAGCCAGCCGTCGACATGCATGAGCATGTCATCGAAGACCTCCTCGTCCGGGCGCTCGTCCCAGCCGAGGTCGCGGTCCATCTTCGCGGCGGTCAGCAGCGTCCAAATCTCCTGGCGGATGGCCGGCAGCTTGGCCGGGTCCATGGCGGAGATGTTCTGGTGCTCGTCGAGAAGCTGTTCCAGACGGGTGATGTCGCCGTAGGATTCGGCGCGGGCCATTGGCGGAATGAGGTGGTCGACAAGCGTGGCGTGAGCACGGCGCTTGGCCTGTGTGCCTTCGCCCGGGTCGTTGACCAAGAAGGGGTAAATCATTGGCAGCTCGCCGATGGCAGCATCCGGGCCGCAGGAAGCGGAAAGGCCGACGGTCTTGCCCGGTAGCCACTCCAGGTTGCCGTGCTTGCCCATGTGAACCACGGCATCGGCGCCGAAACCGCCCTGCGCCTGCGACAGCGACAGGAAGCGGTAGCACGCCAGATAATGGTGCGTCGGCGGCAAATCCGGGTCGTGGTAGATACCCACCGGGTTGTCACCGAAACCGCGTGGTGGCTGAACCATGACCACGACATTTCCGAAGGTCAGGCCCGCAATGTAGATGTCCTGGGTATCCGGGTGGACGTAGAGGGTGCCCGGCGCGGCACCCCACTTGTCCTGCATGTCGGAGCGAAGTTCTTCCGGCAAGGTAGCGAAGAACTTCTCGTAGGTGGCAGCGGGCAGGCGAAGCTCGGCTGCCTCCATGACCTCTTCGGTCAGCCAGTCCGGGTCCTGGCCGCCGGCCTCGATGATGGCGTGCATGAACGCATCTGGTTCATCGGCACCATCCTCGGCGGTGGCATATCCGGGGATTGTGGTGATGTCGCCGAGGTTGTATCCGGCGTCGGCAAGCGCGTGCAGCACCTTCAACGTGGATGCTGGTGTGTCCAGACCGACGGCGTTGCCGATGCGGGCGTGCTTCGTCGGGTATGCCGAGAGCATGACGGCGACGCGCTTGTCAGCGTTGTCGATGTGGCGGAGCGCGGCGTAACGGGTGGCGATGCCGGCGAGGCGGTCGCAGCGCTCGAGATCTGGGACGTAGGAAATGAGCTCGTCGGAGTCGATTTCCTTAAACGAGAACGCGACCGAGATGATGCGGCCGTCGAATTCGGGGACGGCGACCTGCGTTGCGACGTCCAGCGGTGACAGGCCCTCGTCGTTGTCCTCCCATGCCGCCTTGGAAGAGGTCAGGGCCAAACCCTGGATGATGGGGATGTTCAGGTCTGCGAGTGCGGCGACATCCCAGCCGTCATCGTCCTGACCGGCCTGTGCGAGTGCCGGGCGGTTGCCGCCAGCGGCGAGCACCGTGGTGATGAGCGCGTCGCAGGAAGCTAGCTCTGCCAGCAGTTCATCGCTGGCGGTGCGCAGGGATGCGGCGAAGATGGGCTTGGCGACGTAGCCGCGAGCCTCGACAGCGTCAGCGAGAGCCTCAATGTAGCGCGTATTTCCCGCCAGGTGCTGGGCGCGGTAGTAAATAATGCCGACGGTGCCGCGGGAATCTTCCGTTGCCACCTTGGAGTCGCGCTCCAGGAAACCCCAGGCCGGCATGCGAGCTGGTTCTTCAAAGCCAAGACCGGTCAGAAGCAGTGTGTCCGACAGGAAATTGTGCAGCTGTGCGAGGTTCTTTGCGCCGCCTTCCGCCAGGTAGATGTGCGTTTGCGTGGCGACGTTTGCGGGAACTGTCGAGTACTCGGTGAGTTCGGCATCGGGTGCCTGCTCGCCCGAGACGAGGACGGTGGGAATACCGGAGTTCACAAAGTAGTCGATGCCGGATTCCCAGGCGCGGCGGCCACCGAGAAGTCGGATGATGACGACATCGGCGCCGTCGGCAAGCGTGGGCAAATCATCGTCGAGCAGACGCGCCGGGTTTGCCCAACGGTAGGACACCTCCGGGTTGGCCTGAGCGGCCGCGCGGGCGGACAGAAGGTCGGTATCCGAGGTCGACAGCAGCAGAATCACGGTGTAGTCATTCACTTCCTGGGGAGCAACGCGTCCCCGGTCGGCGGGAGTCTGCCTTTTAGCCGATGACGAGGTCTGACTGTGACAGTGGCGCGACCGTGCGGATTTTCACCGAGCTTCTCGTCAGTGGCATGGCAGTGGATTTCTCCATCACTCTACTGCAGGGGCTATTGCTAGAGTTCCAGCGACTGCTCCGCCGGCTGATCTGGGAAGTGGGACCAGAGGAAGTCCGTGGCATTAGTCAGTTCCGCGAGCATCGGAACGATATGGTTAATGCCCGTCTTCGGTAGCACCGGTGAAGTCGTGTTTTCGACGTACTCCAGGTCGGTGAAGCCGAGATTCAGCCAGGCATCGCGCAGCTTGCGAACCTGGTTGATGGGGATGATGTCATCATGCTCACCCGAGTAGAGGTACACCGGCGCATTGGGGACGAAGTTGCCGACGCGCTGGCGTGCGAGTTCCTTCTGCACCGGCTCGTAGCGCTTAATCATCTCGCTGAGCGACTCACCGCTAGTCGTGTACTGGTCAGTGGTTTCAAACGAGTGATGGAAACCCAAGCCACCCGCGCAGTAGTTGCCTACGTTGTCCAGCAGTTCTTTGCCTTCGGGGCTGATTTCTTCCTTGAGGACTCGGCGCAGCTCCGGATCCTTATCCAGGACAGAATTGATTGCCAGTGCAATCGCGGCGGTCAGCGTAGTGCCATCAATCTGGTCGAGGACGTTTGCAAGATCGGACGGCGGGCCACCGGCGGCAGATGCGGCAACGTTGAGCTCAGGAGCGTAGACACTTGCACGCTCAGCGGCTGCAGCGGCTGCGGAGCCACCCTGGGAGTAGCCATAAATTCCCACGGGCGCATTTTTGTCCACGCCGAGCTCGTGGGAGGCAGACACGGCATCAAACAGTGACTGTGCCGAGGCAATGTTGTCGACATAGTCCTGATTACCCTGGGCATTGCGGTGGTGGTCGATCATCACCACAGTCGCGCCTCGCTTCAAGTTCGCGACCATCGGAATCGTCTCGTATGGAGCAATAATGTCCAACGGGCCGAACTCAATCTTCAGGCCGGTCTGCGAGGATACCGAGGGGTCGCACTTTTCCGCGCCACCCTGCGTGCCCGGCGCGATTGCCACGACCGGACGCGGACCGCTGCCCTTCCACTCCGTCTTCGGCGTCACCACAAGGGCTGTGTCCACACTGGGATTGCCGAGGGAATCCGTGGAGTTGTAGTGAATACGTTTGGCATCCACATTCCACAGCTTGTCGTTCACCATCATCTCGGCATCCTCGCTGCTGACCAGCGTGCCGGCATTTGCCGTGCGCGACGGGGTCAGCGGCAGAGAATTCAGCGGCGAGGCTGCGGCCACGCGTGCCTGTTCCGGGGTCAGCTGCCTACCTGCGTCCTCGCTGTCAGACTCCTCATCGTCCTTCTCGATGCCGAGTAGCCTCTCCATATTCGGGTTCGGTACATGGCCGAAACCAGGCAGTTCGCGGTTTACGCTTGACGACGACACCTTATCCGCCAGCCCACTATCCGATAGGCCTGGGATATTTAGTGGCTGTGCGCTGGCAGGTGTAGCCAGGCCGATGGTCATAAGACCCGCTAGCGCTACCCCGATTCCCGTTCGGATTGTGTGACGGTTTCGTCGTGAAGCAGCGCGTGTCTGTGACAAGGCACGGCCAGCGTCGACGGTGTCGTGTGCCTCGTGTGTGAGTGCTTCAGCGTCGTGATGTGGCATGAAATCTCCTGAATAACCCCAGATTGAAAACCCAATGAAGACTTCCCTTAATTCAGGGGAAGTTAGGTTATGAAAACAATAAGGTTTTAGAAAGGTAAATCGGTGGATTTTAGTGAAGAATTTGTATGTTTTTCGCGGAGGGGTATCAAAACTCCACTTCAGAAGGGTTTCGTTGGGCTGGAAAGGAACCGGATAATGTGCCCCTGTTTTCGGGGGCTCAGCTCTGTGTGTGTTTGCGTATTCTTGAGAGTATGACTGCATCTGATCAAGGAACCCGCACTCGTCAGGACGGTTGCCCCGGCAGCCGCAAGGTTCATATCGCAGCTGATGGCGCAATTGGTCGTCTGCGCTTCCCCGGAGGCTTTCTCCCCGCGCCGGGCTTCGCCGTACTCGCCGATTTGGCCGAGAATTTCGGCGACGGTGATATTCACTTCACCTCCCGCGGCAATGTTCAGATCCGTGGCATCACCAACACCGGCGCATTCGCCGATGCCGCGGAAGAAGAGAAGCTGGTTCCCTCCACCAGCCACGACCGCGTACGCAACGTTCTTCAGTCGCCGCTGTCCGGTCGCGTCGGCGGTAAAGCTGATGTGCGTGACCTGGTTCAAGAGTTCGACAAGGCTCTCATCGCGGAGCCGTCGCTGGCAACATTGCCAGGTCGCACGCTCATGGCTTTCGACGACGGCCGCGGTGACGTGCTCGGTGAGCGCCCCGACTTCGGCGTTGTCGCCCATGATGAGAACACGTTTGAACTCATCATTGGCGGCGCGACCTCGGGGCTTGTCGTCTCGCGTGACGACGTCGTGGAGGCTCTCATCACCACAGCGAAGGTGTGGAATGACAGCCGTGGTTCAGCCTGGCGCATCGCGGAAGCCAATGCGGCCGAGCGCATTGCCGATGCCGTAATCGAGGAATTGGGCGCCCGAGTCCGTCGCCAGGAGCCGACCCCGGCTGAGAGCTTTGATGCCACCGCCGGGCTGTCCCGCCAGATCGGTTGGATTGACCAGCCGGATGGCCTGGTTAGCCTGGCCGCTGGCCTGCGCTTTGGCGTCCTCCCGGCGCGTCTGGCCCGTGCGATTTCGCATACGCAAGTTCCTGTGCACGTCACTCCGTGGTACTCGCTGATTCTGCACGATTTGGAAGAGGAAGTTGCCGAACAGGTCGTCAAGGTATTGGCGCCCAATGGCCTGATCTTCGACCGGAAGTCCACCTGGCTGCGCGTCAGCGCCTGCACCGGACGCCCCGGCTGCAAAAAGTCTCTGGCTGACACCCGCGGCGATGCTTCTCACGCAATTGCCGATGGCCGACTGCCCGAGGGGCGCGTGCACTTCTCCGGTTGTGAGCGTCGCTGCGGCAAGCCCAAGGGCGGTTACTTCGACTATCTCGCCACCGGGGACGGAGAATACGAAGTCACTGCTGTGGACTAGGCTTTAAGCCTATGAAGCGCTTTGAGTACAACACCGACGGTGCGGATATTTACCGTAACTCGTTTGCCATCATTCGCGAAGAAAGCGATCTTTCCCGCTTCGATGCCGATGAGGAAACCGTCGCTGTCAGAATGATTCACGCAGCAGGTCAGACCGACCTGACCAAGGACATCGTCTTTTCCACGGGAGCTGTGCGCGCAGCTCGCCAGGCTCTCGAGGAAGGCGCTCCTATCTTCACCGATGTCAACATGATCGCCTCGGGTATTACCCGCAAGCGCTTACCTGCTGACAACGAGGTCATCTGCCTGCTGCGTGATGAGCGCGTCCCCAAGCTGGCTCAAGAACTCGGCACCACGCGCACTGCTGCCGCCGTGGAGCTGTGGAAGCCACGCCTAGAGGGCGCGGTTGTCGCCATCGGCAACGCTCCCACCGCCCTCTTCCACCTGCTCAACCGCATTAATGAGGGCTCCTTCCCCATGCCCGCTGCCATTTTGGCCATGCCAGTGGGCTTCGTCGGTGCCGCGGAATCAAAGCAGGCCACTATCGACTCCGGTGCCGAAAACCCAGAGCTGAAGTACATCACCGTCACCGGCCGTCGCGGTGGCTCGGCTATCACCTGTGCTGCCCTCAATGCCATTGCCACCGCAAAGGAGATCATCTAAACCATGTCCGGCTCCTACAGTGCTCAGCCTGGTCATCTCTACGGCGTCGGACTCGGTCCCGGCGACGCAGGTCTCATTACACTCCGCGGTGCCGACATCATCCGCACAGCCGATGTCATCGCCTACCATGCCGGCACTCACGGACGTTCCACGGCGCGCTCAATCGCCGCCGAACTGATTGACGCGCGTGACGACGCTGCCGTGGAAGAACAATTGCAATACCCGGTGACCACCGGGCGCCCAGCCGACTACCGCGAGCAGCTCGCCGGTTTCTATGCAGAGGCCACTGCTCGCCTGCACAAGCACTTGGCCGAGGGACGAAGTGTTGCAGTGCTTTCGCTCGGTGACCCGATGCTCTATAGCTCGTACCAGCATCTGCACCACGCCCTCAGCGAGGACTTCCCCACTGAGATTGTCCCCGGAGTGGCCAGCATTACTGCGGCGGCAGCAGAGATTGGTCAGCCGCTCGGCGAGGCTACCGAAATCGTCAGCGTTGTCCCAGCCACCGCCGATTCCGAGCGCATCGCTGCGGTTCTTGACGCCTCAGACTGTGTAGTCATTATGAAGCTGGGGAAAAACGTTGAGAAGGTGCGCACAGCGTTGCAGTCCGCAGGCATGCTCGAGCGCGCCTACGTTGTCGAGCGAGCAACCATGAATGAGCACACCAGCTACCCGCTGGCCGATGCAGACCCGGAGAAAGTTCCGTACTTCGCAGTAGCCGTCGTGCCTTCCGCTGTCTACGGCACTGAACGGAGCGTATCTGGAGCATCAGAGCTAGCTGATGATACGGCGACCGGTGTAGCCACCGATACGGCGACTGAGTCGGCTACCCCAGCAGTTGGTGAAGTCGTCGTTGTCGGCCTAGGCCCGGGTGCGGAGCGCTGGACCACCCCAGAAGTCACCGATGAACTGGCCCGAGCCACGGATCTGGTTGGCTACTCCACCTACATCAACCGGGTTCCTGAGCGCGCCGGGCAACACCGCCACCTCTCCGACAACCGCGTAGAGGCAGAGCGAGCCACTATGGCGCTGGATATCGCCAAGCGTGGAGGTCGAGTTGCGGTGGTCAGTTCCGGTGACCCGGGGGTCTTCGCCATGGCGGCCGCAGTGCTGGAAGTCGCTGACGACGATATGTGGCGAAACATTCCAGTTCGAGTCGTGCCAGGCATGACTGCGGCTCAGGCTGTCGCAAGTCGAGTGGGCGCTCCCCTTGGCCATGACTTTGCGATGCTCAGTCTCTCCGACAGGTTGAAGCCCTGGGAGGTCGTCGTTAAGCGAGTGCGTGCCGTAGCCGGAGCAGACATGGCATTTGCTGTCTACAACCCGGCATCCAAGTCGCGGAGATGGCAAATCCGAGAGCTGCGAGCCTTGGCTTTGGAATACCGCGAGCCGACAACGCCTGTGATTGTGGCGCGGGCAGTTGGCTCGGAGCAGGAAAACGTTACCGTGACCACGTTGGCGGAGTTCGATCCGGATGTCGTCGATATGCGAACCATGGTGATTATCGGTTCGTCGTCGACGAAGGCGTATCGTGCCGGCAAGACCACTCGGGTCTACACCGCACGCCACTACGGTGAGGGCGGCACCAGCGGAACTGGCGAGTTGCTGCGTTAGCCGCTATGCCCGGCGGATGACGGCGTTGTACGCCTCATCCACCGTTGTGGCGACGGTGGCGATATCCGCGCCGGGCAGCTGCGGGCGCTGCACGATAACGACCGGCTTCTTCAGGTCGCGGGCTGCCTCAATCTTGGCGTAAGTAGCAGCACCACCGGAGTTTTTGGTTACCACGCAGTCCACGGCGTAATCCCGCATGAGCTTGCGCTCCGCTGCGACATCGTAAGGCCCACGGCTGAGAATAATCTTCCGATTCTTCGGCAGCGGCGGCGCGGGCTGTTCCACACAGCGAATGAGGTAACGGCCGTTGGAATCACCGGCAAATGGAGCAAGCTGCTGACGGCCAATAGTGAGAAACGGGCTGTAGAAACGGTCGGCAACAACGTCCGCGGCCTCCTGCATGGAGGACACCTCAATCCAGTTGTCGCCAGGCTGCTTCTCCCACGCAGGGCGATGCAGCGCAACAAGCGGAATACCGGTGGCTCGGGCAGCTTCAGCAGCAGATTCGCTGATCTGTTCTGCATACGGATGCGTGGCATCGATGATGACTTCCGTGGCATCGGAGATTAGCCACCGAGTCAGTCCTGCGGGACCGCCAAAACCGCCGATACGGACATTGCCGACGGGCAGCTTGGGGTTTGAAACGCGACCGGCCAGTGAAGAGGTGACAAACCAGCCCTCGCCCACTAAGCGCTTGGCCAGGGCGCGGGCTTCAGCAGTTCCACCCAGAATTAGTGCACGCATGGAATGGTCCGTCCGTGTTCATCGCGTGGACGATCATCGCTGTAGAGGTAGCTATCCGGGAACGCCTCGGCGGTGAGCACCTTGCCGACAATGATGACAGCCGTACGAGTCACACCTGCATCCTTGACCTGCTGCGCGATATCAGACAGCGTGCCGCGGAGAATAACCTGTTCCGGACGGGATGCGAAAGCCACGACTGCCACCGGACCGTGCTCACCATAATGCGGGGTGAGCTCCTCGACCACACGATCGATGTCGTGGGCGGCCAAGTGAATGCACAGAGTTGCGCCCGTGCGGCCGAAGTTCGCCAGGGTCTCGCCCTCCGGCATCTTGGAAGCGCGCCCGGAGATACGAGTCAGCACCACCGACTGGCCAACAGTTGGCACCGTGAGCTCGTGGCCGAGAGCGGCCGCAGCCGCGGAAAATGCCGGCACACCCGGAACGATTTCGTAGTCAATGCCGAGCTCGCTGAGACGACGAACCTGCTCTGCCAGCGCCGACCACACCGACGGGTCGCCGGACTGCAGGCGTGCGACATCCTTGCCCGCCGCATGCGCTGCCTGAATGGTCTCGATGATGGTATCCAGCGGCATACGCGCGGTATTGATAATCTCTGCGCCCTCGGGGCAGTTTTCCAGCACCTCAGGCGGGACAATCGATCCCGCGTAAAGACACACTGGGCAGGAACGAATAAGCCGGTCCGCGCGCAGCGTCAGCAAATCCGCTGCCCCCGGGCCTGCACCGATGAAATACACAGTCATTGTGAGTTACAGAGTCCTCAATATTTTCTAGACAGAGAAATTACGTCTATGGTAGCGCAGGCGCTACTGGCTTCTCCGCCACCCACTGCACCACCGGCAACGCCGGCCGCCACGCAGTGAAACTGCCGACTGCACCTGCGCGCTCCACGGAAAGCCGGGTGACATCCCCGCCATAGTCGCGACGCGCCTGCCACAGCAAAGCCTCCGACTCCAGCGTCACGGTGTTTGCGACGATGGTGCCTCCCGGGGCAAGGCGTTGCCAACAGGTTTCAATCATTCCGTCAGCAGTGAGACCTCCGCCGATGAAAATGGCATCTGGGCGAAGATTCGAGTCTGCCAACACCGCTGGTGCCGCTCCGTGGTGGACGGTCACATTGCCAGACAGAGCCGCCACATTCTTAGCAATTCGCTCTGCACGAACAGCATCGCGCTCAAAAATCTCCGCACGCCCACCGTGCCGAGCCCACTCAATGCCAATCGAGCCCGTGCCACCGCCGACATCCCACAGCAGAGCTCCCGGCCGCGGATCCAGCGCAGCGACCGTCATTTGGCGAATCGGCGCCTTCGTCAGCTGGCCATCCGAATCAAAGTCATCGTCGCGCAGCCAGCCGCGCGCGCTTCCCGACGGCTCCACCGCCAGCACCGTGAGGTTTCCAGCTGCAACCGGTGGGTTCGCCACCGTGCCTTTGGCAACGGACTCGGGCATCCCTGTAGCTTCCGTGCCGCCGAGATTGGTCAGCGCGGTGAGCTTGGTGTCTGGGCGGTCGGCTAAAACCGTAGCGACCTCTTTTACTGAGTCCGCGTTTCGGCACAGCACCAGGAAGGGCCGCATCGAATCCGCTACCGGTACCACACGCGCGGCTCCAGGTAGCCCCGGCTCCCCTGTCACCAGCGAAATCACCGGAGTGCCATGCAAGGGCCAGCCGAGGTAGGCGCAGGCCAATGAGGCTGACGATGGCGCTGGAATAACCTCCACGGCGCCACGGCCGAGCTCCCGAACTAGGGACGCCCCTACACCGTGGAACATGGGATCCCCACTGGCGAGGATGACATCGACTGCGGGGTCAATATCTGCCAGGGTGGCCTGCCAGTCCTTCCAGAAGCCACCTGGCCAAGGTGAGAGGTCGGCGTCCAGGTTGACGTCGGCAAGCAAATGGAGCTGACGGGGAGAGCCAATGATGCGGCGAGCCGACGACAACGCCTCGACAGCGCGGGCGGATAGACCAGGGTACCCGTCGCAGCCGATGCCGACGACGCGAAGCTTTGGGCTCATCGGGGCATCTTCCGCCAAATCCAGCGCGGAGTCAGATGTGTGGCGCGTGCGAGCAATGCCAATTTACGTGGCACCCAGACGTGGGGCTTCCGACCGTCGAAAGCAGTGACGGCGGCCTCCGCGACCTCGGCGGGGCGCGAGGACATCGGCGCTGGCTTCATGCCTTCGGTCATGCGGCCGATGACGAAGCCCGGCCGGACAATCGTCAGCTGAATATGGCTCCCGTGCAGGCGGTCCTGCATGCCCTGGAGGAAACCATCGAGACCGGCCTTCGCCGAACCGTAGACGTAGTTGGCGCGGCGCACGCGGGCACCTGCGATAGAGGAAAAGGCCATGATGCGGCCCGCGACCTTATCGCGCACAGGCAGCGTGCCGGAGGCGATGTCGGACTCCATGCGCGCGACAATCTCAGTGAGAATCGATGCCTGTGCTGTGAAGTCGGTATGAATGACTGCCGCAGCAGCCTCGCCGGACTCCTCACACTTCCGTTGATCACCGAGGATACCGAACGCGACAATCACCGTGTCGATGGGACCGTGCTGCCAGGCGTGCTCGACGAACTGGCGGTGTGCCGCGATGTCATCGGCATCAAAGTGGATGCGGTGCACCGCGACGGCACCGGAGTCGATGAGCCGACCGGCAATGCCGTCGAGCGCCTCAGTGCGGCGCGCAGCGAGCGTGAAGGTGTTGTGGTTGGCCAGTCGCGCGGCAACTTCCCCGCCGATCTCGCTGGTGGCACCAAGAACGAGTACGTGTCCCATGCGCTAGAAAATACCTTTCCTCTAAACCTCGATTAGACGGTAATTAAATCGTGCGGACCATTATTGACAGATTCTCCGCCGTCTTCGGTGACAACGATGATGTCTTCCAGCCGCATACCGAACTCACCCGGCAGGTACACACCCGGCTCCACCGAAAACGCCATGCCAGGCTCGAGCTTGAGCTCATTGCCAGCCATAATGAACGGCTCTTCATGCGTGGACAGGCCAATGCCATGACCAGTGCGGTGAATGAAGTACTCGCCGTAGCCCGCAGCGGTGAGGCTATTACGCGCAATCGCATCGATCTCTGCAGCCGTCACACCGGGGCGCACCGCCGCCACGGCAGCTTCCTGCGCCTTGCGCAGAGCCGCCCACGCTGCAGCTTCCTTCTCCCCCGGCTTGCCGACGACATAGGTGCGCGTGCAATCGGAGTGGTAGCCAAGCGGCAAGGCGCCTCCGATATCGACGACCACCACGTCGCCTTCCTCGATGACGCGGTCGGAGAAATCGTGGTGCGGATTCGCACCATTTTCAGCGGAGCCGACAATGACGAAGTCAATGGCGACGTGCCCCTCCTCCAGGATGGCAGCCGAAATCTCATCGGCGACCTCGCGCTCAGTGCGACCTGCGCGCAGCATACCCGGCACACGAGCGTGAACGCGGTCAATAGCGGCGCCGGCCTCGCGCAGCTGATCAATCTCAGCGGCGTCCTTGCGCATGAACAGTTCCTTCAGAAGGTCTCCGGCCAACACAGTCTTAGCTCCGGTGAGATCCTGGATAGGAATCAAGTGGTCAGCGGTCAACGACGCCCCAATTGCGAGAGTGCCCACGTGGCCGACTAGGTCGGCGACAATGCGGTGTGGATCCTGACCGTCCTCCCACAACACCACATCGGCGTTGAGGTCACCGATTGCACACAGCGGCAGGTCCCCCCGCTCCACAGCGGGCAATACCAGCGTGGTTGTGCCGGCTGCGGTGACTACCAGCGCGGTGAGACGCTCATGCGAAGTGACCGCAGAACCGATGAGATACTGCAGGTCAGCTCCGGTTCCAAAGACTGCAGCGTCTGCATCGCGGGTGCGGAGTAGTTCCGCGGTGCGATCCAGACGCTGCTGATAGATGTCAAAACTAAAGATACCGTTGCTCATAGTTGCCAACTGTACCCGTCGGCCTGTGCCCGTCGCCGGTTGAGTGGCCTCGGGGCGACGAGGCTTCGGCTGACCAACGTAACCGGCAACTAATTGTTCAGCGCCACTACGCCCCTGCGAATTGCCTGAATAGCCTCGGCGGACTTGTCGCGAATGTCCGTGGAGTAGCCCGTCTTCTTGATCTGCTGCAGCAGGTCAATGACCTGACGGCACCAGCGGACAAAGTCGCCCGGGGTCAGCTCCGCGCCACTCTCGGCGGCGGCTTGCAGGCAGTACCCCAGCGGTGCACCCGCAGTCCACTGATGAATTGCCGTAGCAAAAGCCATATCCGGCAAGTCCGTTACCGGCAGCCGGTAACGGCGCTCATCCTCCGACAGTTCCTCCCAGATGCGGTAGGTGTTCCCCAGCGCCTTGGCCAGCGGCTCGGTAGGCACCTCGTCACTGCCTTGACTGGCCTTGCGGTTTTCAAAGACCAAGCTCGACACCGCACCGGCCAGTTCCGCGGGGTCCAGGTCATCCCAAATACCGCGGCGCAGACACGTGGCCACCAGCAAATCCGAGCCGTTGTGAATCTGCGCCAGCCGAAGGCCTTCCTCGGTAATTGTCGGCTCCGCGCCCTCCGGCCATTCCACGTAGTCCATTTGTGTTAGCAACTGCAGCATGCGGTCGAATGTGCGCGCCAATGTATCCGAGGCGGAATCGACGCGCTTTTGCAGCTTGGCCACATGCGCCTCGGCCTGCCGCAGCGTATCGGCGTGACGAGCCATCGTCTCCACCGCAGGATCGCCATGTAGCGGATGCTCGCGCAGCTCCTGGCGCAACTTCCTCACCGCCGGCGAGTTGCCACCAGTGCGACGCTTCAGCCTCTTTGGTCCCTTTAGCCCCTTGCGGCCAATCTCTGCGCGCACAATTCCGAGCGCACGTCGCGGATGCCGGTCCGCATCCCGAGGCAGCTTAATCGCGCCGACCGTCTGCGGCGCCGCTGGGAAGATATGCGGCTCCACACGCCCCACGAACCCGCCGACACTGATGACACCGGGACGTGGATTCGACTTCGAATGGTCCTCTCGGTACACCACCGCCAACTGCACCTTCTTACCCTTCGGCAGCGGAATAACCTCGCCTCGACGGAGTCTGCGCAGCGCGGTCACTGTTTCCGTATGGCGGTCTTCAATATTGCGGCGCTTGGCGTTCTTCTCCTCCTGGGTCAGCTTCGCGCGCAGATCCAGGTATTCAAGCATCTGGGTTAGGCGCTCGTCGTCACGCGAACTGCCTTCCTCGCTTGACGACGACGCTTCAGCCTCCGACCCTTCAGCGTGTGCGTCGGCTCCCCTGCCGAGCAATTCCGCACGCAGGGCCGCGGCTTCCTGCTTGGCCTTGGACAGTTCGGCGGCGACTCCGACAATGTCGCCATCCGCCTGGAACTGGGCGAATGAGCGCTCCATGACGCGCTTCGAGCCTTCGTAACCGAGCGTCTGCAGGAGGTTGACGCTCATGTTGTAGCTCGGCGCGAAGGTGGAAATCAGCGGGTATGTGCGCGTAGATGCCAGCCCTGCGACAGCCTTCGGATCCATTGCCGGGGCCCACTGCACCACTGCATTGCCGACAGTGTCGATACCGCGGCGGCCAGCGCGACCGGTCATCTGCGTGTACTGACCCGGCGTGAGATCCACATGTGCTTCGCCGTTGAACTTGACCAGCTTCTCCAGCACGACCGTGCGGGCAGGCATGTTGATGCCCAGCGCAAGCGTCTCGGTGGCGAAGACAACCTTGACCAGGCCTTCGTTAAAGAGCTCTTCCACAATGTGCCGGAACGCAGGCAGCATGCCCGCATGGTGCGCCGCAAAACCACGGATGAGAATGCGGCGCCAGCGCAGGAAGCCGAGAACCTGCAGGTCTTCCTTCGGAATGTGCGCAACACCGTCATCGATGATCTTGGCGATGCGCTCCTGCTCATCCCGGTCAGTGAGCTCTGCGCGAGTAGCGCCGACCTGCGCCAGCGCGCCTTCGCAGCCCGCGCGGGAGAAGATGAAAACAATTGCGGGCAGCATGTTCATGGAACCGAGCATGCGGATAACATCGCCGCGCTTCGGCGGGCGGAACTTGCGCTGCCCCTTATCGCCCCAGCTATACGAGCGTCCACCGCCCTTGTGCTTTTTGTACTGGTAGCGCTCCCTGGCCCCAGCGTCGCCGTAGCCGAACTCGGCACGACGGCACGCCTCCAACAGGTCCTGATTGACCTTGTCCGACTTCGCCTCGAAAAGCGGATAGAGCCGGTTTCCCACCAGCATGTGCTGATGCAGCGGAACCGGGCGCAGATCCGTGACAATGACGTCCGTGTGCCCGCGCACCGTGGACAGCCAGCGGCCGAACTCCTCGGAGTTGGACACCGTCGCGGACAAACCGATGACGGCCACGGACTGGTCGAGGTTCAAAATAACCTCTTCCCAGACAGCGCCGCGCTCGCGGTCTGCGAGGTAGTGAATCTCGTCCATCACCACATGCGTGAGTTTCTTCAGCGTCGGTGAGTTCGCGTAAATCATATTGCGCAGCACCTCGGTGGTCATCACCACGATGTCTGCGTCGCCGTTAATCGAAGTGTCGCCAGTGAGCAGGCCCACGCGGTCTTCGCCGTAGTCCTCGACTAGGTCGTGGTACTTCTGGTTGCTCAACGCCTTGATAGGTGTGGTGTAAAAGCACTTGCCGCCACGCTCAAGAGCTGCATAAATAGCGAATTCGCCAACAATAGTCTTGCCCGCGCCGGTGGGTGCACAGACGACAACGCCCCGCCCTGCCTCAATTGATTGGCAGGCGCGGAGCTGAAAGTCGTCAAGGTCGAAATCCTGTTGGCTGACGAAATCGCCGAGAAGAGTCATGCCTCTAGAGTGTCATAAACCGCGCTAGAGAACATCATCAAAGTCGCTCGTCGGACGATTTCGCAAGTCCTGCGTCGGCATCGGAGTCTCCGGAATCATGCCGTGTGGCCGTGGTGGACGCGAATTGCGAGTAGGACGCATCTGGGATGCCCGCGTCGGCGTCGGCGCGTTCACTGGCGTGGGGCCAGAGACCGGAGAGGTCGTCGGGGCCGCTGATGCCGTCGGCATGCCGCCCGGCTGAATCGACGTCGGCGCACTTACTGAAGTCGGGGCGTCAATGCCGCCCACGTCACCGATACCGCCGGCGGAGCCAATCGGGCCGGACGCTGTAATGGGTCCGGAGCCTTGCTCGTCATCGACGTCCAACCACTCCGGTCGCTCATTTGCTTTACGACGGTCATGGAGACGACAAATCTGGATTGCGATTTCCACCAGCAACGTCAGTGCCGTTGCCATTGCGACCATGGATATTGGTTCCTGCCCCGGAGTCATGAAGGCCGCAAAGATGAACAGCGACATAATGATGATGCTGCGCTTGTCCTTGATGCTCTCGTAGGTAACGACACCGGCCATGTTCAACATGACCAGGAAAAGCGGAACCTCAAAGCTCACGCCAAAGCAGACGATGAGCGCCAAGAGGAAACCGAAGTATTGCGAACCGGTGAGTGCAGAAATTTGCGTCTCTTCACCAATCTGGAGCAAGAACTCCAGACCGATGGCGACAACGTAGTAGGCCAGGACGGAACCCATGACAAACAGCAGCGCGGCGGCAGTCACAACTCTGCGCGTGGTGCGGCGTTCCTTCCGAACCAAGCCGGGAGTGATGTAGGCCCAAATCTGGTAGAGCCACCATGGCGACGACATCACCAGACCGGCCAGCGCACCGACCTTCAGACGCAGCATGAACATTTCAAACGGACTGGTCGCCAGCAGACGACACTCCGCGCCCTCACCGCCGCCGAGACGCATCTCGGGTGGAAGCTGACAGTACGGATCCTTGAGCAACTCACCCAGGGACTTAAAGTGCACAGGGCCAACATTGACCGAGGTAAACGGTATGCGGAACTGACCAATGGTAAAGGCGGTCTGATACCAGATAAAGCCCACAACAGTGCCAACGGCAATACCAGCGAGGGCGAGAACGAGGCGACGCCGGAGCTCTTGAATGTGCTCGACAATAGTCATCACGCCCTCGGGATTGCGCCTACGCTGGCGCTTCCGAGGACGTGATGTGGATGTAGCTGAAGTCACGCTTCAACCGGCCTTCTACTACTGCTGCGGCTGGCCAGGGTTGTTCTGGCCATGCTGCGGCTGGTACGGCTGCTGCGGCTGAGCCTGCGGTGCCGGCTGCTGGTACTGCTGCTGCGGCTGGTACGGCTGCTGTGGCTGGGCTTGCGGAGCCTGCTGAATTGCAGCCTGCTCCTGGTGCTCGTCATCGTTGCGCATTTCCTTGACTTCGGACTTGAAGATACGCATGGAGCGGCCGAGCGAACGTGCGGCATCCGGCAACTTCTTTGCACCAAAGAGCAAGACAAGAACGACCAGGATAATGATGATTTCCCAGGGACCTAGGTTCGGCATCCGCTTAGAGACCTTTCGAATGAATACAAATACAAGTGGCAAGTTGCCACATCGTGCGCGATTAAAGCTTTGATTTAAGCCTTGTCGTTTCGACCATACTCTGCCAAAGCTTCGCGGGCTCGCGCAACAACGGCGTTTTTCAATTTTAAGGGCTCAGCGACCGTTACGCTCGGTGAACGGCGGAGCACAAAGGAGCCTGTTGCGGCCAAGTCGGACATCGGCACGTCAGCGCCATATTCCGACTGCCCTAAGCCTTGGTCAGAGACCAGTTCGGTATCCTCTTCTTCTCCCTCATCTTCGGTAAAGAAGACCGGTTCATAGTCTGCGATCCAGGTGGCGTCGGCGTCGATACGCACACTTGCCCATTCGGACGTTCCCGTTTCCGCACCAAAGGCGTGGGGATCACGGATATCGACAGGCTCTGGGCGGTGGAAACCGGCGGGAGTGTCGAGGACCTCGGCGGCCTCCAGGCGGTCGACGCGGAAGCTCTTCTGGCGACGGTCTTCCTGCGCACGGTCCACAGCGCGGAGGTACGTCGTGGACTCAACTGTATAAACGTTGACACAGTCAAGCTCACGGACTGTAACCTGCCCTGAGGCATTCCGGTAGCGCACCTTCAACACCTTGCGCTGATGCAGTGCGGCGTAGATCTGCTCAGAATAGGAAAAGGATTTGCCATCGTCCGCGGCGGTCGAGTCAATAATGGGGACGTTTGTTCCCAGAGCACTGCGTAGTTTCGTCGCAGCCGTCTGCGCGGCCTCGGAGGAAATGGCGGCCGCGGAGTCCTCGATGGTTTCCAGGATGAGCAGCAAGGTCGCGGTTTCTTCGGCGGTCAGAGCACGCGGTTGGCTAAGTACGGTCGCCTGAGGGCGAATACGGACATCAAAGCTGTTGCGGTAATCAACTTCAAAAGCCCGCACTCCGAGGAGTCCCGGCTGGTCGATGTCGGCAATCTGCTCCACGATTGCCCGAATTCGGGCAAAAGGTATGGCCAGCTCGGTAGCGGCCTCTGTCATTGAACGGTGCTGCGAAAAGTACGGTACGACCGCCAACAACTCGTCGACACTGACATTCGCGTCAAGTTCCCGGGCTGCATGCACTGTCATTAGTTGCCCTCCAAAGCGTTCTTCGCACCATTCGATCCGCCATGGCGAGCGAGTACCTGCTCCAACCGAGCAATAATCTCCGACCGTGCCTCTTCAGGTGATTCCACAATCAAATCCGGTGCGTAACTCAAACCTGTGGACACAATCTCACTCACAGGTGCCGCTGGCAGCTTGTAGCGCCCATCCCCCAACGCGGTCGCTTTCATCACCACATCAGCGCAGGTATTCGGAGCGATACGAACAACCGCCTGATAGGTCTTGCCACCGCGGTGCAACATGTTTTCCGCAATCTGTTGCAAGTCACCATCGGGCATTGGCTGGGTCGCCGACGTCCCTGTATCCGACACATCGCGGATACGGCTGAGCCGGAACATACGCGCCGCCTCACGCTGCGGATCAAAGCCCAACACATAAAAGCGCCCGCGCAGGTTAATCAGACCCCACGGCTCCAGCATGCGCAGTTCATCATCCACGCCGTACTGGCGGGAGTACCACATCTCCACTGTCCGGCGCGGCGAGGTCATTGCAGTCAGCAGTGTGCTGAAATCCACTCGACTCATATCCACCGCATCGGCCACCACCACCGACTCATCCGGCTTCGCAATGGCGCTGCGCTGCGCAAACGATGCGAGCTTCCGCCACGCCGCCACAGCCGTCGAGCTCAGCTCCTCCGAACCAAACGCCGCATTCGCCGCCTGGAAAACTACCGAAGCCTCCGCTTCAGTGAACTCGGGGTCGTGCTGGGGCCACCGTAGTCTGTTCAGGCGCAGACGCTTGACCTTATCGCCCGCGCTTGACGACGAAACCTCCACCGGGACCCCGGCTGCCAGGAGTGCTGCGGTGTCCGCACGTAAATAACGAGCCCGGGAATCCTCGGAAACACGGGAGTAACCCTCGACATGTTTGGAGATCCACGACTCGCTTACCCACCCGGTGTCGTCGGCAAGCGCCAACAGCAGTTGAACCTGGCGTTGGTTCTCACTGATTGCAGCGGATCCGGGGCTTTCCGATACCGGTGGGACAGACACGACTGTGGGGCTCCTTTTCCTGGGGCAGTTTCCGGGGGGGGCGGAACTAGTTTTCCGGATCCGTATCCGAGGTCTTCTTCGCGGCCGTCAGAATCTCGATCATCTCATTGACCTCATCGTTTTCCGTGGCAAAGGGGTCGCCGAGCATGGTGGAGATGGGATCGTCGCCGGAAATCTTCAGGTGTGTCCAGTCCACGACGGTCTTCAAACTGGAGTCTTCAGCTGCAACGAGGAAATCACCGCGCAGCTTCGCACGAGTAGTTGGCGGTGCGATGCGGACTGCCTCAGCGACCTGCTCATCGGTAATCCACCGCGAGGCAATACCACGGGCTTCCAGCGCGCGGAAGATGCCGCGGCCGGGACGGATGTCGTGGTAGGCCAAGTCGATCTGATGAAGCTTGGGGTCCTCCAGCGTTAGACCGCGGTCCAGGTAGCGCTTCATGAGCGAGTACTTAATGGCCCAGTCAATGTCGTGCTCAATGAGAGACCAGTCACCGGTTTCCACGGCATCGAGCGCGCGACCCCACAGCTCGACAATGCGGCTCATTTCTTCGTTCGACGTGCCGGCACCGGCAATGCCCTTGTCCTCGTTGACCATGTTTTCTTCGCGGACCTTCAGCCACTCCGTCGCAGCGTCCAGGAACTCGCGCTGAATCTGCAGCGCGGTGGCAGTTTTGCCACTGCGCAGTGGAATCTCGGCCTTGCCAGTCATATCGCGGCTCACCGCACGGATGGACTTGATCTCGTTGGCGACCTCGAAGTCCGGCAACTTCACGCCGGCTTCAATCATTTCCAGGACCAGCTGAGTGGAGCCAATTTTGAGTGCAGTCGTCGTCTCACTCATGTTGGAGTCGCCCACGATGACGTGCAGGCGGCGGAATCGGTTGGAGTCCGCGTGTGGCTCGTCGCGAGTGTTAATAATCGGCCGGGAGCGTGTCGTTGCACTGGAGACCCCCTCCCACACATGATCCGCGCGCTGTGAGAAGCAGTACTGAATCGGATCGTTGTGATACGGCGAGGTTGGGTACGGCAGGAAAATCTTCCCCGCACCACAAATGAGCTGTCGCGTAACCAAGAAAGGTAACAGTAGCTTGGACAGGGACTTCAGTCCCAGTTCACGACCAACCAGGTAGTTTTCGTGACAACCGTAGGAGTTACCGACGGTATCAACGTTGTTCTTCAGCAGGTAGACCTTGCCACCGATGCCCTCGTCGGCAAGCTCTGCCTCGGCTTTCTCGGCGAGCTCGTTCAAGATGACCTCGCCCGAGCGGTCGTACGCGACCAGCTGCGAGACCGAATCGCACTCAGCAGTGGCGTACTCCGGGTGGCTTCCGACATCGAGGTACATACGACCAGCATTGGGGGTGAAAATGTTGGTTGCCCCGTACTTAGCGATCACTGGGCGGAACATGTAGCGGGCAATCTCATCCGGCCCCAGGCGGCGCGAGCCATCCAGCGTCAGAGTGATGCCGAACTCGGTCTCAATGCCGGTGATGCGTCGGGTCAACGCCTGCGCCGGTACCGGTGTCGGCGTTGTTTCCGGCTCCTGCTGCCCTACCTGCTGGTCAGTCACTTTTTACTGGCCACCCTTCTGTACATACGAGCGCACGAACTCCTCGGCGTTGTTCTCCAGCAGACCATCAATTTCATCCAGCAGGTCGTCAGCAGCTGCAACGTGCTCCTGAGCCTGACCGCCGCCAGCGACCTCGCCGAACTCTTCCTCGTCGCCTCCGCCGGAACCGCCGCCGAAAACCTGAGTGTTACCAGCCATGATATTGCTCCTTCAAGAAAAACTATTGAGTATTACTGCCTATTGCTGCACTATGCGTGCCTATTGTTCGCGGATAGCCCCGAGCGTACGCAGATGCTCGACCACCTCGGCCACTGTCTCCGCAGACTCCAACACGTCACCGCATTCTGCGGCAGTGAAACGGTCAACTTCATCCAGCGTAATGTAGGCCAGCGTAATTCCAGGCGACTCCACGTCACGAGTGCGCCGATACACCCCCGCGGTGTCCACCACCAAGCTGGTCCAACTGCCCGCGACGACATCTTTGCCAAAGCGGCGCAGAATGCCACCGCGCACATACGCACGTGTGGATTCCGGCGCGTATTCAACCGCGCGGTCGACTTCTTCCTCTGTCACGAGCGTGCGCATCGAACCACGGCGCACCAGCGCATGGTACAGCCCACGAGCCGGATCGATATCCGAGTACTGAATATCAATCAACGCCAACTTCGGGTGGTCCCAGCCCGCGCCCAGGCGGGTACGCAGGCCCTCCATGAGGTTGTACTTCGCCACCCAATCCAGCAGGTGGGCTGCCTTGCGGGGGTCGTCGGAAAGCACGTCGAGCACTTCACGCCAGAGCTTGACGACGTCGCCCTGCTGGTCGTAGCTCTCCACGCGACGCAGGTACTCGTACTGCATTTCCACTGCGGACATCCACGTGACATGGTCTGCCAGCTGCAGCTTCTCGGTGCAAGTCAGGTCTCGGGAGACCTTATGGACGGCCTCGACGGGGTTGCGGAGCTGCAGGTCGTCGAAACGCACGCCGTCCTCGATGGCGTCGATGACCAAACCTGTGGTGCCCAGCTTGAGGAAGGTGGCGACCTCACTCATGTTGGCATCCCCGATGATGACGTGCAGGCGGCGGAAGCGATTGGAGTCGGCGTGTGGTTCATCGCGGGTGTTGATGATGCCGCGGTTCAAAGTGGTCTCCAGCGAGACCTCAGTCTCGATGTAGTCCGCGCGCTGCGAAATCTGGAAACCCGACTCCTGCCCCGTTTGCCCCAGACCTACGCGACCAGCGCCCGTGAACACCTGGCGAGTGACGAAAAACGGCGTCAGACCGGCGACAATGTCATCGAACTCAGTTTCTCGGGAGAAAAGGTAGTTCTCGTGGGCGCCATACGAGGCGCCCTTGCCATCGACGTTGTTGCGGTAGAGCTTCAGCGTCGGACCTGGATTGCCCTCGGCATCGGTGGCTTCGGCGGCAAGCTGAGCTGCGCGCAGCATAATCTTGTCACCTGCGCGGTCAGCGATAACCACCTCGCGGGCGGTTGCCGTCTCCGGTGAGGAGTACTCCGGGTGCGCGTGATCGACGTAGAAGCGAGCACCATTTTGCACCAGCAGGTTTGCAGCGCCGACGGCATTCGGGTCAACAATCGGTGGCTGGTGGTAACGGCGCAGGTCGAAACCACGGCTGTCGCGCAGTGGCGACTCCGGTGCGTAGTCCCAGCGGATGCGCCCCGACAGGCCCTCCTCCTGCTCGTGCGCGAAAGCCAGCACGGCCTGCGTGGAGGTGAGAATCGGGCTGACATCCGGGTTGTCCGGGCTGGAAATGCCGTACTCAATCTCAGTGCCGAAGAAGCGGTTCGGCTGTGCAGAACTGGCGGCGGAATTAGCCATGACGAATCACCTCGACAGAGGCAACGCGCGCCGCCGGCCGACCGGAGATGCGAGCCCACTCATCCGGGTTCGAGGTGTTTGGCAGGTCCTCGTTCTGCGCGAACTCCTCCGCCACTGCGGACAGCAGGTGATCCAAGCTAATACCAGCCTCGCCGCCAGCGATAACCGACTTGATGGCGGACTTCTTCGCACGGTCGACGATGTTGGAAATCATCGCGCCGGAGTTGAAATCGCGGTAGTACATAACTTCGCTGGTGCCATCGGCATAGCGAATCCGCACGTACTCGTTTTCTTCCGTCTTGGCGTACATCCGCTCAACAACCTGGTCAATGAGGTGTGCGACATTCTGCTCCGCCCCACCGCGCGCTTCCACCTCGGCTGCGTTATACGGCAGCTCTGGAGTCAAGTACTTGCGGAAGATATCCTTCGCCGCAGCCCCATTCGGGCGCTCAATGCGGATTTTCACATCCAAGCGTCCTGGGCGCAGAATTGCCGGGTCAATCATCTCCTCGCGGTTGGTGGCACCAATCACGATGACGTTTTCCAGCCCCTCCACACCGTCAAGTTCACTGAGCAGCTGCGGGACCACTGTGTTTTCCATATCCGAGGAGATACCCGAACCACGAGTGCGGAAAATCGAGTCCATCTCATCGAAGAAGACAATAACCGGTTTGCCATCCTCGGCAATGTCACGAGCGCGGTCAAAAATCAGGCGAATCTGACGCTCGGTCTCACCCACGAACTTGTTCAGCAGCTCCGGACCCTTGACATTCAAGAAGTACGATTGCGCCCGCTGCGCCTCCGCCTCGCTCTTGCCTCGGGATAGCGCAATCTTGCGTGCCAACGAATTAGCCACAGCCTTGGCAATCAGCGTCTTACCATTGCCGGGAGGGCCGTAGAGCAGCACACCCTTCGGCGGACGCAGGTTGTACTGTTCAAACAGTTCTGGCTGCAGGAACGGCATCTCCACGGCATCGTGAATCTGCTCAATCTGGCTGTCCAAACCACCGATATCCGTGTAGGTGACATCCGGTACCTCTTCCAGCACCAGGTTTTCCACCTCGGACTTTGGAATGACCTCAAACGCATAGCCCGACTTGCGGTCAATCATCACCGAGTCCCCCGGCTTCGGCGACAAATCCCCCGCCAGAGACACCACGAATTCCTCACCGTGAGTATCCGAGGCCAAAATGCGCTCCCGATCCGGCAGCACCTCACGAACATTGGCGATGTCGCCACTTTCCGGATAACCGCAGTCCTCCACGATTATCGAGCCCTCATTCAGACGCACCTGCGCGCCCGGCCGAAGCGCCCGCTCATTAATCTCCGGCTGCACCCGCAGGCGCATCCGTCGATTTCCGGTAAAAACCTCTGCGGTGCCTTTCTCCGGCCCCGGCTTAAGGAAAATACCGTACGTGCTAGGCGGCTCCAGCATGTCCTCCATGTCTTGGCGCAGTAGCTCTAGCTTGTTACGGGAGTCCCGCAACAGCTCAACCAGGCGATTATTACGAATGCCGAGGTTGTAGTTCTTCTGCTCAAGATCACGGATTTTGTCAGACGGCGTTGTCATGTATCCCAGATTACCCATAGGGCCAGATGCCGTTGCTGCTTGGTCGATTTAGACCGTGTGTCGCATCACGTTACGACGGCTACACCTCCCAGCGCGAAGCGGCGGGTCTAGAGCTTCTTTTGATTTCGTCGCTGTGGACGCGGAGGCACCGTGCCGTCGGCAAGCCTGCGTGCCCACACCAGGAATGCGGTATGTGCCTGCATACGGTGCGCCGGGCGGACGGAGAGATCCTGAACATTCCAGTCGCGGACCAGGGATTCCCAGGCGCGTGGTTCGGTGAAGCACTTCTGCGCGCGGATGCCCTCCATGACTTTCATTAGCTGCGGAACAGTGGCGACATAGACCATGAGCACGCCGCCAGGCTGAAGCACCTTCGAAACGGTGTCCAGGCATTCCCATGGAGCGAGCATGTCCAGAATGACTCGGTCGACCGGGCCGCCGAGCGACTCGACGGAGGCCTCGTTGAGATCGCCCAGGCGCAAGTCCCAGTTGTCGGGCTTGTGACCCATGAAGTCGACAACGTTGCGTTCCGCGTGCTCGATGTGATCCTCGCGGACCTCGTAGGAAATAAGCTGCCCGTCAGCGCCGATGGCGCGGAGCAGGTTGAGGCTGAGCGCGCCGGAGCCAGCGCCGGCCTCCAACACGCGCGCACCTGGGAAGATGTCGCCCTCGACGATGATCTGTGCAGCATCCTTCGGGTAAATCACCGCAGCACCGCGCGGCATGGACAGGACGTAATCGACCAGCAAGTGACGCATGGCCAGGTAGACGGTGCCTTCGCTGGAGGTGACGGTGGTGCCTTCCTTGGCGCCGATGAGGTCGTCGTGGAGGATGGTGCCGCGGTGAGTGAAGAACTTGCCACCCTCCTCGAGGATGACGGTGAAGTGGCGATTCTTCGAGTCAGTCAGCTGGACTCGGTCGCCGACTTGGAATGGTCCGCTCAATGCCATAGGTGTGTGGGCTCCTTTTGGGGTTTGGTTGGGTCGGGTCATGTCGGGTTGGGTCTGGTTCGGTTTGGTTGGGTCGGGTCATGTCGGGTGCAGCCAAATCCGGGCGGTACTCTAACCTGGCTAGTATGCCCGACAATGCCCAAAGTTCTAAGTCAGCTGTTCAGCCTTCCCGCCGCTCTAAGTTGGCGCTGTCGCCGTCGAGAGCTAATGACTACCGCCAGTGCCCGCTGAAGTACCGGTTCCGTGCGATCGACAAGATTCCGGAGCCGTCGACTGTCGCGCAGGTCAAGGGCACGTTGGTGCATGCTGTGCTCGAACAGATGCATGCCTGGCCCCGTGAAGAACGCACTTACCCCGCAGCGGTGAAACGGCTGAAGCCGACCTGGGAGGACATGCGTGCAAAGGACGAGGAACTGATTGAGCTAGTTCCGGAGGATGATTACTACGACTTCCTGGTCGAATGCCGCGGCCTGCTCAAGGGGTATTTCATGATGGAAAACCCCATGGGCTTCGATGCGGCCGAGATGGAAAAGTTCGTTCAGCTGGTTATCGATCCGGATGCGGATCAGACTGTGCCATTGTCAGTGCCACTTCGTGGTTTTATCGACCGCGTCGATATTGCCCCGACCGGTGAGGTCCGGATTGTCGACTACAAGACGGGCAAGAAGCCCTCTCCTCGCTTCCAGGATGAGGCACTTTTCCAGATGCGGTTTTACGCGCTGGTGTGGTGGCGGCTCACCGGTCGTATCCCGGAACAGTTGCGGTTGATGTACCTGAAGGTTGCCGATGATCTGGTGCTGAGTCCCAACGCGACAGAATTAGAGGCCTTCCAAGCGGAGATTGCCGACTTGTGGTCGGCGATCGTGCGCGACGGTGAAAACGGTGACTTTGTACCGAAGAAGTCCAAGCTCTGCGGGTGGTGTTCTTTCCAGGAGATGTGCCCTGCCTATGGCGGGGTCACACCGGAGTACCCCGGTTGGCCGGGTGCTGTCGGTGATGGCGGCACTGAGTAAAAACTGCGGATGGCGGTGGCTCTCGCGGCGATGTTAGCTTTCGCGGGGTGCCGCCGTCGGCGGTAACGGTGCCAGTAAAGGTTACTGACTAGGTTTATGACAGGTGAATGGAATTCACAGCTTTGATTTTGGCATAAACCTAGTCAGTTTCTCTATGCGGTGTTCTAGGTAGCCCCCCCCACTACAGCAGTGCGCTGCCGAAGGCGAAACCGAACGCGACGGACAGGGCAATACATAAAGTGCCTGGGATGATGAACGAGTGGTTAAACACGTATTTGCCAATTCGGGTTGTGCCAGTGTCGTCCATCTCCACCGCGGCAAGGAGCGTCGGGTAAGTAGGCAGTACGAATAGCGCGGAAGTCGCTGCGAAGGAAGCAATCGCAGTGATGGGAGAAACTCCCACCGCGAGTGCAGCGGGCATGATGGCCTTTGCCGTGGCCGCCTGCGAGTACAGCAATGCGGCCGCGAAGAAGAGCACGATTGCCAGCATCCACGGCATTGTGGTCAGTAGGCTGCCGGACGCGGCCTTAATGTCGTCGATGTAGTGGTTGATAATTGTGGTTCCCAGCCACGCCACACCGAGAACGCAGACGCTGGCGGACATGCCCGATTTGAACACCGGTGTGTTCAAAATGGTTGCCGCGTCCAACTTGCAGGCCAGCACGATAACGGTGGCAGCGGTCAACATGATTGACATGATCGCCTCGTTTCGTGGGAGCGTGGGGTCAGCGATGAGGCCGACCTGTTCAGTGCTGATGGTCGCGTAGACCATCACCGCGAGAATCGAGAGTAGGAAAATCGCCACGGACCACTTGGCCGACTTGGTTGGCACGTATTCGCTCATCTGGCCACGTGGCTTGGAGACTAACCCCTTTTCCAAGCGGCTTTGATACTCCGGATCGTCGTCAAGCTCTTTGCCTAGGTGATTCGTGACAAAGGCGGTCGGAAGGATGGCGAGGAACGTCGAAGGAATGATAATCGCCAGGAGTGTGAGATAACCAACGCCGCGGGGTTCCATGAGCGAAGCCATCAGCACCACAGCCGCTGAAATGGGTGATGCCGTAATCGCCAACTGAGATGCGATGACCGCCACGGACAGCGGGCGGGACGGGCGAACGCCTCCCTCCTTGGATACTTCGGCGATAACTGGGAGGGTGGAAAATGCGGTGTGGCCGGTGCCGGCGAGCAGTGTCATCAGGTAGGTGACAACCGGGGCCCAGTAGGTGATGTGTCGCGGATTCTTGCGCAGCAACCGTTCGGCAATGTGGACGAGATAGTCCATGCCCCCGGCCTTCTGCATAGCGGCAATTGCCGCGATTACCGACATAATGATGCCGATGACATCGAACGGAATGTCGTCTTTGGTGACCGGAACCCCGGTGATGCCCAGCGCCAAAACGCCCAGCCCACCGGCGAATCCGATAGCAATTGAACCAAGACGCGCGCCAAGGACAATCGCTGCTAGAACGATAAAGATTTGGACGGCAACTAACATGTGTATCTCCGAAAAGTCACTCGTTAGACTTGTTGCCGCTTAGGACAGATCGTCGAGGCGAGACTCCCCTGCCACGTAGCGCTTCCCCCGGTATTCCGGGTGCATGAGGTTCTCGGTGCTCAGGACCTGGTTGAGCTCCTTCTCGTCCATCAGCCCGCGTTCGAGGACAATGTCCCGGACGGAGCGGCCGGTGCGAGCGGCTTCCTTGCCGACCATATCGCCCTCGTGGTGGCCAATGACCGGATTCAGGTAGGTCACGATACCGATGGAGTTTTCCACATAGCCGCGGCAGACTTCCGGGTTAGCGGTGATGCCGGTAATGCACTTGTCGCGCAGAGTGTCGGTAGCATTGCGCAGCAGTTCAATCGACTCGAAGAGGCATGCGCCGATGACCGGTTCCATCACGTTTAGCTGCAACTGACCGGCCTCGGCTGCCCAGGTCAGGGTCACGTCGTTGCCGAAGACCTTGAAGCAGGCCTGGTTCGCGACCTCTGGGATAACCGGGTTAACCTTTGCCGGCATAATCGAAGACCCAGCGGCGCGCTCCGGAAGGTTGATTTCATTCAGTCCGGCTCGTGGACCCGATGCCAGCAGGCGCAGGTCGTTGCACATCTTGGAAATCTTCATGGCCGCGCGCTTCAGGGATGCATGCACGCTGACGTAGGCGCCGGTATCGCTGGTGGCTTCGATTAGGTCCTTCGCAGAGGTCACCTTAAAACCACTGACCTCACGCAGCGCCTGGGTCACGGCCTCGCGGTAGCCCGCCGGCGCATTCACGCCGGTACCGATAGCGGTTGCTCCCAGGTTGATTTGCAGCAGGCGTGCCGACGCAGTTGCGATGGACTCCTGCTCTTCCTCAAGGTTGTGGGCAAATGCGTGGAAAGCCTGTCCCAGGGTCATTGGAACGGCATCCTGCAGCTGCGTGCGGCCCATTGTGATGATGTCGTTGAATTCATCACCCTTGGCGTGTAGGGCCTCAACCAGGGAGTCGAAGTGCTTCTGCAAGCTCAGTAGCGACATGTGGATAGCAAGACGGAAACCTGTTGGGTAGGCGTCGTTGGTTGACTGGCACTGGTTGACATCATCGTTGGGGTGAATGACGTCGTATCGGCCCTTTTCCAGACCGAGCAGTTCCAGAGCGAGGTTAGCGATGACCTCGTTGGTGTTCATGTTGAGACTCGTGCCAGCGCCACCCTGGAAGACATCGATTGGAAACTGATCCATGCAGCGTCCCTTTTCCAGGATTTCATCACATGCGGCGACAATGATGTCTGCAACATCGCTGGGCAGCGTGTGGACGCGCTGGTTGGCAATGGCCGTGGCCTTCTTTACCATCACCATGCCACGAATGAATTCGGGCACGTCGTTGATGGTCTTGGCTGAGATTTGGTAGTTGTCGATTGCGCGCAGGGTGTGGATGCCGTAGTAAGCCTCTGCCGGAACCTCCATAGAGCCAAGCAGGTCGACCTCGGTACGTGTTGCGGACATGTGGAAGCAATCCCTTCTCGTAGGCGCAGTCTTATGAACCACAATTCGTGGCGCTGCGGTTACACCGTCAAAACTACAGCGCTGGCGCAACTGCCGCTTTTCCGGCATAAGGGGACTATGTCAGTACGGCTAACGCCGTGCGCATGCTCAGTGTCAAGCCTACTACTTACGTCGACGTAGGTGGGAGTGAAAATGCATTGGTCAGTTCCCCGCTCGAGATGGGGATCCATCTCGAAATGGGCCCCTACTTGAGACGGCACGCCCCCTCACCCCTCGAGCAGGTCACGTCTCCACTAAATACGCGCGATACGGATATTCGAAGCCAAGATCGCCTCGGCACCAATCTTCGCCAGGGCATCCATGAGCGGGTTGGCCTCTGCCTTCGGAACTAGCGCGCGAACTGCTACCCAATCCTCGTTAGCCAGCGGCGACACGGTCGGACCAGACAGGCCCGGGGTGAGCTTGGATGCCTCTTCCAGCGCGGACGCACGGATGTTGTAGTCAATCATCAAGTACGTCTTGGCATGCAGAATGCCGGTCATGCGACGTAGGAACACCTGCTGCTCCTCGGTGACCTCTACGCCCTTGCGTCCGACAACAACTGCCTCAGAGCTGACCAAAACATCGCCGAATGGCTTCAATCCCTGCTTGCGCAGGGTACGACCGGTGGAGACAACATCGGCGATTACGTCGGCAACTCCCAAGCGGATGGAAATCTCCACTGCACCATCAAGGCGAATAACGGTGGCGTTAATGCCACGAGCCTTCAGATCCTCGCGCACCAGGTTCGGGTACGAGGTGGCAATGCGCTTGCCCTCCAGAGCTTCTACGGTCCACTCCTCATCGGCCGGAGCGGCGTAGCGGAAGGTCGAGGCGCCGAAGCCCAGATTCAGAACCTCATCGACCGGAGCCAGCGAGTCAGCGGCCAGGTCGCGGCCGGTGATGCCCAAATCCAGATGGCCGTTGCCAACGTAGATAGGAATATCCTTCGGGCGGAGGAAGAAAAACTCAATGTCGTTGGCTTCGTCGTGGATGGTCAGGCTCTTGGAGTCGCCTCGACCCGGGTAGCCAGCTTCCTTCAGGATTTCGACTGCCGCCTCGGACAGCGATCCCTTGTTGGGCACGGCAATACGCAGCATGGTGTTGATTTCTCCTACAGGTACTTGTAAACATCCTCGGGGCTCAGCCCGCGACCGACCATGACCACCTGCAGCCAGTACAACAGCTGCGAAATCTCCTCTGCGAGGGCTTCGTCAGATTCGTGCTCAGCTGCAAGCCAGACCTCACCGGCCTCTTCGACAATTTTCTTGCCCTGGAAATGCACACCAGCGTCCAGCGCCTTGACTGTGCCCGATCCCTCGGGGCGCGACTGTGCTTTTTCCTTCAGCTCTGCAAACAGGTCATCAAAGTTCTTCACCCGGTCTATTGTTCCATGTCGTCTACTCGCCCGCGAAAGCAGCCCGCAATAAGCCCAAATTCGAGGTATCCAAATTGCCCGAAATGAAGCACGCCGGGGGTACTAACGTCCCCACATCAGCCTGCGAAACGCTCACATCCGGCATTGGATTCCACACCACCGTGCATCCCGCAGCGAGTGCAGAGCGCACCCCCGTTGAGGAATCTTCGATAGCCAGGCAGTCCTCTGGCGCAAATCCGGCTAGCTCTGCGCCACGCAAGTACGGATCCGGTGCCGGTTTGCCGTTGGCCACCTCATCGCTACACACTGTCGCCGCGAAGTGCTGCTCCCCCATGACATCAATGCAGGGTTGCGCCACGTGCCGACGGGTATTGGTCACCAACACCACCGGAATGTCAGCAGCCCGGGCCTGGTCCAAAATCGCCGGCACACCCGGGCGCCACTCCACCCCATGTTCTAGAACCAATTCAGTGAAGCGACCTTCGACGAATTGGGAGCCCGAGGCAAACAGCTCGTCGTCAAGCGTGCGTCCCGCATGATCAGCACAAATCGACAGCGTGTCCCAGAGCGTGTTGCCGACGCACTGCATGCGCAACTCCGGAGTCAGGCGGCGGCCTACGAATTCCGAGAGGTCGTACGTGGCAATCTCCCACAGGGGTTCCGTGTTGATGAGGCTGCCGTCCATATCCCACAAAATTGCTTTCACACCATGCGACTATGCCAGGCACGCAAGCTTTTAGCGATGATGTCAGCAAAACCGTCGGATGAAGGTTTAGAGTTTCAGGAAGGAAAGTATGTTGCGGTGCTGCATGAAATCACCGCATGAACGTGTCCCGCGTGAATGAAAGGCATCGACTCGCTATGACAACCACTGAAGATTCACTCGCCCAGGCTATCGACCAACCCGAGGCATACTTCATTCCGCTAGGGACGGTCACCGAAGGCGAGCTCAGCTACGAGCGCTTCATGCCCACCAGCTTCACTTATGGGGCGTGGGGGCCGTTTCAGCACGGTGCGCCGCCGTCGGCGCTGCTGACGCGCATGTTGGAGCGCCGCCGTCTGGAAAGCGAGGGGATGCGTATTACTCGCATCGCCGTGGATCTGTTGTCGGCTGTACCGTACACGGAGCTCCGCGCGCGCTCATGGGTCTCGCGCCCGGGGCGGCAGATCGCCAAGGTCGAAGCCGAATTGCTTGCCGACGTCAAGGGTGCGTGGCGCCCAGTTGCCACGGCGTCCGCATGGATGATGGCCACTGCGGATACGCGGGATATTGAGCGTGCATTCGACAAGCAGGTGCCCGGGCCCGAGGAATGCAGCGCCGAGTACATTCCGCTTACCGACGATTGGAGTGGCGGCTACATCGAATCAATTGAAGCCCGCGCCGGCGCGACGGAAGAGCTGGCCGAGACGCAAATTCACTGGGTTCGCGCGCAGTACCCAATCGTGCTCGGGGAGGACCCGACTGCGGTGGAGCGAGTCATGCAGGTAGCTGATACCGCCAACGGTATCGGGGCCACGCTGAGCCCGCACCAGTGGGCGTTTATGAATACCGACTTAGTGGTTCACCTGCACCGACTCCCCCAGCTCGGCGCCTCGGAGAAGTCGGCGGAATCGGAGTTGCAGTCGGAAGACGGCGGCTGGGTGGGCATCGCCGCCCGCGGTTCCATTGGGCCGGACGGAATCGGCATGACCGCGGGCGAGCTCTACGATGTGCACGGCCCCATCGGCCGCAGCATGCAGACCTTGCTGGTGCGACCGCAGGGATAACGCGAAGCTACACGTTAAAGTACTTCGCTTCCGGGTGGTAGAGCACGAACGCATCGGTGGACTGCTCTGGGTGCAGCTGGAGCTCCTCAGAGAGCTCCACGCCGATGCGCTCCGGCTGCAGCAGGTCAATCATGCCCTGACGGAAGGTCAGATCCGGACAGGAACCATAGCCGAAGGAGTAACGAGCGCCGCGGTACTTCAGGTCAAAGAAGTCCTGGGTATCGTCGGAGTCTTCCGCGCCAACACTTGTGCCGTCGGAGAACGCGAGCTCGGAGCGAATGCGCTGGTGCCAGTACTCGGCCAGCGCCTCGGTGAGCTGCACGCCGATACCGTGAACCTCCAGGTAGTCGCGGTATTCGTTCTTGGCGTAAATATCGTTGGCGAAGTCAGCGATGGGCTGTCCCATGGTCACCAGCTGGAACGGCATGACGTCGGTCTGTCCTGCGGCGATGGCATCTTCGCGCGAGCGAATGAAGTCAGCAATGCATAGGAAGCGACCACGCTGCTGGCGCGGGAAGGTCCAGGACACCACTGGCTCTGCCGCGGGGTCGGGCTGCTCCCCTTCCGCAGGTAGCGGCAGTACGTGGACGGTATCGCCCTCAGAAACTGCTGGGAAGTAGCCATAGACGACAGCCGCATGCTGGAGGATGTTCTCGGCGCGCAGGCGCTGCAGCCATGCGCGCAGGCGTGGGCGACCATCGGATTCGACCAGTTCCTCGTAACTCGGCCCCTCGTCGCCGCGGGTGCCGCGCAGTCCCCACTGCCCCATGAACAGAGCGCGTTCGTCGAGGGTGGTCAGGTAGTCGTCGAGGGGCAGGCCCTTGACAATGCGGGTTCCCCAGAACGGCGGTGTCGCAACGGGGACATCTGCGGCGACGTCGGAACGCTCCGGCACCTCGGGGGCTTCAGCAGCAGCCTTGGCGGCGCGCTGCGCGGCGATGCGCTTGGAGCGCTCACGGCGGGCGCGGCGAGCTTCCTTCTTCTCGCGGGCAGCAATGGCCTCTGGCGAATTCTCGTCTGGGCCGAGGCCCTTCTTAGCTGCCATCAGCTCGTCCATGATGCGCAGTCCTTCGAAGGCATCCCTGCCGTAGTAGACATCGCCGTGGTAGAGCTCGGACAGGTCGTCTTCCACGTAGCTACGCGTCAGCGCGGCGCCGCCGAGCAGTACTGGGAAGCGGGTGGCATCGCCGGCGGAGTTGATCTCCAGCAGGTTGTCCTTCATCACCACAGTGGACTTCACCAGCAGGCCGGACATGCCGATGGCGTCGACATCCAGTTCCTTGGCGGCGGACAGAATCGTAGCGATTGGCTGCTTAATGCCCAGGTTATGCACGGTGTAGCCGTTGTTGGAGAGAATAATCTCCACCAGGTTCTTGCCGATGTCGTGGACATCGCCCTTCACCGTGGCCAGCACAATCGAGCCCTTGGAGCCCGTGGCATCCTCGGCATCCATAAAGCCCTCGAGGTAGCCCACCGCGGCCTTCATCGTCTCGGCCGACTGCAGCACGAATGGCAGCTGCATCTGGCCGGAACCGAACAGGTCACCAACGGTCTGCATGCCACGCAGCAGGTCCTCGTTGACAATCGCCAGCGGTTCCTTTTCCTTCATGCCCTCATCGAGGTCAGCCTCGATACCCGTGCGCTCACCGTCGATGATGCGCTGCGCCAGGCGGTCGAACAGCGGCATGGCGGCAAGCTTTTCGGCCCGGGCGTCCTTCGCGTCAGCGGCGGAGACTCCTTCAAAGAGCTCCATGAATACCTGCAGTGGGTCGTACTCCCCGTCGGGGTGTCCCGCTTCACGACGGCGGTCGTACACCATATCGAGAGCGACTTCGCGCTGTTTGTCGTCGATCTTGTTCATCGGCAAGATCTTGGAGCTGTGGGCAATGGCGGAGTCCAGGCCGGCCTCGATGCACTCGTTGAGGAACACCGAGTTGAGTACCTGGCGAGCCGCCGGGTTCAGACCGAAGGAGATGTTGGATAGGCCGAGCGTGGTGTGCACGTTCGGGTGGCGACGCTTAAGTTCGCGGATGGCTTCGATGGTTTCGATGCCGTCGCGGCGAGTTTCCTCCTGGCCAGTGGAAATCGGGAAAGTCAAACAGTCGACAATAATGTCCTGCTCGCGCAGTCCCCACGTGCCGGTGATATCGGCGATGAGGCGCTCGGCAATCTCAATCTTCTTGTCCTTCGTACGCGCCTGACCTTCTTCGTCGATAGTCAAAGCGACCACGGCAGCACCGTGCTCAACAACCTGGCGCATAATGCGCTGGTAGCGCGAGTCTGGGCCATCGCCGTCTTCAAAGTTCACAGAGTTGACCGCGCAGCGACCACCGAGGTGCTCCAGGCCAGTCTTCAAAACTTCCGGTTCCGTGGAGTCCAGCATGACCGGCAACGTCACCGAGGTGGCGATCTGCGATGCCAGGGTTGCCATGTCATTGCGACCGTCGCGCCCCACGTAGTCCACACACAGGTCGATCATGTGTGCGCCATCGGTGACTTGACCGCGGGCGGTGTTTAGGCACTTCTCCCAGTCGCCGGCCAGCATGGCCTCGCGGAAAGCCTTGGAACCGTTGGCGTTGGTGCGCTCACCAATCATGGTGATGCCGGTTGTCTGCGTCAGCGGGGTTGCCGAGTACAGAGAAGCGACCTCATCGATTGGCTTTGCATTCGGATCCGTCGATGGGCGTGCTGCCTGAACAGCAGGGCCCTGCTCGGCGTAGGCGCCTGCACCGGTAATAGCATCGCGCACAGCGGAAACATGCTCCGGTGTGGTACCACAGCAGCCACCGACCATCGCCAGGCCAAACTCTTCAACAAAGCCGCGCAGCGCTGTGGCTAGCTCTGGTGCGGTCAGCGGGTAGGTCGCACCGTTCTTACCCAGCACTGGCAGGCCCGCATTCGGCATCACCGATACCGGAATGGAGGCGAAGTTGGACAGGTAGCGCAGGTGCTCGCTCATCTCGTCCGGACCCGTTGCACAGTTCAGACCAATCATGTCGATCCCCAGCGGCTGCAGCGCTGCCAGGGCTGCACCAATCTCCGAGCCCATCAGCATGGTGCCTGTGGTCTCGACAGTCACGTGGACGACAATCGGAATCTTCTTCTCAGCCTGTCGCATGGCGGCCTTGATGCCATTGACTGCTGCCTTGACCTGCAGCAAGTCTTGACAGGTCTCAATCAAAAACGCATCCGCGCCACCGGAAATCATGCCGAGTCCGGCCTCCGTGTAAGCGTCGCGAAGCTGAGCGTACGGAGCGTGCCCCAAAGACGGCAGCTTCGTGCCCGGGCCCAGCGAACCGAGGACAAAGCGTCGCATACCCTCGCGCCCCGGCCCCATTTCGTCAGCGACCTTGCGGGCGATTGCGGTGCCCTTGTGCGCTAGCTCCTGGATACGGTCTTCAATGTCGTAATCCGCGAGGTTCGGGAAGTTGCAGCCGAAGGTATTGGTTTCCACCAGGTCGGCGCCGGCCTCGAAATAACGCCGGTGAATCGTCTCGATGATGTCGGGACGAGTGTCATTGAGAATCTCATTACAGCCCTCGTATCCGAGGAAGTCCGCGTCAACGTCGAGGTCAAAAGACTGCAGCTGGGTACCCATGGCGCCATCGCCAATGAGTACACGGCTGTGCAGTGCGGTGAGGAACTCGGAAGAGTGGCGATCAGTCATGAATAGACACCTTAGTCTACTTTCATAACCGCGCCGTTAATCGGGCTGGTTATTCGATCTCAAAGTAGCTTTCCGCCTTCACCGCAGGCAGGTCCAAACCGACAGCCTTCGTTGCGGAATTGATAATCGCGAGAATCTCGTCGAGCTCCTCATCAAAAATCGAACCACCGTGCTCATGCTCAATCGCAGCCACGCGCTGTAGGCAGTTCTCTACCGCCTGCGTTGCGGCTTCTTCTCGCTTATCGACGGCCAGTTCCGCCGCCTGATCAATACCAGCGGCGACCTCACGGAGGGCTTCCCCGACCTGGTCGGCTACCGATTCGTCAAAAAGTGGCTCCCAGAACTCGCGTTCCTCGGGCTGCAGGTAGCTGCCGGTGGCAAACATGCGCAAATCGGCAACTAGCTTATCGATGTTCTCTTGCGTTACTTCGACAGCAGACAGATCTGAGTTGCTCATGCTCAAATTTTAACGCCAAGCAGCGCGTCCAGCGCGGCGGCAACGAATTCTCCGGCACCCGCTGCGCCGGTTACTGTGCCAGCATCTGCCTTGTTGCTGGTATCCGAGGACCACTCCGCAGCCCAGGCATCGATAGCGGCCAGAGCAGCCGGCGTATCCAGGTCATTGGCCAGGCTTGCGCGCACATCGGCAACCAGTGCCGCTGCTGCGCTCACAGCCTTCTCATCGGTGGCAGTCTTTGTAGCTGCGCAAGCCGCACGCCAGGCCTCGTGACGTGCCTTGGCCGCCTCCAGCACCTCGTCCGACCAATCGCGATCAGAGCGGTAATGGCTGGCGAACACGCCAATGCGAATAGCACTCGGGTCGACGCCGGCGGCCACCAGCTTGGAGACAAACACCAGGTTGCCCAGCGACTTGGACATCTTCACGCCATCGAGCGCAATCATGCCAGCGTGAACATAATGGCGCGCCATACGTGCACAGCCAGTAGCGGCTTCAGCGTGAGCCGCCGAGAACTCGTGGTGCGGGAACGCGAGATCCGAGCCACCGCCCTGAATGTCGAAGCTCTTACCCAGGCGGTTGGTGGCAATCGCCGAGCACTCAATGTGCCAACCCGGCCGGCCCGCACCAAAAGGAGCCTCCCAGCTTGGCTCCCCGGGGCGAGCGGCACGCCACACCAGCGCGTCCAGTGGGTCCTCCTTGCCCGGGCGATCCGGGTCGCCACCGCGCTCCGCAAAGAACTCCGCCATCTGCTCTGCCGAGTAATTGGACTCGTAACCAAAGTTCTCAGTGGCACTCTTGCGGAAGTACACATCCGGGTACTCGTCATCGGTGAGCTGGTAGGCCGAGCCATTCTCCAGCAGCTTCTCGACCATTTCCACGACCTCGCCCACGGACTCAATGGCGCCGATATAGTCGCGCGGTGGAATCACCGACAGGTTTTCCATATCCGAGCGGAACAAATCAATCTGCGAGGTGCCCAGCTCGCGCCAGTCCACCCCATCGCGCTCCGCACGTTCGAACAACGGGTCATCGACATCGGTGATGTTCTGCACGTAATGCACCGAGTGTCCATTGTCCAGCAGCTGACGGTAAATCAGGTCAAAGGTGAGGTAGGTTGCTGCGTGCCCCAGGTGCGTGGCGTCATAGGGTGTGATGCCACACACGTACATGGTCGCCTCCGGTCCCGCTTCCACCTGGGAGACCTTCTGATCCGCGGTGTCGTAGAGGCGTAGGGGTACCGATGTTGAGCTTTCGTCGTCAAGCGAACGCGCCTTACCTGTATTGCTGGCGCGGTTGAACACATCGAAACGCGCATCGCCGAGACTGGGAACCTGTGGTTGGGGCCACGAATGCATTAAATACTCACTACCTCACTAAACAGCGTTGATCGTGCCGAAGCCGAGCAACACCATAACAATCAAACCGACCGGGATGCGGTACGCGGCGAACCAAGCGAAGGAGTGGTTCGACACAAACTTCAGCAGCCATGCGATAGACGCATAGCCGACGACGAAGGCAATCAGCGTACCGATGGCCAATTGCGCACCACTAGCGGCCTGTCCCGCCGCAGGGTCAAACGCGTCTGGAAGCGAAAAAATTCCAGCAGCGAAAACAGCGGGGATAGCCAGCAGGAAGGAAAAGCGCGTTGCAACCTCTCGGTCCAAGTGCAAGAACAGGCCGGCAGACACCGTACCGCCCGAGCGCGACACACCCGGAATGAGCGCCAGACACTGTGCGAAACCCATGACGATGGCATCTCGCATGGTCAGCTCTTCATAATTGCGCTCACGACGGCCGAACTTCTCTGCGGCGATAAAGACAAAGGAGAAAAGCACCAACACAGCGGCTGTAATCCAGAGATTGCGCAGGTTATCGCGGATGAGGTCCTTCCCCAGCACGCCGATGATGGCAATCGGCAGCGTACCGACAATCACCATCCAGCCCATGCGGTAGTTGAAACCGCGGGCTTCCTTATTGAACAGACCGGCAAACCAGCCAGTGAGGATCTGCCAGATGTCCTTGGCGAAGAACACCAACACAGCCAATTCGGTGCCAAGCTGTACCACAGCGGTGAAGGATGCGCCGGCGTCCTGGCCCCACAGCAGCTCCGAGACAATCCGAAGGTGCCCCGAGGAACTCACCGGGAGAAATTCCGTCAGACCTTGCACTACGGACAGGATGATTGTCTGCGCCCAGGTCATACCGGTGCCGGCGGTATCGGCAGCGGTATCCGCTGAGGCGCTTAGTGTCGTCATGATAGTCACGGGTGTATAGGCTACTCGTCCGGTTTGTGTTGTGGCTATAGCGAGGTTTCGGTGCGGCGATAGCGAGACCTCTCCCGCGGAACTTTTCCCGCGACCGCACACGGGTGTCCTAAAGTAAAAATCGTGCAACAACGAATTCTGGGCAACAGCGGTTTACGCGTCTCCGCCTTGGGGCTGGGTACGGCCACCTGGGGTGCGGGTACCAGGCAAGACGAAGCCGGACGCATCCTGACGGACTTCCTCGACGCCGGAGGCAACCTTGTCGACGCTTCCCCACTCCACGGCGGCGACACTGTTGCCGACATGCTGGGTGCAGTCATCGCAAAGCGCGGTGTTGCCGACGAATTGGTGCTCTCGGTCGCATCTGGCATACACCCCGAGCGGCCCGTCGGCAGGCGCGTGGACTGCTCGCGTAAGACACTGCAAAAGGACCTCGACGAAACGCTCGGACGCCTCGGCGTCGAACACATTGACCTGTGGTCGCCCGGCTACTGGGATGGGCTGACCCCACCGGAAGAGGTCGCCGATACCCTGGAATGGGCTGTGCGCACGGGGAAAGTACGTTACGCCGGAGTGCGTGGATACAGCGGTTGGCAGGCAGCGGTGACGCATGCCGCCGCGGATCGAATCGCTCCGGTGTTCGCACAGCATGAGTACTCGCTGCTCCAGCGAAGCCCTGAGGCAGAACTGCTGCCCGCCTGTGAGCATTTGGGGCTCGGCTTTATCGGTGGCGCCCCACTGGCCCAAGGTGTTTTGACCGCCAAATACCAGCACATCATTCCCGAAGACTCCCGCGCTGCTTCCGAACACGCCGACGCAGAGGTACAGGACTATCTCGACACACGCGGCGTCACGGTTGCAGGCGCGCTGACCACCGCAGCCAAGGGGCTCGGCGTCAGTGCTGCCGTCGCAGCGATTTCCTGGGCACGCGATCGGCCGGGCGTCACCTCGATTCTCGTTGGCGCTCGAGACCGCGCTCAGCTACGCGAAAACCTCACCGCCGAACAACTCACGCTGCCACCGCAGATTTGCAACGCGCTTGACGACGTCACGCTGTAATCAGTAACCGCATTCTTATAAAGGCTTATAAGGCGCAACGAATGCGAGAACTTCCCACGGCTGGAGGCGTCCACAAAGTAATCAGGCCGGGGTGGTAGTTTCTATAGCGTGAGTGAAAACAGTCGTCGACGTGTCATAACCTCCCTTCTAGCGGGGCTTTCCGCTAGCGCAGTGGTCCTGGCAGGATGCTCCTCCGATGTGGAAGGAGACATCGATGCCGGAATGGGCAACGCCACGCCAGTGCCGGCCGCTTCACCCGCTGCTCCCGATACTGCTATCGGGAAGGCCAAGAAGATTGATGAGGGCGTTACTGATGCCGTGCTTGTCGGCGACCGAGTTGTCCTGAAGGCCGGGGACAAGATCTTTGCCGGTCCGCTGAATAACCCAATTGAGCGATCAATGAAGCTGGACGCGAAGTGTGGTGAGCTCGCGCCGGGCGGCCCTAACGCTCTGCTGCCGTGTGAAGATGGCATCCACGTCATTACTGACCAGGCTACGGAAACGGCCGTTGTCGGCCGTGGCACCAACTACTCCGCCGCAGTTGGCCTGGAAGGCGGCCGCATCATCGGTGCCCATGCGGATAGCAATGTCGTCGATGTGTTCGGCGCTGATGGCGAGTTGGCCAGTGATTTCAAGGCTGCCAATAACGGGTCGCAGCTCGTTGAGATTCCCAAAGCGGACAATGACGCGGACGTCAAGCTGTTAGAGGTCAACCGTCCGGAGACTTCGGTGCATGAGCTCAAGCTCGATGAGTCCCGCGCTGGCTCTGCGCTGCGTGCGGGTATCGGCGTCGGCAAGGTAGCTTCCGGTGATCATGTCATTGCTGCCGCAGACACCAAGGGCAACCAGCTGCTTATTTACACTGCCACTGACGTCATTCGCCTCCACCAGGCAGCTCCGGCCCCGGAGGCTCCGTGGGCGGTAGCGGTCGATGAATCGCGCGGAATTGTCTGGGTGACTTCGACGAAGGTGAACAAGCTGACTGGCTACGACATCAGCTCGGGTACCCCAGTCAAGGTCGCGGACATCAACACGGTTGCAGACCCACAGTCGGTTGTCGCCACCGAGGATGGCCAGATTGGTGTCTTCTCGGCTACCGGTGACGGGGCCCAGATTTTTGACTCCGCGGACGTCGATAAGGCAATTGCTGATTTCAAGCAGTATGCAGAAAAGATCCGTGAGGAGATGTCGGTTCGGGAACCAGCCGATAAACTACCGACCGGTGCAGGTGACACCAAGGGAGCAGACGACTCCGAGGGAGAGACTAAGTAGATGCCTTCGAAACTTCGCGCCAAGTCCTATCAACTCGCGCTAAAGGCAATGTTCCAGGTTCCACCGGAGCAGATTCACGAGGCCATCTCGAAGACCCTGAAGGGGCTGCAGAAGTCGGAGAGTCTACAGCGGGCGGTGAGCAAGCTACTCGTTGTTGACGATGCTGTGCTGCGTCAAACCGTGTTCGGTGTGGACTTCCCGCGTCCGCTGGGGCTCGCCGCGGGCTTCGACAAGGCTGCTATTGCCCCGGATTGCTGGGGGCCAATTGGTTTTGGCTACGCGGAACTGGGAACCGTGACTGCCAAGCCGCAGCCGGGCAACGATCGCCCGCGTCTGTTCCGTCTGAAGGAAGACCGCGCCATTTTGAACCGCATGGGTTTCAACAACCCCGGCGCCGCTGCTGTAGCGGAGAACTTGCGGGCGCGTCGCAGTGACGACGTCATCGGTATCAACATTGGTAAGACCAAGGTGACTCCGCTGGAAGAGGCCGTCGATGACTATCGAGAATCGGCTAGCCAGCTCGGCGGCTTGGCGGACTACGTTGTTGTTAACGTCTCCTCACCGAACACGCCGGGTCTGCGCGACCTTCAGGCAGTGGAGTCACTGCGCCCGATTCTGGCAGCGGTGACTGAGGAGACCGACTCGCCGGTGCTGGTCAAGATTGCTCCTGATCTCACCGACGATGATGTCATCGCAGTTGCTGACTTGGCGGTTGACCTTGGGCTGGCAGGCATTGTGGCTACCAACACCACCATTTCTCGCGAGGGCCTGCGTACGCCCGCGGATGAGGTCGCGGAGATGGGGGCCGGTGGAGTCTCGGGTGCTCCTGTGGCAGCTCGGTCACTAGAGGTGCTGAAGCTGCTGCACGAGCGCGTCGGAGACAAACTAGTTCTCATCAGCGTCGGCGGCATTGAAACTGCTGAGCAGGCGTGGGAGCGGATTGCCAACGGCGCTTCCCTGTTGCAGGGCTACACACCGTTGATCTATGGCGGTCCAGACTGGATTCGTGACATTCACCAAGGGTTGGCCCGCCAGATTCGAGCTCAGGGATTCTACTCCATTTCGGAGGCAGTCGGCTGTGGTCTGCCGTGGCGTGGTTAATTGCTGAAAGCCGTTGAGGCTTCCTAACCCAATAAACACGTGACCCCGGGGCCAGCTGCCATGAAGGCGCTGGCCCCGGGTTTTCTATATGAGTAGCGCGCCCGGTCGGTAGTTGCCCGTGTGGGCGTCGTATCCCTACTCCCCGACGTTCTCCCACCACGGCGTGATGATGGCACGCGCAATCGAGTGGAAGTACAGATTGAAGCCAAGCACGGTCGGCGTCGCATCTTCCGGAACTTCAAGCTTCTCCACGTCGACCGCGTGCACCGCATACATGTAACGGTGTGGGGCATGCTGCGCCGGTGGGTTAGCTCCGTAGTGACCACGCATGCCCGAGTCGCCGACAAGCTGGATAGCGCCTTCTGGCAGCTTAGAGCCGTCTTCGGAGCCAGCTCCCTGTGGCAGACCCTTTTCGGTCGCTGGAATGTTGAAGACAGCCCAGTGCCAGAAGCCCGAAGCGGTCGGAGCATCCGGATCGAAGCAGGTCACGGCAATGGACTTAGTGCCCTCCGGCAGATTTGCCCAATCCAGTTGTGGGGAAACATTCGACGGAGCGCGGAATTCATCCGCAATCTTCTCGCCGTCCTTGATATCTGGCGAGGACAGCTCGAAGGTTGGCAAATCCTTCAGCGGTGCGTACGGATCTGGTCCCGGGAAAACCGGAGCATTTGCAGTGTTGTTTGCTGTGTCGTTTGCGGTGTCGTTGGAATTCGTAGTCATAACTACCAGTTTGCCTACTTTATGAGCGCGCTGCAGGGACTTCACCAGACTCCCTATCTGCAGGGCCTGATTCTCAGTGCGAATCCAAGGCGGATGCGGGGCTAACACCGCTGATGTAATTACACCCAGGTTTGGCGCGCTAATGCCCCTCTGACCTGCCAATTTGTGTTTCATTATGTAGTCGGGATACAGTATCACAGGTCAGCACGGAAGTGCTTCCTACCCGGTCCGGGTGGCGGAATGGCAGACGCGCTAGCTTGAGGTGCTAGTGCCCTATTAACGGGCGTGGGGGTTCAAGTCCCCCTCCGGACACAAGATAAATCCCGAGAAACTGCAATTAGTGCAGCTCTCGGGATTTTTGCTTTGTCTGTCGGACCAATGGGACTGCCCTATTGCAGCGCCGAGGTCAAGCGGAAAACAGAGTCCAGGTAGCGCTGGCGAAGGGGCCGGTCATTCCATTCCTCCTGGGTGAGCAGGAAAGATTTGTCGCGGTACTCGTCGGCAAGCGTGATCAGTTTGTCCACGATGGAACCGGCGGCGGAAAGAAGCGTGATCTCGTAGTTGAGGCCGAACGAGCGCATATCCAGATTGGAGGAGCCGAACATGGCCATGCGGTCGTCGATAACCATGAACTTGGAGTGCAGGACCGCAGGCGCCGGATAGCGGTAGATCTTCACGCCAGCGGTTAGCAGTGCCTGGTAGTAGGACTGCTGCGCGTGGCCGACCATGAACTGATCGGACTCTTCGTTGACGTAGAGCTGGACGTCGATGCCTCCATATGCGGCAGAGGTCAGCGCCATGAGCATGGATTCGTCGGGGACGAAGTACGGGCTGACGGCGATAATCCGCTCGTGTGCCTGGTAGATCATGTTATTGAAGACGCGCAGGTTCGGCTCCGTGCTGAAGCCCGGACCCGACGGCAGCACCTGGACAACGTTGTAGTTGTCGTTGACTTCGGTGTTGTGGAGTGAATAGTCCCTGGTGGCGTCTGGGGTCTTGTATAGCTCGCTGGTCCAATCAACCGCGAAAATTGCGTCGAAGGCCAGCGCAATATCGCCCTCGAGTTCAATCCAGGTGTCCACCCATCGGCGGCCGATCTTATGGTTCTTTTTCTTCTGATATTCGGGCTCAATCAAATTCTGCGAGCCCATGAATACAATGTCGCCGTCAACAACTACGAGCTTGCGGTGATTACGCAGATCCAGGCGGCGCCAGGTGAGCTTCAGCAAGCTCACGGGCAGCATCGGGTGCCAGGAGATTTTAGCCTGGTCCAGGCGCTTTTTCAGCTTGTAGTAGCCGGGGTACTTCCACGAACCAATTGGATCGACCAGTACCTTGACCTCTAGTCCCCTGTCGTGCGCGCGTTCAAGAGCCTGTATGAAAGGCTCCGTGCTGGAATCCAGTGCAAAGATGTAGGACTGCACGTGGATTGATTTCTGGGCCGCATCGATGGTCTCAATCATGCGGTCAATGGAGGCGTCGAATTCGGTGAAAAGTCCCTTTTCCGCGCTGGCAATTGCCGGCATTCCCGTGAGCTGGCGCGAGAGCTTGAATACGTTGACAACGTCATCTTCTATCTCGGCATCGTCCGGTACGTCGGGCAGATGCTCGGTACGTTCCGCAATGAGCTCCTGTGCCAGTGCCTGTACCTCATGCCGACGGCCCGTAATCTGCTGCGAGCCCAGGAAGAGGAACAGAGGTAGGCCGATAAATGGAATCAGCAGAATCAGCAGCAGCCACGCCGTCGAAGCCGATGGGCTTCGGTTTTCCGGCACCCATCCAATCGCGATGAACTTAATCGTGTAGTCGAGTGCGAAAAATAGTACTTGCCACCACGTTAAGTCCTCCACCAGCCACGGGAAGGTACCCATCAACCAATCCATGCAGATGATATTACTGAAGGAATTTTCAGTACCTTTGGTCGCGGCCCCTTAGGTGCACTCTCCCCTTTTCGTGACAGCCTATTGTGACATCTGAAATTGAATACTGGTATCAATACGTAGTAAGGTTCAACTCATTGAACATCGCAAGCGTTTGGCATGTCGACTTCGAAAGGACTACCCCTCCAAATGACTGAGAAGGCTCCTACGAGCACCGAGTTCGACGTTGCCACTAACGTACTGAAGTTGATGGCCGACAAGACGCGTCTCTCGATCCTGTCGCTCCTCCGTGACGGGGAGATGACCGTCACCGCCATCGCTAGCGCGCTCGATCGCCCCGTCCCCGCGATTTCTCAGCACCTGGCGAAGTTGCGCATGGCCAATATGGTGCAGACCCGCAAGGAGGGCACGTCTAGCTTCTACTCTCAGCCCGACGAGCACCTTACCAACCTCGTGGTCAACGCTCTCCACTTCGCCGAACACACGCTCTACAGCGATCCGCCCCATCACCGCGGTCAGTAGGCGCACACGGATACGCCCGCTTTACTCGCTTTACGACGAAAACCCCGCGCCTTTCTGAACCTAGTTGGCGAGCCCGGCGTTCGATGCCCTTCCCTGGTCAAATGCCTCCATGATGCGCTGGGCGGCGAGCGTCGGTGTGAGCAGCCCCGAGCGGAGTTGTTTTTCCACCAGGGTGCTCTCTGTCTGCACAGCCTCGTTGGTGTTGAGCCGCTGCAAGAGCGTCTCGTGAACCATGGACCACATCCACTTAATCTGCTGGTTAGCGCGGTTTTCATCAAAGAGATGATTCTCGTGCATAGCCTCGACATGGTCTTCGATGGCTTGCCAGAACTTGTCGATGCCGTCGTCCTCCAATGCCGACATAGTCAGTACCGGTGGCGTCCAGACTTGGTCTGAGGAACGAACCATCTTCATGGCCGTCATCAGATCACGCGCAGCGCGCTTTGCCGGGCGCAAGTTCTTACCATCCGCCTTGTTGATAGAAATCACGTCGGCCATCTCCAGCACACCCTTCTTGATGCCCTGGAGCTGGTCACCAGCGCCGGCGAGTGCCAGAAACGCAAACGTATCCACCATCTGGGCCACCGCGACCTCGGACTGACCGACGCCGACAGTTTCGACGATGACAATGTCGTAGCCTGCGGCCTCGAGCACCACCATGGCCTCACGCGTTGCCTTGGCGACACCACCGAGTGTGCCCGCAGAGGGCGACGGACGAATGAAGGCTTCATCCGCGGCCGAGAGTCGGGACATACGGGTCTTGTCGCCCAGAATCGAACCACCGGACTTCGTCGACGACGGGTCGATGGCCAGCACTGCAACGCGGTGGCCCTCCTCGATCAGCTTCAGTCCGAGGGTTTCAATCGTGGTTGATTTACCGACGCCGGGGACGCCGGTAAGGCCGACACGCATGGCCTTGCCGGAAAATGGCAGCAACTTCACCAGTAGTTCCTGAGCCAGCACCTTATGCGCCGGAGCAGTCGACTCCAGCAGCGTGATTGCCCGGGCCAACTTAGTGCGGTTTCCAGCCCGCACGCCCTCAAAGAGGTCGTCGACATCGATCCGTCGTCGCGCACGGCGGACGACTTCGGGGGCTACAGCGGTCTTTCCCTCAACGACCGTGCCAGCGGTAGTGACGAGGGTGCCCAGGTTTTCTTCAAGATACTCGTTCATCGCTACTTCTCAATTCCGACAACGCGCTGAGCTGAACAGTCAGCCCAGCGCGGATGCGGTAGTTATTTAGGACTCTTCGTCAACGGCAAGGTCGAGGCCCAGCTCGTTAGAGAGCTTGGTCATCATGTCGATTGCCGAATCAGCGATGACAGTGCCCGGCGGGTAAATAGCCGCGGCGCCGGCATCGTAGAGTTCCTGGAAGTCGCCCGGTGGGATAACACCACCGACAACAATCATGATGTCCTCACGACCCAGTTTTGCCAGCTCATCGCGCAGGGCAGGAACGAGCGTCAGGTGTCCGGCGGCCAGCGAAGAAACACCGACGACGTGGACATCCGAGTCGACTGCCGACTTGGCGGCCTCCTCCGGAGTTTGGAACAGCGGTCCCACGTCAACGTCCATGCCGAGGTCCGCGTAGGCGGACGCGATGACCTTCTGGCCACGGTCGTGACCATCCTGGCCCATCTTGGCCAGGAAGATACGGGGACGGCGACCTTCCTGCTCTTCGAACTTATCGGCCATGGCGATGGCCTTGGAGACGTTGGACACGGCTCCCTCCTTGCCAACTTCGTCCTTGTAGACGCCGGAGAGAGTACGGATCTCGGCCTGATGGCGGCCAAAGACCTCTTCCATGGCGTCGGAGATTTCACCGATGGAGGCCATGGCGCGAGCACAGTCGACAGCGAGCTTCAAAAGGTTCTTGTCCAGGTCCCCCGGTTCACCCGGGTTACGGCAAGCGTCGGTCAGAGCGGCCAGTGCCTTCTGAACCTCTTCCTCGTCGCGCTCGGCGCGCAGGCGAGCCAGCTTGTCAATCTGCTCCTGGCGCACGCGGGAGTTCTCAACCTTGAGAACCTCGATGGCCTCGTCCTCTTCGACCTGGTACTTATTCACGCCGATGAGAGCCTGACGACCCGAGTCAATACGGGCCTGCGTACGAGCTGCAGCCTCTTCAATACGCAGCTTCGGAATGCCCTCGATGGTGGCCTGTGCCATACCGCCGGCCTCTTCGACCTCGTCGATGTGCTGGCGTGCACGCTTGACCAGCTCATTAGTCAGCCACTCGATGTAGTAGGAACCAGCCCACGGATCAACCGGACGCGTGGTGTTGGACTCCTGCTGAAGCAGCAGCTGAGTGTTACGAGCAATACGGGCTGAGAAGTCAGTCGGCAGTGCCAGAGCCTCGTCCAGTGCGTTGGTGTGCAGCGACTGGGTGTGGCCCTGTGTTGCGGCCATAGCCTCAACAGCAGTACGCGCGACGTTGTTGTAGACATCCTGAGCGGTCAGCGACCAACCAGAGGTCTGCGAGTGAGTACGCAGGGACTGGGACTTCGGGTTCTTCGGGCCAAACTTGCCAACCAGCTCGGACCAGAGGATGCGGCCTGCACGCAGCTTGGCGATCTCGGTGAAGGTGTTCATCGAGATGCCCCAGAAGAAGGACAGACGCGGAGCGAACTTATCAACTTCAAGGCCAGCGTCAATACCGGCCCGCAGGTACTCGATGCCGTCGGCAAGCGTGTAAGCGAGCTCAAGGTCGGCCGTCGCGCCCGCTTCCTGAATGTGGTAGCCGGAAATCGAAATCGAGTTGAACTTCGGCATCTTTGCCGAGGTGTACTCGAAGATCGAGGAGATGATTCGCATCGAAGGCTTCGGCGGGTAGATGTACGTGTTACGAACCATGAACTCCTTGAGAATGTCGTTCTGGATCGTACCGCGCAGCTGCTCGGTCGAAACGCCCTGCTCTTCAGCGGTGACAATGTAGAAGGCCAGAATCGGCAGCACAGCGCCGTTCATGGTCATAGACACCGAGACGCCGCCCAGGTCAATGCCCTGGAAGAGCTCACGCATGTCGTAAATCGAGTCAATTGCCACGCCGGCCATACCGACGTCGCCGGACACACGCGGGTTGTCCGAGTCGTAGCCACGGTGGGTAGCCAGGTCGAAAGCGACCGAAAGGCCCTTCTGGCCGGCCGCGAGGTTGCGGCGGTAGAAGGCATTGGACTCAGCTGCGGTGGAGAAGCCAGCGTACTGGCGAATAGTCCACGGTTGGTTGGTGTACATGGTCGGGTACGGCCCGCGCATGAATGGGGCGATACCCGGGAAAGAATCTACCGGGTGGCCCTCGGCAGCAGCGGCGTCGCGGTCAGCGCGATCGTAGACGCGCTTGACATCGATGCCCTCTGGAATGGTCCACACTTCACCAGCTTCCGCGGCAGCTGCCTTGTTAGTGGCAGCGGCCGCGTCGTCGGTGTTGCGGGAGATGTCAGCGAAATTTGGGATGGTGGTCATTACTTCCTTCACGCTCCCAGTTCGTTCAGCAGTCGGGACAGCTCCGCGACAGCATCGATGGTCATGTTCAGGTATCCGTCGGGGCGAGCGTCCTCAGCGGCATTGGCGAAGCTCTTCTCGGAGCCGGCCACCAAGACCTCCTTAGCGCCGGCGGCGCGGGCGGCCTTGACAGCGTCCTGGCCCGAGGCCTCGTACTCGCTGTCGGCTGCGCACAGCACGACAATCGGTGAGGCCTTCACTGCCTCTTCGAAACCGGCCTCGCCCGGCACAACCTGGCCGGGGTTGGCGACGGCGATACCGCCGGAAGCCAGCAGGTTGGAGGTAAAACCAGTGCGGATGTTGTGCTTGGCCAGCGGACCCAGCGGCAGCATGGCAATCAGCGGACGGTTGCCCTTTTCAGCCAGGAAGTCATCGGAGCGGTTGCGCAGTGCCTCGAAGTCGCTGGCCCAACGGCGAATCGGGTCGCCCTCCGGGCGAGCCTCGGGAGCCAGTGGGGCTTCAGCCAGGTTCGGGAACTCGTTGATAGCGGTGACCTTGGTGCGGCGGTGTGCGATGTCGGCGCGGCGCTTTTCCCAGGTAGCGTCCAGGGCGGTGCGAATATCGGCCTGCGCGGAGGCGAAACCGCCGCCGGCCTCAGTGGCAGTGAAGATCTCCCACGCCTTGTCGGCCATTTCCTCGGTCAGGTCTTCGACGAAGTAGGAGCCACCTGCTGGGTCGGCGACGTACCCAAGGTGAGACTCTTCCAGCAGCAACAGGTTGGTGTTGCGAGCGATGCGAGCCTTGAAAGTCTTGGAGACGTTCGGCATGCCGCCGACAACTGCGTAATCAAACGGCAGAACCTCAACTGAGGAGGCACCGCCGACACCTGCGGCGAAGGAGGCGACAGTCACACGCAGCATGTTGACCCACGGATCGCGCTGGCTGAACATGACCGGGGCGGTCACAGCGTGCATCGGAGCGCGGCCAGCTTCAGGGGCGCCGATAACCTCAGCAACGCGGGCCCACAGAACGCGAGCGGCGCGGAACTTCGCAATGGTGTCGAATTGGTCGTCGGTAGCGGCAAAGCGGAAAGCGATCTGGCCGAGGGCTTCTTCAGCGCTCAAGCCCGCTTCGGTCAGCGCACGCAAGTAGGCGACACCAACGGCGAGACTGTAGCCAATCTCCTGGATGTTGTTTGCACCCAGGTTGGAGAAAACAACGCCGTCGACAAGCAGGGCGCGGACGTCGCCCGGCTGCTTAGCCGCCTTGACGGCCAGCTGAGTGGCCTCGTCGAGAGAGACATCGTCAATACCGGCAAAAGCGGAGGTCAGCGGAGCTGCAGAAAGCTCGACTGCGATGTTATCCGGATTAGTCGGGTTCGCCTGCTCGATGTAGGACGTCAGTGCTTCCGCAACCTGCGCAGTCTTCTTACCAGCATGCACGGCAATCGGAGCAAGGTCGACGTAGACGTTGTTGAGCAGAGCCGGCACATCAGCGGCTTCGAGGGAGCCGGTGAAGTCCAGGCGGATGTCCGTGGTGCCGTTTTCCAGGGCAGTCAGCAGAGTCTCGTTGACGGCCTTTGGGTCAAGTGCATCCTCACCTGGGTACTGGCGACCGAAGGTTTCCCGAACGCCCCAACCGTTGGTGTTGTCCGAAGTGACCTTTGCGCCACGGACGAATGGGAACTGGCCCGGAGCTGGGCTTTCCGCGAGCTCGTCCGCGCGGGTGTAGAGCGGGCGGACATCCACACCGTCATAGGTGGTCTGAATCAGTCGTTTCCAAATATCGAGCGGTACATCTGCAACGTCTTGCTTGTGCACCCGCGCGAATACCTTGGCCACGCCCTGATACCAGGAATTCTGCAATTCCTCGAAGTTTGGTGGCAGCGTGGAAGGTGATTCGGGGGTCGTTCGGTCAGTCACGACAGACCTTCTCCCTTACATGTTCTAAGCAACGCCTCTATCAATCCATGACCGAGGAAATTCGGCTGCGACAATTTCCGAATTCTCCGCGACGGAAAGGGATCTAAAGGCGTTGGCTTCCTCCAATAGTCAATAAGAGCCACTAGTCAGACGCTAAGACTCACCCGAGTGTCCATGCACTGAACTTTTCAGCTATTTGTGCAATACCCTTACGTTCGGTTTTGTGCTGACAGGCACGTCAAGTGCTCGAGCTAAGGCATAGTGACCTTGATTCCCATCCTAGTGAAATAATGGGCAAACGCCTTTAGCCGCTGACTAGCCCTCCTCGCAGAGCCTCCAACGCGCAGGTCACACGCTTCCCCGCAATCCCCGGTAACCTCAAATGGGTGAACGTATCCGATGTGCGAATTACCCCTACACTCAAAAAGGTTCTGCTGGTGCTAGCCGTAGGTGTGGGGGTCGTCGTCACGCTGTACGTCGATGTTCCCACGGTCGCTACCATCCGGCAGTGGTCCATCGATGCCGATGACTGGTTCCCGCTCCTCTACTTCCTCGCATACGTTGCACTGACTCAGTTCCCAATCCCCCGCACCGTATTCACTTTGGCTTCCGGAATCCTCTTCGGGCCAGTGCTCGGTTTCCTGCTGGCAATTACTGCGACGACGGTTTCTGCCCTTCTCTCCCTATGCATTGTGCGGTTTTTGGGGCGCGATTGGTTTCGCACGCACCTGACCAACCGCCGTCTTCTCAGTCTCGACCATCGGTTGGAGCAACGCGGCTGGCTCACAGTGCTCAGCTTGCGCATGATTGCTGGCGTGCCATTTTCGTTTCTCAACTACGCCTGTGGACTGTCGTCGATACGCATCGTGCCGTATATCATCGCCACTGCCCTAGGTTCGGCGCCGAACACACTCGCCGTCGTTCTGCTTGGCGACGCGCTGTTGGTCGGCTTCGACGTGCGCTTTGCGGTGGCCACGGGAATTCTGCTCGTGCTTGGCTTGCTGGGACTTCTTGCGGACGCCAAGTTCCCTGTCGTAACCGGTTCTTCGAAACGTTAAAACACCGCTTGGCGCTCTTGAGCTAGACGTGAGTTTCCGGCGAGTTGGTGTGGGGCGCCCGTGAGTGTGCGGAGGGAAGGAACGTGTCTTAGCCCAACTGTCAAGGGGTGGGGCTAGACTAGAGCGTATGTATTCAGTCTTTGCCAGGTATCGCGGTCGATCTACTCGCAGGGCAGATCACGTTCAGGCCTCTGCGCAGGCACTTTCCGGCCTGGAAGGCGTAGGAACTGTTGAGGTTGCAGGTATCGAAGAGCTTCGCGCAGCTCCTGAAAATGCTGTGGGAGTCACCACGCTTGTGCTGGCGCTATTGGCCGCAGGTGACTGGGCGATAGGTATCGGTGTTTGTCCTCAGGACGACATTGAGCAAGCGCATCTGGCATCGAGCTCAGTCATCGGTAAGGGAGGCAGGGCCGGCACGGTAAAAACCCGCATTCGGACTAACAATCCGCGTGGTAAGGATTACTCGGAGGATATTGGTGCAGCATTCACATTGCTGCACCACGTTATCTCTCGTAGGTCCCCCGAAGGCCGCGAGGCAACTGGTTTGGTTCGCGCTGGTTTTTCACAGGTAGAGGCCGCGGAAGAATTGGGAGTTTCTAAGCAGGCCGTCAATCAGCGCCTCGCTGCAGCTGGCTGGCAGGCGGAGCTGGCCGGATGGAACCTGGCCGTCCACCTGCTTCAGCGAGCTGATGAGTTATAAAAACTTACTGCCCATTTTCCGGGGCGTAAGGGTCACGTGACCATCCAGAAAAATCTGGACGATCGGTGGAGTGCGCACCGCCGCCTGCATTGGTATTACCGGTGCCAGGAGCCGAGGGCAGGTCACGTTTGCCGGAAGGAACTGACGGCGCAGCCGGTGTGGCCGGCGCAGCGGGTGCAGCCGGTGTCGCAGGTTCAACCGCTGCCGGGCCGTTCTGGCCACCCAACTGTTCAGGCTGAGCGGGCTGAGCCGAATCAGCGCGGCGATTCTTCTTCCTCTCAGGGGTATTACCAGCTGCTGCAGCTACCGGATCATCAACCGGGCGGTTAGCGACCTCGTTCGCCGCGGCAACTGCACGAGCCAACTCCGGATTAGTCGACATGTCGAACCAGTTCTCGTCGCGGCCCTGCTCAGCCTCTTCCTTGGTCTCTCGGCTCACGGCCGGAGGCTCATAGCGGAAGACACCGTCGGCATCCTTCTTGCCGAAAGCCCTAGCGAAGCTCTCGAGACTGTCGCCAAACTGCGACGGAATCATCCAAACAGTATTGCCGTCCTTATTTGCCAGCTCAGGCAACTTCTCCAGGTACTGCCAGGCAAGAATCTCAGGTGTCAACTGTGAAGCCTTAACAGCTGCGTTGACCTTCTGGATAGCGCGAGCATTACCCTGTGCCTCAAGGTAGGTAGCGGCGCGAGTACCCTCAGCGCGCAGAATGGTTGCCTGACGCTCAGCCTCAGCAGCCAGAATTGCTGCGTGCTTGTTACCTTCGGCGGCCAGAATCTGTGCCTGCTTACGGCCCTCAGCAGTTTTAATATCGGCTTCGCGGGTACCTTCCGCAGTCAGAATCATGGCGCGCTTCTCGCGATCGGCCTTCATCTGCTTTTCCATCGACTGCTGAATCGACGGTGGCGGCTCAATGGCCTTCAGCTCCACACGAGCGATACGAAGACCCCACTTGGCAGTGGCCTCGTCCAGCTCGCCGCGCAGACGGCGGTTGATGTAGTCACGGGAAGTCAGTGTCTCTTCCAGTGTCAGGCCACCCACGACGTCGCGAAGCGTTGCGGTGGTGATCTGTTCGACGCCGAAGATGTAGTCATCGATACCGTAAATTGCCCGATCCGGTTCATTGACCTGGAAGGTCACGACGGTATCGATAGCCACAGTCAGGTTGTCTTCGGTGATCACTGCCTGTGGCGGGAAGGTAACCATACGCTCACGGGTATCGACCTTCTCGCGCACTCGGTCAATGATCGGGATGATGAAGTTCAGGCCGCTGTTCAGTGTCTGCGTGTATCGTCCCAGTCGCTCTACGATTGCCGCTTCACCCTGAGGAACCAGGACAATCGCTTTGAGAACCAAGGTAACAACCACGAGAATGAAAACGACGAGGATGATAAAGCCTTCCATGGGATTCCCTCGTAGCTAGAAACTGTGTGGTCAGTTATTTAATGGTCAGTAACTAAGAGTGCTCCGAGCGCCCTTTAAGTGAGTTGGCTGCTCAGAGCAGCTTGTCCACTACTGCGGTATTGCCCGAAATCTCTACAATCGTGACTCTTTCCTTCGCATCGAAGGTCTGCGCAGTCAGAAGACTGCGCGCGCTCCACAACTCGCCATTGACCTTAATCAGACCCGCTGACGAGGAAACTGGCTCGATGACCTCAGCATGACGGCCCGCTAGCAGTTCCGGACGCGACTCCAGTTCGGCGGACTTGTCCGGTTTTGCCATCTTTTTGCGCAACACAGGGCGAACTGTCAGCACAAGTGCGGCGGACACAACGGCGAAGATAACCACTGATAGCCAAAGCGGCGCTCCAAGCTGGCTCGCACCGGACGCTGCCAGTGCACCACCTCCGAGCATTAACAGTGCTAAATCTCCGACTGCGAGTTCACCGAGAACCAGTAGGAGGCTTGCTCCGAGCCAAAGGAGAGGAATCACGCCCTCACCCTACCTACTTTGCAGAACAAATGTGGGGCGAGTGGAGCCAGTATTCCGGGGTCAGTACTGCATATGTGGCTCAGTTACGAAGTCGACCAGGCGCTCAACTGCGCCAATCAAATCTGACTCCAGATCACGGTAGGTGTGTACACCTGCGTAGACACGTCGCCAGCCCTCCTTGGGGTCGTCTCCCCAGCCCAAGCGACGGCAGATTCCTGTCTTCCAGTCCTCCCCGTAGGGAACTTCCGGCCATGCCTCGATGCCTACCGACGAGGGTTTGACCGCTTGCCAGACATCGATAAACGGGTGGCCTGTGACCATCACGTGCGGGCCGAGCTGCTGAGTCATGCGGCTTTCCTTACTGCCCTCCACCAAGTGGTCTGCCAGGACTCCGACGCGGCGCTTCGGACCCGGACCAAATTCGGCCAAGCGTTCTGGAAGGTTGTCCAAGCCCTCCAGATACTCCACGACTACGCCTTCGACACGCAAATCGTGGCCCCATACCTTCTCGACAATTGCCGCGTCATGAATACCCTCGACCCAAATACGGCTGGGGAGAGCAACTTTCGCCTTGACGTTGTGAACCTTGCGCGAGCCCGATGCCGATAGATCCTGTGAGGGCTTTTTGGGTTGTGCCTTCGGACGCACCAGAGTCACAGGTTTGCCGTCGATGAGAAATCCGCGCTCGTGCATGGGAAATAGCCGCGACTTGCCGTGGCGGTCCTCCAGCCGGACGCACCAGCCGTCGAAAGTTTTCTCCAACCCGATAATCGCACCGACGAATCCGTCATAGGACGCCTCGACGACAACACCATTTTCTGCTGTCACCTCGCGTGCCGGCTGTGGGATACGACGGCGGTGGCCACGTGCGCCAGCGAACACGTCCTGATTGCGGTACGGGTCTTGAAAGCTCATGGGTACTGAGATTAACAGCATCGGTTACGGGACCAACGACACGCTGCACTAGGATGAGCTGCACTATGCAGCGCAGTGTTCTCGACCAGGTCTGGAGTCCAACTCAGCACATCGCCCTTTGGCTGGGCGCGTGGTTGTCGGGTTTGGAAAACTACGATCATCTCCTCGACGCGCTAGACTCGCTCGGCGGACCCACGTCAGTTCCGGGGACGTTCGTGCTTGCCGACGCCACGGTTCCGAATGTCATCGATTGCGACGCTGATCTCGATCGAAGCGACATGCTCCGCCTTCTTCGAGCGGTTACTGAAGCGGGAGATTGGCACAGTGACCACCGTCCCCTCGTCCGCCTCATTCTCTCCGGGCCCGGTGATGCACCTGCACTGCCTGCGGGAACCGACGCCGCTGAAGCTGCACGCGCAGCAGGCTCGGCCATTGTGATTGCGGATGCGGAGCCGGGCTGGAACCATGTGCTCATACCAGTGACAACGCCGGTGCCAGGCCTACCGCAGTGGCATTGGTACACACTGGAAAGCCACATTCCCGAGCCGGCCTATCTCTCCCCTGGCGAGGCGGATTTACAGCTGGCAGATGCGGCGCGGGTTGCGGCTGCCACGATTGCGGCGATGCCGCGTTCACCGCTGACGTCGTCAAGCAGTGGTGCCCCGAAAGTGGATCCCCGGCTGATGGTCGGCATGCTCGATGATCACCTGGACATGGCTTTTGTGCCGGATGATGTGCCGCGCCGTGCACTGGGAGTGCTCGCCAGAGCTGATCGGGTGTCGTCGATTCTGGCGGTGGCACAGGGCAGCGAGTCGGGGCACGGCAGCGCCGCGTTTGATGCGCAGCTCATCCCCTTGTGGCGAAAGATTCGGCAGGCGCGGATGAGCGCGGTGGAATACGCGATTCAGGAGTGGACCCGCTAGAGGTTTTCCTTGCCCCGTGGCCCAATTGACGCCAAAGGAATCAGTGTGGGCGGCGCTTTGCCGGAGTGCAACAGGCTGCGGCGCAGGGCGCGCCGTTGCAGGCCGAGCCGAGTAGCGGTTCACTTCCCAGGCGGCGGGGTTCGCCATCTGCGATGCGCTCTTCGATGAGCTCCACGAGCATGTCAGTGAAAGTAGCCGTCGGGCCAGGCGTTGCGACACGCTCGATGACGATGTCGTGATGAGCCATTTCATCCTGTAGCTCGGCATCCAAATCCCAGGCGACCTCAACATGGTCCGAGATGAAACCAATCGGGCACACTACTGCGGATCGGAGGCCGTTGGCGACCTTCGCTTCAACGTGGTCGACGATGTCAGGCTCCAACCACGGCACGTGCTCCGGGCCAGAGCGGGACTGCCAGACGACGTCAAAATCGGTGATACCCACTGCATCGGCGACGAGCCGTGCTGCTTCGTTGACCTGGCGGGAGTAAAGATTTCCGCCGAGCTCTACCGGCCCGGATGCCTTGTCCGCAGAGACCGGAATAGAGTGAGCGGTGAAAATAAGCCGGGCCTTGTCACGGCGGTCATCCGGCAGCTTGGCAAACGCCTCACGCACTGCGTCTGCATAGGCTTCTATAAAGAGCGGATGATCGTAGAAGCTCCGGATTTTCTCCATGTCAAAAGCACGGTGGCCCAGAGATTCGCGCATCCGAGCAATGTCTTCGTGATACTGGCGGCAGCCGGAGTATCCGCCCCAGGCGCTAGTGGCGAAAACGAGCGCTCGCTTAACGCCGTCATCAGCCATCTTTGCCGCGGTGTCTTCAGCCATCGGATGCCAATTGCGATTGCCGAAATAAACAGGCAAGTCATAGCCACGGCGAGTCAGCTCAGTTTTAAGGTTGGAGACAATTTTGCGGTTTAAATCGTTGAGCGGGGACTTACCGCCGAAGTGCGCATAGTGAGCACCGACTTCGTCCAACCTCTCCGGCGGAATTCCGCGGCCGCGGGTGACATTCTCCAGGAAGGGACGCACATCGGCCATCTTTTCGGGACCGCCGAAAGACAACAGCAAAATAGCGTCAAAATTATCAGAAGACATAGCCAATCATGTTAGTAGCGCAGTCTGAGGACTCCATAAGACGACTGCTCAATGCCCCCCGGCGTCTCTTGCCGATTGGGGTTCCATACCAATCGCTTGACGACGGCACCCTAACCCCGCCCTACTGCGGAATTCGACGATTGGTTACAAGCAGTGAGCCCACGGTCACTAGCAGCATCGTGAAGGCTGCAATCAGATAGGGCCTCGGATTCTCGGCCCGCTTGAGTTCGTAACCGATGTCATCTTCCAGTGAGCCATAGGCATCGCGGAGCTGCTCGAGGGAACCAGCGCTGAAGAACTCACCTTTTGTTCGACGGGCGATCTCTCGCAGCGAATCGTCGTCGTTAGGCACTGGAATCAATTCGCCCTGAACCGTGATTGCGCCTTGCGCGGTACCGAACGAAATCGTGTTGACAGGCACCCCGGCCTTGGCGGCTTCGGCGGCCGCGGTATACGCGCCGCGGGGATCGTCGAGCTCTTGTGGGACGGTCTGTTTGCCGTCGGAAAGCAGCACAATTGTCGCTGGCGGGGCGCCTTCTCCCCCGCCCTGAACCGAGTCGCTGAACTGATTGATGGCATCCAGCGCGGCAGCGATAGCATCACCGGTCGCAGTCGCCTGATCTAACTCAGCAGCCTGGAGCGCTCGATTCACGGTGTCATGGTTGGTAGTCGGGCTGACAGCAGTGCGAGCGCGACCAGAGAACGTCACCAGGCCGATATTGAGGTCGTCGGGAAGGTTCTCCACGAACTCTTGGCCGGCTTCTTTAGCGGCAGTGATGCGGTCGGGCGCAACATCTGTGGCCGACATGGACAGCGAAACGTCGACCACCAGCATAACCGTCGCTCGGTTGCGGGCGACTTTGGTCTCCGAAATCGGACCAGCCAATGAAATGATGACCAGAACTAGCGACAACAGCGCACTGATAGCTACGACATGGCGCAGGCGTGCCGACGACTTATTCCCTAGTGATCCAACGATGGTGAAGTTGCCAAAGGCAATGGCACGTTGCTTTCGCTGCTTAGTGCTGATCCAATAGGCCACGGCTGCCACTAGAGGCAGAGCGAGTGCGAGCAGCCACCCTGGGTGCGCAAAAGTTGAGTTTAGGAACGTCATCGCGGTATCAGTTTCCTCACATCCAGTCGCCTAAACAGTCGCGTATAAACCAGTGGCTATAGCCGGTTAGTCGGTGGCCCAAAAAAGATAGCACTAACAAGCGGTTACTCAGACGCTAATGTTGGCCAATTTGTCGAGCAAAATCCAGTACCCAATCGGAATCCGTACGCAAGGTAATAACGCGAGCACGGCATTTGCGCAGTTCATTGATTACACGCTCGTGGTGGGCACGAGCCTGAGCTGCATACTCGGCGCGGGTCTTGTCGTTGATGTTGAGTTCAATGGTCTCGCCGGTTGCGGAATCCGCCATGACCACCGGGCCTTCGCCGGGTAAGGCTTCATCGGCTGGATCTACCAGGCGAATCGCCATAATCTCTGTCGAGGCCGAGGCAACGCGCAGCGGGCGCGCCCAATCGAGTGATCCAAGGAAATCCGAGATGACAACCAACAGCCCAGCGCGCGGAGCCTGAGTCATTACTGTGTCAATATCCGCTGCGAGGTTATGCTCAGCAGTCGCGTCAGCCAACTGCTTGAGCAGCATCAAGCTGTGGGCACGGCCCTGGCCCGCGGGCACTGGAGTGCCACCGGCGATTAATCCAGTTCGGGACCCCGGGGCGTCGTTAAGCATCGTCACAGCGCCGGCAGCGGCGGTGAGCAGATGTCGTTTGGTGGTATCGGCCAATCCCGTGGACAGACGTGCGGCGGGTTCGGCGACGATCCAGCACTCCAGCTCACGCTCGGCCTCGGAGGTGCGAACGTGCGGCACTCCAGTGCGGGCTGTCACTGCCCAGTTCATCTGGCGAACATCATCGCCGATGACATATTCGCGGGAGCCAACCGGCTCAGAGCCATCTCCAGTAGCGGTGGAGAGAAAGCTGCCGCGCAAAAGTCCGTTGAGCTTACGCGTAACAGTTAGCTCTAAGTACGCCAGGACGCGTGCAAGATCGTCTTCACGAGCTGACATTAGGAGGCAGTGCCCTCATCGGAGCCAGTGCTCGCGCCTTGGGGAAGGCGCACGTGAGACAACACGATGTCAATAATCCGTTCGGGAGTAACGCCATCGGCCAGGCCCTCATAGGACAGGACCAAGCGATGACGCAGCACGTCGGGAAGCACGGAGACCACATCGTCCGGCACGACATAGTCGCGACCGGAAAACAGCGCATGGGCGCGGGCAGCCGCGACAGCACCAAGAGTTGCACGCGGTGATGCGCCATAGGAAAGCCAGCGGTCGACATCCTTCAACTCCGCCCGTATCGGATTGCGGGTGAGTTCGATGACGGCCACGATGTAGTCAATCAGTGTGTGGTGGACAAAGACTTCGCGGGTAGCGCGCTGCAGTTCCCGAACACTCTCTGGGGTGAGAATCTGCTGCGCGACTGGAGGGGTGGCTCCCATGCGGTAGACAATCTCCCGCTCTTCCGCCGGAGTGGGGTAACCCACGAGGACCTTAAATAGGAAACGGTCCCGCTGGGCCTCCGGCAGTGGGTAGACACCCTGGTTTTCGATTGGGTTTTGCGTGGCCAGAACCAAAAACGGCTCCGGTACTGGCGTGGACTCCCCTGCGATGGACACCTGGTGCTCTGCCATGACTTCCAGCAGAGCCGACTGCACCTTCGCCGGTGCGCGGTTGATTTCATCAGCGAGCACGATATTTGACATGACCGGGCCGGGCTCGACAATGAACTCCGAGGTGTCCTGGCGGAAAATCCGGGTGCCGACAATATCTGATGGCACCAAATCCGGAGTGAACTGGATGCGGGAGTAGGACCCACCCATCACTGTGGCAAAAGTAGACACTGCCAGAGTTTTCGCAACACCCGGAACACCTTCGAGCAGGACATGACCTCCTGCGAGCATCGCGATGAAGAGCTGCTTAATCAGGTGCTCCTGGCCAACCACAACCTTCCCCAGCTCCGCGTATGCGCGCTCGAGGTCCGTGTGGTCAGTGGGCGTTGGGTAGGTCACAGAGAAACCCTTCTTTAGGTCGGTCGCCCGACCTGTAGAACACGTCGTTAGAAACTAGACGAGGCGGACAACGTTCGGTGTCATTCCGTTATAACGGACTGGCGAGATCTTAACCACAGAACCGGACTGCGGTGCCTCAATCATCTTGCCATCGCCCAGGTAGATAGCGACGTGGCCATGACCATTCGGGCCCCAGAACAGCAGGTCACCACGCTTCATCTGAGATGCCGGGTAGTGCTTTCCGCGCTGGTACTGGTAGCCGGTGTAGTGAGGCAGGTCAATGCCGACAGCGGCGTAGGCGTACAGAGTCAGGCCCGAGCAGTCGAAACCAATCTTGTTGTAGTCGCCGTGGGAGTCAGCTACTCCGCCGTCACGGATGCCCTTGGTCGGGCCGTTGGCGTTGCCGCCACCCCATGCGTATGGGACACCGAGCTGCCCCATCGCACGTGCGATGACAGTCTCAACCTTCTGGCTGGAAGAACCCGAGGTGCTCTGACCGGTCTCCGGATTCGTTGGCGCCACAGTCTGTGCCGGGGTGCCGCTTGACGACGAGCTGCCGGTACTAGACGATTCCGAAGTCTCGGTGGACTCAGAGGAGTCCGAAGATTCGGTCGTCTCAGAGGAACTGGTGGAGCCAGTGGAGCTGCTAGAGCCAGTGGAGCCGGTGGAGCTATCAGAGCCAGTGGAGCCGGTCGAGCTGCTCGAACCAGCCGAGTCGGTAGAGCTGTTAGAACCAGTGGAGCCAGTGGAGCCAGTGGTGCTAGAGCTTTCATCTGTGGACTCAGAAGAGGAATCCTCATCAGTCTGGTTCGACTGCGCCTCTGCGCGAGTCTTAGCTGCGGCTTCCTCAGCGGCCTTCTTGGCAGCGGCGTCTTCCGCTTCCTTGCGGGCCTGCTCGTTCTCATAATTCTGGCGCTGGGAGTTCAGCTCGTTGACCGCGTTTCGGGCTGCATCCAAAGATGCCTTTGCGGCATCGCGGTCGACCTGAGCCTGCTGGTAATCAGCTTGCTCCTTCTGAAGCTCCTCGTTTGCCTCGGAGTACGCGTTCTGAGCATCGGTGTTTCGCTGATTTGCGGTGGCCTCCGCCTGCTGAGCCTCGTCACTCTTCTTGCGAAGCGTGGACTCCTGGTTAGCAGCCTCGGTGCGATTCTTATCCAGAGAGTCAACGGTCTGCTCTTGACGATCAGCTTCGCGACGCAAGGCGGACAGGCGGTTAATAGCCTCGGATGCATCTCGCGCACCCTCGAGGATCGAGCCACTGGAACGTCCCTGGCGCATGATGGTGCGGGCTAGCTCGTCGAACTGCTTCTGGGCACTAGCGAGCTCAGCGCGGGAACGATCGAGTTGGATCCGTGCCTCGTCGACCGCCTCGCGCGCACGGTTAGCGGCATCTCGAGCGTTCTCAAGGTCTACCATGGCCTTGTTGACATCCTCGCGGAGAGTGCCCATGCGTAGCTCGAGGTCAGATACCCGGCGCTCGCTGGAAGTTACCTCGGCGACCAGGGACTGCAAGTACGACTCGGCGTTAGAGGCCGCCTCGCGCGCTTGACGGATCTGGGCGTCGCTCGGATTTAGTTGTTGTGCAGCTGCGACCTGAGTGTTCGTCGCCAGAAGACCCGCCGTGATAATACCGGCAATTGGACGAGTCCAATATGATGCACGGACTTTGCGATTACTCGGCACCGCGTTACTCCTACATTTCTCCTATGGGTGCGTTCACGCCTCAGAATCGACACCAGCGACTTCCCCATCGTTGGATATCTTCCTGTTGTTGCCTCCAGGTCTTGAGTGGAACTTCGAAAAACGTCGAACCGAAACCAGAACCAAAAGCAACAGCGGCGCTCCCGCGAGTTTTCATTGGTCAATACTGGACCCTTGAGTCCACTATTGGCATCACGAAGCACTTTACGGGTCAAAAAGCTCTAAAAAAACATAAGTAACAAAATTACCAACTGTCCCCCACTTTGTAACCGTTTCGTTATATGCCGTGGCCTGCGGTTATGATGAGCCCCGGTTTTCTGTGTGAATTATGTCACTATGTGGTGACTTATCGGCGTGCCGGACTGCCGCGGACCTTTACCTGGGGTACCGGGCATAAGAAAAGGTCAAGCGCTCATGCTTGACCTTGGCGAAAATCGTTGACACGGTTACGGCGACTGCAACAGTGTTATCCAATTGAGATAGTGACTGAGTTCTCCACTGCTACCAGTTTTTGGGGCATTTACCCTGTCCCTTGTCGTGGGGTGGAAAACCGGGACGGTGAATGTATTTAGTGGGGCCGTTAACTCCAGCGTCCGTCGTAAAGCGAACTCTTAGGCGGTTGGGCGTGTGCGTAGCCAGTAGAACGTCAGCCCGACGAAGAGTGCGACGATAACGACGCCTGCGATGAGGCTGTAAAGAGTCCACGGAACGACGTAGTTAGTGAGCTCGTGCAAATAGGCATCGAGACCCGCCGGATAGTCTCGCGGAGTCTCCATCATTGCGTGGTCGGCGCGTTCAATGGCTGCGCGGGGGAAATCGGCAGATGCGGTGGCCACATTGCCCGGTGTGCGCACGACAGTCGTTCCGCCGACTTGGTCTGCTACTTGGCGGGCAAAGGAAAAGATGTCGGTGTTCTTTTGTTCGGCGACGGGGTAAATCTTCTCGCTATCTAGGTAGATGATATTGAAATTGGGCACCCCCCGATTTTCTGCATCGTCGACAATTGGCTGGACTGCTTCTCGGAGCTGTGGGTTATTTGTCACGATGTTGTCGGTGCGTAGCTGAGCGACCGCCTTTTCGACGGTTTCTTTCGCTGCCTGTGAATCTGCTGGCGTATGCATTAACTGCCTTCCGTATCGTGCTCCTGTTTTGCGTGAGAATGGTTTCCACGCGCCCCAATTTGGCGGAGATGCTGCTTCGTTTGTCCTATCTATAATGGCCTGTCTTGGATGTGAACGGGGGTAGCTTGACTCGGCGCGCCGCGGGCAATCTACATACAGAACGTTCGTACTGTTATTGTTGATGCAAGGACGGTAACGCTTCCTTAAAACGTGTGTGTGGGCTCGTGTGCCCCGCGTCGTGATTATTGCTTTAATTGGTTGATAAGGGGCGGCGTGATCGCACCTATGCCTTGTGGAGAGCCGAAATTCGAGTGCCGGACTCTTCAGTTAAGGCGACAATTCACCCGAATAGAAATGGAGCTGACTGTGGCTGAAAGCAAGAACTCTTTCAACGCCCTGCGCAAGCTTGAGGTCGGAGATAAGTCTTATGACTACTTCGCTCTTGACGCCGTGCCGGGTATGGAGAAGCTGCCTTACTCGTTGAAGGTTCTCGGTGAGAACCTGCTGCGCAACGAAGATGGCGCCAACATCACTGAGGAGCACATCAAGGCTGTCGCCAACTGGGTTCCTTCCGCTGATCCGTCGATCGAGATTCAGTTCACCCCTGCTCGCGTTATTATGCAGGACTTCACCGGCGTCGCCTGTGTTGTTGACCTGGCTACCATGCGTGAGGCTGTTAAGACTCTCGGCGGCGACCCGGATCAGGTTAACCCGCTGAACCCGGCAGAGATGGTCATCGACCACTCGGTCATCATCGAGGCCTTCGGTAGCGAAGACGCTCTGGCTAAGAACGTCGAGATTGAATACCAGCGCAATGATGAGCGCTACAAGTTCCTCCGTTGGGGTACTGGCGCATTCTCCAACTTCCGCGTTGTTCCTCCGGGAACCGGTATTGTCCACCAGGTCAACATCGAGTACCTGGCTCGCGTCGTCTTCGAGAACAACGGCCTGGCATACCCGGACACCTGTGTTGGTACTGACTCCCACACGACCATGCAGAACGGCCTGGGCATCCTGGGCTGGGGTGTCGGTGGTATTGAGGCTGAGGCCGCAATGCTTGGCCAGCCGATCTCCATGCTCATTCCGCGCGTCGTTGGCTTCAAGCTGACTGGTGACATTCAGCCGGGCGTTACCGCAACCGACGTTGTGCTCACCGTCACCGATATGCTGCGCCAGCACGGCGTCGTCGGCAAGTTCGTAGAGTTCTACGGCGCTGGCGTTTCCAAGCTGCCGCTGGCCAACCGTGCAACCATCGGTAACATGTCGCCGGAGTTCGGTTCCACCGCCGCAATCTTCCCGATCGACGATGAGACCGTCAAGTACCTGGCCCTGACTGGCCGTGACAAGGAGACCCTGGAGCGCGTCGAGGCTTACGCCAAGGCTCAGGGCATGTGGTTGGACGAGAACACTCCGGAGGCTGAGTACTCCGAGTACCTCGAGCTGGACCTGTCCACCGTCGTTCCGTCCATCGCTGGCCCGAAGCGCCCGCAGGACCGCATCGAGTTGGCTTCCGCCAAGGAGCAGTTCCGCAAGGACCTGCACAACTACTCCGACGGCGAGATCAAGGGCGCTGTCAAGGCTTCCGCACCGACCTCCGAGCTGGCCGCAGACTACAACGAGTCCCGCGAGGGCCACGGCGAGTCCGCCGCTAACGGCGCTGAAGGTCGCCCGAGCTCCCCGATTACCGTCACTTCCCCGAAGGGCGGCGAGTACACGCTCGACCACGGTATGGTCGCTATCGCTTCCATCACCTCTTGTACCAACACCTCCAACCCGTCGGTCATGATTGGTGCTGGTCTGTTGGCACGCAAGGCAGTCGAGAAGGGTCTGCAGGCTAAGCCGTGGGTCAAGACCATTTGTGCTCCGGGCTCCCAGGTTGTTAACGGCTACTTCAAGCGTGCTGACCTGTGGAAGGACCTCGAGGCTCTGGGCTTCTACCTGTCCGGCTTCGGTTGTGCAACCTGTATCGGTAACTCCGGTCCGCTGCCGGCTGAGATTTCCTCCGCCATCAACGAGGCCGACCTGGCTGCTACCGCGGTTCTGTCCGGTAACCGTAACTTCGAAGGCCGCATCTCCCCTGACGTGAAGATGAACTACCTGGCCTCCCCGATCCTGGTTATCGCCTACTCGATCGCCGGTACCATGGACTTCGACTTTGAAACCGACGCCCTGGGTCAGGACGCAGAGGGCAACGATGTCTTCCTGCGCGACATTTGGCCGTCCACCGAAGAGATCGAAGCAACCATCGAGGCCTCCATCTCTTCCGAGCTGTACGACGAGGACTACAAGGATGTCTTCGCTGGTGACGAGCGCTGGCAGAACCTGCCGACCCCGGAGGGCAAGACCTTCGCTTGGGACGACAAGTCCTCCTACATCCGCAAGGCACCGTACTTCGACGAGATGGAAATGGAGCCGGCACCGGTTTCCGACATCAAGGGCGCTCGCGTCCTTGCTGCCCTGGGTGACTCGGTGACTACCGACCACATCTCCCCGGCTTCCTCCATTAAGCCGGGCACCCCGGCTGCTCAGTACCTCGACTCCATGGGCGTTGAGCGCAAGGACTACAACTCCCTGGGTTCCCGTCGTGGTAACCACGAGGTCATGGTGCGCGGCACCTTCGCTAACATCCGCCTGCAGAACCAGCTGCTTGACGGTGTTACCGGTGGCTACACCCGCGACTTCACCCAGGAGGGTGGCCCGCAGGCCTTCATCTACGACGCTGCCATGAACTACAAGGAGGCTGGCACTCCGCTGGTCGTCGTTGGTGGTAAGGAATACGGCACCGGTTCCTCCCGTGACTGGGCAGCTAAGGGCACCCTGCTGCTGGGCGTCAAGGCTGTTATCGCTGAGTCCTTCGAGCGTATCCACCGCTCGAACCTCATCGGCATGGGCGTTGTTCCGCTGCAGTTCCCGGAGGGTGAGTCCTGGAAGTCCCTGGGTATCGATGGCACTGAGACCTTCGACATCGCTGGTCTGGAGGAGCTGAACAACGGCTCCATCCCGAAGACCGTCAAGGTTACGGTTACCAAGGAAAACGGCGAGTCCTTCGACTTCGACGCTGTGGTCCGCATCGATACCCCTGGTGAGGCTGACTACTACCGCCACGGCGGTATTCTGCAGTACGTCCTGCGCAACATGATCAAGGGCAACTAGTTTCCCTTTGACTCGTGCGCGCTAGGGCTTGTTACAAGCAGCGCTTCTAGAGGCCGGTAGGTAGCGCTAGCCCGCGGATTCATACCCCACGGGCTAGCGCCCTGCCGGCCTCGGGTTTCTCTACCCCAACCAAAATGAGGCTTGGGAAGTATAGGAATGGCGCTGCCACGTCATGCAGTGAAACATGTCCCTGGGCGTCGCCGGCAAGAAAAGAGTTTCCTTATGCCAAAAGTGAGTAACCAGGATTTAGCTCAACGGCGGCACGAAATTCTCGACGGCGCTCGGCAGTGCTTTGCAGAATTCGGCTACGACGGCGCAACGGTCTCTCGTCTGGAGTCCGCTACCGGTAAGTCTCGCGGTGCTATTTTCCATCACTTCGGATCCAAAGAAGGTCTGTTCTTAGCATTGGCCGAAGAAGATGCCGCAAATATGGCGGAAGTCGCGGAGGCTTCCGGCTTAGTGGAAGTAATGCGTGATATCGTGGCGAACCCAGACAAGCATGGCTGGCTGGGAACTCGCCTTGAGATTGCCCGTCGCCTTCGCAGCGATCCGGAGTTTAAGGGCCAATGGTTGGGCCATCAGGATCAATTGGATGACGCTGTTGCCCACCGATTGACCCAGACATCCTCATCCGGCTCCCTACGGTCGGATTATTCGGTTCGCACGATGCAGCTTTTTCTCGAGCTGATGCTCGATGGCATCATCGTTCGTCTGGCATCTGGTCGCACTGTCGACGAATTGGATTCCGTGCTTGATTTAGTTGAAGACAGCTTACGGCGCAAGGACTAGCCACTCAGGCTAGGCCTGATAGCGTTACGTACCACCCGCTCCCCTAATACGGGAGCGGGTTTCGGCTTTCTGCCGTGCATTTACCCCGTTTGACCGGTGAAGATGCATAGATTTCACTCAATATGGACTAAGCTGTCTATTTATGAGTGTGGGTAAGTTTTTGTTGGTGGCGCTCCGCCCCGCAGATGGTGCGGGGCAAGCCGAGTACCAGGACTTTCTGGATTCCACCGGGCTTGAGCCCAGCCAGTTGGATCTGTTTACCATCGACGCTGTCGGCGCTAAGTTGCCCGACCTGACCTCCTATGACGGCGTATTTGTCGGAGGCAGCCCATTTAACATCACCGACCTTGAGCATTCGGGTTTGCAGAAGTATTCGCACGATGTGCTTTACGACGTACTTAGGAGTCCTGTCCCCGCACTGCTTATCTGCTACGGCGCTAGCTACACAGCCTTTACTTCGGGTGGTTTGGTTAACCTGCGCCACGGCGAAGTAGCGGGTTCTACCCGGGTAGAGCTCACCGAAGCCGCCACTCAAGATCCAATAGCTTCGGTGTTGCCTCCGGTTTTTTATGCGTTGACTGGCCACAAGGAATCCGTTGCGGAACTTCCCAATCACGCAACTTTGCTTGCCACAGGTCCAACCTGTCCGGTGCAGATGTACTCGATCGGATCGAATAACTGGGTTACCCAATTTCATCCGGAGATGAATGCTAACGGACTGCTCCGCAGAATGTCTTTCTACACCGACGTCGGTTACTTTGACCCGTTGGAAGTCGACGCGATTCGACTAAAGGTATCTGATGTGGACCTCCAGGCCGTCTCGTCAATCATCCCCCGATTTATGCACGTATGTACGCATGCAGCCAATCCGAGCCTGCTAGTGGTGCAGTAGTCTCCGTCCCCCTCTAGCTCCCTTTTTCACGAAATTTGTTCCCGCAAATGTCTACCTCCGCCAAGCCCTTCCTCTTGCTTTCCACACGCGGCGAAGATGCCGCAGCTCACGCTGAACATCTCTCATTTGCCAGGAGGTGTGCATTGGCGCCGGCAAAGTTGCATCAAATTCGCCTGGAACAGTCTCGTCCGGGGAATCTGAATCTAGATAACTACTCGGGCGTAATCGTTGGCGGAGGACCCTTTAACGCCTCTGATGACGATAAGAGCTATCTACAGAAGGAAGTCGAGACCTGGTTCGAGGATTTGTTGGCAGAAGTGCTCGAACGAGACTTCCCCTTCTTCGGAGCTTGTTATGGCGTCGGCCTGCTCGGTACTGCTGGCCATGGCCGTGTCTCCCGCAAGCACGGGGAGCAGGCAGCTGTAATCGAAGTAGCTGCAACTCCAGATGGCGAATCAGATCCAATTCTTGATGGTTTACCGGCCCACTTTCACGCCATCGTCGGCCACAAGGAGGCCATCGAAGAACTGCCTGGCGACGCTACGTTGTTGGCAACTGGAAAGGACTGCCCCGTACAGATGTTTCGGTTGGGCCGCAATGCATATGCGACGCAGTTTCACCCGGAATTAGATGCCAACACGTTTGCCCAGCGTCTCCAGATTTACGCAAATGAGGGCTACTATTTACCAGGAACAGATCTTAAAGCGGTGTCGGCCGCGCGACAGTTGGATGTTGCTCGAAGTGGGCGTATTCTTCAGAATTCCGCTCGGCTTCATACCGCATGTAGAGACTAATTAGTTTTATCTAGTGGCAATAAGCAAAAGGAATGTGATTGTCGCATGGAGAGGTGGAATCCCGATTCGGCACTTGCCGGACAGTCACCATCAATTGAAATGTCTGTGCTGCGATCCGGCGCGATTATTATTGCCGTCACCGGCTTTTTGTGGCAGGTTGAATCGGCTGTTCGTTCTGTCCCCTTTGAAAACTTTCTGAGCCACTGGTTCCCTTTTGCATCACTGCTCATATTCATTCTCAGCGATATGTTGCTGATTTGGGCTGTGATTAATAATACGCGGCGAGGCCTTATTACCGCACTGCGTGTGCCGATGTACATCATGTTGGTTTTCCTGATGTTGGTTTCAACCTATTGGGATCTCCCTCATAACGTCGTTGGAAATGCGCTCTGGTATAGCCCATTTTCAGGTTTAGCCCTCGCTGCATTTGCTCTGACAGTGCCACTCCACATCAGTTTGTCCGTGATGGTATTTGTTCCCGGACTTATTGCGGTCATTAATTCGTGGTTGCTGGGACACACTTTTTGGCTCGACATGTTGTCGGATGTCGGATTCAATCTCATCAACACTTTTCCATTTGTGATTATTGCGGGCTCTGCACAACCCGTCGCAAGGCTTATTGACTTCACCTACGAGAACTCTCGAAAGGTGAATGAGAGAGCGGAGCGCATGCGTGTCCGCGGCGAGGCGATGAGCAGCTTCAACGCCTATGTCCATGACTATGTATTGGCCGCATTGTCTGCAATTGGTAAGGGCTCTAAGATTGACTTCTCGCTAGACGAGCAGACTGGGCTGTTTTTCTCGCCTCGGCAAACAGTAAGCGGTAGAACTTTTGCTGAGGCTGTACGGGCGCAATTGATGTCGGTGAGCCCCGACATTTCGGTAACGCTAGACACCAGCGAAGAAGGCGGTCCAGTTCGGCTGCCAGGAGAAGTTGCTAACACGTTCCTATTAGCCGCAACCGAGGTGGCAAATAATGCCAAGCGTCACGCAGGTGCCGCAGCGGAAAAGAAATGCCACATTCGTGTTGCCTCGGGAGAGGTGTCCATTGATTTTCGTGACGATGGCACCGGGTTCGACCCCGAGGGAATTGACCCGCATCGTGCAGGTATCCGGTTGAGCGTTAAAGGGCGAATGGAGGCCCTTCGCGGTGGAGATGCTCTCGTTAATTCAAAGCCTGGGAAAGGTACTCAGGTTATTCTCAAATGGCACGGTAATACCTCTCCTGTGGAAGAGGAAGATGTAGTCGATTCCTCCGCTCACACGACATCGCTGTATGACCTCATGGGAATGTCAATTGTTTTTTCCTGGCAGTTCTACGGCGCGATCGTCGGCGTGTTGTTCATGGTTCTAGTCAGTAATGGACAATTATTTACCGTGGCCGGGCAAATCAGTCTGGCATTAGCGATCGGCCTTCTCGGGCTGATTATGTATGGCCGCCATTCACAATTGCCGTTAGCCCGTGCAATCGTAACTGGTGTCGCGATCGTTGTATTAGCTGTGGTGGGGCTCTACCAGCCCATTCCAAATAATTTGGAATGGTCGTATTTCTGGCACTTTAGCTTAATTTCTTTTGCATCTGCATTGCTCGCCATCCGCGGCCGCCCCTGGGTTGCGCTGAATTCAGTGCTCGGTGGCGCGATCATGGTGGAGCTTCTCAAGTTCTTCCCCTTTGCCCCCTCGGATACGACCCACATCAGTATCTCTGGAGTTGACCTGTTAGTTCGCTCCGTGATGTTGGTCGCGGGAATTTTGACGTCCATCATGGTCCGCTTTTTTATGCGCACCGTTCCGCAGTCTATTCAGGATTATAATCGTGCGCTGTACGCTGCCGGGGCCGCCAAAGAGTACGAAATTAGCAGCCAGAGTAACTACGAATGGCTGCAGCGCCGGGTCGGCCCCATTTTTAGCGCCGCTGCAGTTTTGGAAGAACCGACCCCGCGACTGCAGTTGCGTGCGCGGCTTACAGAGCAGCTTCTCCGAGACGTCCTACGTTCGCCGCATCTAAATGTTGGGTCCCTTCACCAAGCTGTTTGGGACGCCCGCGCAAGAGGTGTTCATGTCCGGCTCCTCGATGACCGCAATCACACGCAGGCCGTTTCCGATAGCACCGATGTGCGCCGTATTCCGCTTGTCGACGACGATTCCGCGGTGGCCAAGTTGATGCCGAACTTCCTCGAAGCAATCGATAACGCCGAAGAAGGATCGGTAACAATTCGCCTATTGCCCCCGGGCAGACGTGCATTTGCATCTATTTCTGATGACAATGGAGTGCAAAGGTTTGATGAAGCCGGTGAGAGGATAGTGATGTCACGTGACTAGGGAGAATATTGCGGGAATGAGCAATGCTTCCATCGACGTCTCGGCTGCAATTGACTCCGACAACATCGGAGATTACAGCGTGCAGTCGGATCGTTTGCTTCGCGTTGCTGCGATTGATGATCATGCCTTGACTCTGCAGGGGCTCGAAACCCTGCTTTCTGCAGAGCCAGACTTTGAGCTCGTCGGCTGTTATCAAACTGTGCCGGAGCTACTGGCCGATGTGGGCACCGATGACCGCCTGGATGTGGTCGTGCTGGATCTACGGCTGGCGGATAATTCAGATCCAGCGCAGAACGTTCTGTCGCTGGAATTGGTTACCGATCACGTGCTCATCCTTTCGTCAGCTGAAAGCCCATACCTTGTCCGAAAGGCAGTGCGTACCGGAGTGATGGGGGTTGTGCAAAAATCGGAAACCCCGGAGACAATCGTGTCTGCAGTACGGCTGGCGGCACTTGGCAAGGGCGCGCTGACTACAGAATGGGCATCGGTAGTTGACTCTGATCCCCTGCTCGACTCTGTCGATCTGTCAGAACGCCAGCGTGAGGTACTGGAGCTTTACGCCTCCGGTGAGTCGACGAAGCGAGTCGCGTCGATGACAGGGCTGACACCGAACACCGTGTTGGACTACTTGGGTCGTATTCGAGCCAAGTATGCGGCTGCTGGCCGGGCCGAGAACAGCCTTAACAAGTCGGAGATGTATAGGCTCGCTCAGCAGGACGGTTACCTGCCAGGGCCAATGGATCCGTCTTAAGCCAGCTCGACGATTTCCATGTAGTCGTCGCTCCAGAGGTCTTCGGTGCCGTCGGGAAGCACGATGACGCGCTCGGGCTCTAGCGCCTTGACCGCACCTGGATCGTGGGTAACCAGAACGACGGCCCCGGTGTAAGTGCGAAGTGCATCGAGAACCTGTTCGCGGGACTGCGGGTCGAGGTTGTTAGTGGGCTCGTCGAGAAGCAGGACGTTTGCGCGGGAGCTAACCAGCGTCGCCAGCGCCAGACGTGTCTTCTCACCACCGGAGAGGGTTCCCGCTGGCTGCTGCAGCTTGTCGCCGGAGAACATAAAGGCACCGAGCAGGCTCCGCAGTTCCGGCTCGTTGACGTCAGGGCAGGCGTAGACCGTGTTTTCCCAGACAGTCTTGTCCGGGTCAATCGTGTCATGCTCCTGGGCGAAATAGCCGATGCGCAGGCCGTGGCCGGAGACAATGCCGCCTTCGCCATCGGTGCGCTCCACACCGGCGAGTAGCTTCAGCAGCGTCGTCTTACCAGCGCCATTGAAGCCGAGGACAACCACGCGGGACCCCTTGTCAATCGCAAGATCCACACCGGCGAAGACTTCCAACGAACCATACATCTTGGTCAGTCCCGTGGCGTTGAGCGGAGTCTTGCCACAGGGCGCCGGTTCTGGGAAGGAAATATGAGCGACCTTATCCTCGACGCGGACCTCGTCGAGACTGTCCATCATGCGCTCAGCACGAGCCACCATCTGCTTGGCCGCACGGGCCTTCGTCGCCTTCGCACCTAGCTTCTCGGCCTGCTTGCGCAGTGCGCTGGCCTTCTTCTCCGCGTTAGCGAATTCACGGCGACGTCGAGCCTCATCGGTCGCGCGTGCCGACAGGTAGTTCTTCCAGCCCATGTTGTACACATCAGCTTCGGCGCGCACCGCATCGAGGAACCAGACTTTGTTACATACGGCCTCGAGCAGCTCAACATCGTGCGAAATCATAATCAAGCCGCCCTCATGCTTACTGAGGAATTCGCGCAGCCAGGTAATCGAATCCGCATCGAGGTGGTTCGTCGGCTCGTCGAGAAGCAGCGTCGTGGCGGACTTGCCCGAGCCTTCGGTAGCGGCGAAGAGAATCTGCGCAAGCTCGACGCGGCGGCGCTGACCACCCGAAAGCGTCTTCAGCGGCTGGTCGAGTACGCGCTCCGGCAACCCCAGCGCGTCGCAAATGCGGGCTGCCTCGGCGTTCGCCTCGTAGCCGCCGAGATCGTGGTAGCGCTCCTCGAGACGCGAAAACTTCCTAATCGCCGCATCGCGCTTGGTGTCAGTGGTCGCGGTCTCCATGATCTCCTGCTGGCGATCCATGCTGCGGCGGATTTGGTCAAGACCTCGCGCCGACAGCACACGGTCGCGGGCGGAGATGTCGATGTTGCCCTCGCGCGAGTCCTGTGGCAGGTAACCAATCGAGCCAGAGCGCACTACTGAGCCACCGTAGGGCTCAGTTTCACCGGAGAGAATACGCATAGTCGTCGTTTTGCCAGCACCATTTCGCCCGACGAGTCCAATCCGGTCTCCCGGCTGGACGCGCAGCTGCTCACCCGGCGCAGTGAGCAGGGTACGGGCGCCGACTCGGACTTCAAGGTCATGGGTCACAATCACGAACGAGTAGCCTACCAGTTATGACTTCATTTCCCGTGACCGCCTCCGTCGTCGGCCTCGGGCCCGCCGGAAGAATCGCCGCCCACCGTGCATCCGCTCGCGGCTGGGATGTCACCGCTTATGACCCAGCCGGTGGCACACTGCCCTCGACGATTGGTCTCTGGTGCGACCAACTCCCCGACTGGTTGCCCAGCGACTTCCTCGCCGCCACCTTTCAACCCAGCGTCATTCTTGCCGACGGCACCGAACGTCAGCTCGCCCGCAACTACGGCGTTGTTAACAAGGACTGCCTGCAAGAACTTGGCGGTTTCCACATCGAACGCCGCGCACTCACCGATTCCGAAACCACGGGTACTGACATCACAATTGTCACCACCGGGCGCACGCACGCCGCAGTCGGGCGAGGTGGGCAGGTACGGCAGCTCGCCATCGGGCACATCTTTTCGCTTGACGACGTCCCCAGCGCCCACCGCCGCGCAGTCCTCATGGACTTCACTCCGGCTGAACCGGTTGACCCAGCGGCAGAGCCGGCTAGTTTCTCCTATCGCATTTTCTTGGATGACAGGACCTTCCTCATTGAAGAGACCATTCTCGCTACTCCGACTCCTATGGTTGACGGGTATCGTGGCGAAGCCGGTGCTGCAGTCCGGATCGGCGGTGAGGCCGATGACTCCGCACTTTTAGCGCTGTTGCGTAGACGCCAAAGTGCACGGTTGAAGTCCCTGGGGCTTTCGGAAGATCTGGCCATCGATGAAGAAGTGGTGTCCTTTCCCCTACTGGCAAACTTTCCCTCTCGCCGCGGTAACTTCACGCACAGTGGACCATCCATGGGCACTCTCTTCGGCTTTGCTGGTGGTTGGATGCATCCTGCCACTGGTTACTCGGTGGGTTCGGTTATCGAAGATGTCGACCGCTTCTTGGCCGATATGGAAAAGAAGGGAAGCCGGACGCTGGGGACGTCGTTAAGCATGCGATTGCAGCGATGGCTACGCGAACGTGGACTCGCGGCGCTGCTGGGGTTCGATGCACGACAGACGGGTGCGTTTTTTCGGGCGTTCTTTTCGTTGCCGGAAAAGGACGTGTTTGCCTATTTGATAGGGACATCCCCACTGACGACGCTTCGCGCTATGGCGAAAGTGGCCGTGCCTTTGCTGAAAATGAGTCCGCGTACGTGCGGAAAGCTCATCGCAGGGTTTGTGCGGGGACCTGGGAGATGGAGAACTCGTTGACCGGGAGCATATACATCAGCCGATTTGTGGGGTGATACCAACAATTAAAGCCGTGTGGTTTTTGCATTCACCGGAGTACAAACGCTTATGATAAATGAATGACTTCGACGCAATCTGAGGAGACTTCCTCACAAAACCATAAGCTTCAGCGCAGGCTGAGAGCTCGCCACCTGAACATGATTGCCATTGGTGGTGCCATTGGTACGGGCCTGTTTGTTGCCTCCGGTGCGACCATTTCGCAGGCCGGTCCAGGCGGTGCGCTTATCGCTTACGCTCTTATCGGCATCATGGTGTGGCTGGTTATGCAGTCTCTCGGCGAGATGGCCGCTTACCTGCCGGTGCCCGGTTCCTTCCAGGAGTACGGTCGCCGATACGTCTCAGAATCCTTCGGCTTTGCCATGGGCTGGAACTACTGGTTTAATTGGGCGATTACTGTGGCCGCAGAGCTCGTCGCTGCTGCACTGGTGATGCGCTATTGGTTCCCGGATGTGCCTTCAATCGTCTGGTCCGCGCTCTTCCTCGCGATTCTATTCGGGCTGAATGCCCTGTCCGCACGCGCATTCGGCGAAGGCGAGTTCTGGTTTGCGACCATCAAGGTCATCACTGTTATCGTCTTCCTCGTTCTTGGTGTCGGCATGATTTTCGGCATTCTGGGCGGGTCCTCCCCCGGCTTTGAAAACTGGACCACGGGCGACGCCCCGTTCGTAAATGGTGGAATGGGCCTACTGGCTGTTTTCGTCGTAGCCGGCTATTCCTTCCAAGGCACCGAGATGGTTGGTGTAGCAGCAGGTGAGGCCGAGGATCCTGAGCGCACAATCCCCCGCGCGATTCGAACTATCTTCTGGCGCATTTTGCTGTTCTACATCGGTGCCATCGCTGTCATCGGTTTCCTTATTGCATACACGGACCCCAATCTTCTGAACGCCGCCGAGGACAACATTTCTATTTCACCGTTCACTCTGGTCTTCGAGCGCGCAGGTATCGCAATTGCCGCTGGCCTGATGAACGCTGTCATTCTGACCTCGGTGCTATCCGCAGGTAACTCCGGTATGTATGTGTCCACGCGTATGCTGTTCTCCCTGGCTCGCCAGGGACACGCTCCGCGCTACTTCGGTAAGCTCTCCGGGCACGGCGTTCCGCTGCGCGCGCTGATTGCCACCGCGCTCATCGGTATGGCTGGCTTCATTACCTCATTGGTAGGCGATGGTGTGGCGTATACCTTCTTGCTGACACTTTCTGCGCTCGCGGGCTTTATCACCTGGTTTGGTATCTCTTTCAGCCACTACCGCTTCCGCAAGTGTCTGAAGGCCCAGAACATCCCGTTGGATTCTCTTCCCTACCAGGCAAACTTTTTCCCCGCCGGTGCCGTTTTGGCACTAATTATGTGCTTCTTTGTGGTGGCCGGACAGGCACTCGATCCGATCCGCACCGGCGAAAATATCTTCGCTATCCTCACTCCGTACCTGGGCATTCCGGTATTCGTCCTGCTGTGGTTCATCCATAAGAAGGTCACGGGCTCCAAGCTCGTTGACCCGGCCACCGCAGACATGACTCGCGAATAGCTGCGAAGAGCTGTGAATAGATGCGAGTAGCTATGCATCTCGCATCTAACTCTCACAACTTGGATTAGCAGTCGAAGACAATAGCGACCCCGCCTGGCACTTTTCAGTGCCAGGTGGGGTCGTTTTTAACTCCGAGTCGGACAGCTTGAAAAAATTGCGGGGATGCTCGTGTGAATACGGGCTGCAGATGTGAAACTGTGCAAGTTTATGACGCTTTCAGGCCATTTTTTGAGCCATTTTTGACATAAATGCAGTCAGTAACTCGCATCGACCCGCCGCCGGCCATAAACGTAGTCAGTAACTCAAGGCAAACGAAAAAGAGCCTAGCTGAACGAGCCAGGAGCTCGTCGCTAAGCACTTTTAACGTAGCGGTTCTCTAATCACCGCTGTCACTGATCATCTAGACCGAGAAGCCGAGAGCGCGCATTTGCTCGCGGCCTTCCTCGGTAATCATGTGTGGGCCCCATGCCGGGGACCAGACCCAGTTGAGGCGGAAGTCGCGGATACCCTCGACCTTCATAACCTCGGAGGCAGTCTGGTCGGTGAGCATATCGGTCAGCGGGCAGGCCGGGGACGTGAGTGTCATGAAGATAGCGGCAATGTCGCCTTCTTCAATCCAGATGTCATATACCAGGCCCAGGTCCACGACGTTGACTCCGAGTTCCGGGTCAACAACCTCGTACATTGCCTCTTCAACCTGGATAGCCAGCTTGTTATCGGCTTCGGTCTGCTCCGGTGCCGGCGGGACGGTGATGGACTCGTACGCATCCCCCTCATCAATGGGAGCACCAGTAGTCATGGTGTCCTCGTCGACAGCATCAGGCTGTGCGGGCGAGGTGGCGTCATTAGCGATTGGTTCAGTCATGGCGATGGCCTTCCTCGTCATCGGTAACGGTTACAGTCGCGGTACCAACGCCGTTGCCTTCAGCGGCGTTGGCCAGAGCCTCAGCGGTCGCGGCCTGGAAAGCCTTCCAACCGAGAAGAGCGCACTTCACGCGGGCGGGGTACTTAGAAACACCAGCGAAGGCAATCCCATCGCCGATAAGGTCCTCATCGCCCTCAATCTTGCCTCGGGAGGTGACCATCTTCTCGAACTCGGCAAGCTTGGCCATGGCCTCGTCGACAGTCTTGCCGACAATCTCCTCAGCCATAACTGAGGTAGAGGCTTGCGAGATAGAACAGCCCACGGCGTCATAGGAGACGTCATTGACGACAGTGAGGTCGTCGTTCAGAGTGACGCGAAGTGTGAGTTCATCGCCACACGACGGGTTGACGTGATGCACTTCCGTATTGAAAGGCTCCCGCAAACCCGCATGCTGCGGATGCTTGTAGTGATCCAGGATAACTTCCTGGTACATCTGCTCGAGCTTCATGTCCTTCTCCTTTCTTAAAGTTACGGGGTGACACCGAAGAACTTCTGTGCATGGCGCACTGCGTCGGCAAGCGCCTGAACGTCCTCTTCCGTGTTGTAGATGTAGAAGGATGCCCGGGCGGTCGACTGGGCGTTGAGGATTTGGTGAATTGGCCACGCGCAATGGTGACCGACGCGGATGCACACGCCCTGGTCGTCTAAAACCTGGCCAAGATCGTGCGGGTGAATGCCCTCGACCTTGAAGGAGACTGCAGAGCCACGCTGTTCTGGAGTAGTCGGCCCGATGATGGTCACGCCGTCAATTTCCTGCAGCTTCTCCAGTGCGAGCGCGGTCAGGTGGTGCTCATGAGCAGCCACCTTATCCATACCAATGGAATCCAGGTACTTCACCGCAGCCCCCAGACCGACGACCTGGGAAGTCATCATGGTACCCGCCTCGAAGCGCTGCGGAGGCGCCGCGAAGGTGGTCTTCTCCATGGTGACGACCTCAATCATCGAACCACCAGTGAGGAACGGCGGCAGTGCCTCGAGCAGTTCCCGGCGACCGTAGAGCGCGCCGACCCCGTTGGGGCCGAGCATCTTGTGGCCGGAGAACGCCAGGAAGTCCACATCGAGATCTTTGACGTCGACAGGCATATGCGGCACCGACTGGCAGGCATCGAGGACTACCAGCGCACCGACCTCGCGTGCACGGCGCACCATCTCCTTCACATCGGTGACTGCACCGGTGACGTTTGACTGGTGGGTAAAGGCCACTACCTTGGTCTTCTCGCTGAGCTCCAGCGAGTCCACGTCAATGCGGCCGTCCTCAGTCACGCCATACCAACGAAGTGTCGCACCGGTGCGGCGAGCCAGCTCCTGCCACGGCACCAAGTTCGCGTGATGCTCCAGCTCGGTGACGACAATCTCGTCACCTTCGCCGACCTGGTACTGACCTGCGCGGTCGTCGCCAAGCACGAATGCCACTGTGTTCAACGCTTCGGTGGCGTTCTTGGTGAAGACTAGCTCGTCATAGTCGGCGCCGATGAAGCCAGCGATGGCTTCGCGGGCATCTTCGTAGGCGTCCGTGGCCTCCTCAGCGATCTCGTAAGCGCCGCGGTGCACCGGTGCATTGTGGTGGGTTAGGAACTCCACCTCAGCATCGATGACTTGCTTGGGGCGCTGCGAGGTCGCTCCGGAGTCCAGGTAGACCAGCCGCTTTCCGTCACGGACAGTGCGCGACAGAATCGGAAAGTCCTCGCGGAGTGATGGGGTGAGTAGTTCGGCGTTAGGCATTGATGTACTTCTCGTAGCCGTGCTCTTCCAGCTCGTCTGCAAGCTCCGGGCCACCGGAGGTGATGAAGCGACCATCGTGGAAGACGTGGACGAAGTCCGGCTTCACGTAGTTCAGGATGCGCTGGTAGTGAGTAATGATCAGAATGCCGCCGTCGTTTTCGTCCTGGTAGCGGTTAATGCCGTCAGAGACAACGCGCAGAGCGTCGACGTCCAGGCCGGAGTCGGTCTCGTCCAGGATGGCGAACTTCGGCTTCAGCAGGTCGAGCTGCAGAATCTCGTGACGCTTCTTCTCGCCACCGGAGAAGCCCTCGTTGACGGAGCGCTCGGAGAACGACGAATCGATCTCCAGGTCAGCCATTGCCTCACGGACCTCCTTGACCCAGTGACGCAGCTTCGGTGCCTCGCCACGGACAGCGGTCGCTGCAGAGCGCAGGAAGTTGGACATGGACACGCCGGTGACCTCGACCGGGTACTGCATTGCCAGGAAGAGGCCAGCGCGAGCACGCTCGTCGACGCTCATCTCCAGCACGTTTTCGCCGTCGAGGAGAATCTCGCCCTCGGTGACTTCGTAACGCGGGTGACCTGCGATGGTGTAGCTCAGGGTGGACTTACCAGAGCCGTTCGGCCCCATCACAGCGTGGGTTTCGCCGGATTTAATCGTCAGGTTGACGCCCTTCAAAATCTCCTTGGGCTCGGCGGACTCGTCGGTCGGCAGCACCTGCGCGTGGAGGTTACGGATTTCCAAAGTGCTCATAGTGAAATCTTTTCCTTTAATCGGTGTAAGTGGCCTGTCCCCCGGCACTTCCGGGGTGACAGGACGGAAAGGGTGAGAAAGAAGATAAGCGGTTAGAAGCCAGCGGTGTTGAGCTCTTCGTCAACGAGCTTTTCAAGCTTCTCGCGAACGGACTCGACCGGAATCAGGTTGATGACCTCGCTGAAGAAGCCGCGAACCACCAGACGGCGAGCGGCCAGCTCCGGAATACCACGCGAGAGCAGGTAGAAGAGCTGTTCCTCGTCGAAGCGGCCGACGGTGGCAGCGTGACCAGCACCGGCAATCTCACCGGTTTCAATCTCCAGGTTCGGAACTGCGTCGGCACGCGCGCCTTCGGTGAGCAGCAGGTTGCGGTTGAGCTCGTAGGTGTCGGTGCCAGTAGCTTCTGCACGAATGAGCACGTCTCCCACCCACGCGGTGCGGGCCTCACGATGAGCGACATTCGGCTCGCCCTGCAGCGCGCCCTTGTACATCACGTTGGAGCGGCAGTTCGGCACAGCGTGGTCGACCAGCATGCGGTTTTCAAAGTACTGACCGGCATCGGCGAAGTACACGCCCAGCAGATCGACGTCGCCGCCGGGTGCCGTGAAAGCAACGCGCGGAACGATACGGACAACCTCGCCGCCAAACGTTGCGACAGTGTGGCGCAGCGTAGCATCCCGGCCGACACGAACGTGGTGCGCCGAACCATGAACGGCATCTTCGTTCCAGTTCACCATGGTCACGACGCCCAGCTTGGCGCCGTCGCCGATTACGAACTCGATGTTGTCCGCGAACGTGCCACTGCCTCGGTAGTTAATGACGCAGACGGCCTCGGCATGGGACTGCACGTCAATGACAATGTGGCCGTAGGACACCTTGTCCTCGCCCGGACCATCGATGTCGATGACGACAGGCTCCTTGGACACCGAGTTCTTCGCGAAGGTCACGATGTGCGCATCGTCGAAGTTGGAGTACGCCTGTGCTGCCACGCGGTCCGTTGGGGCGCCGGCGCGACCAAGGCGCTCGTCGTCACGCTTGACGACGTCCACAGCGACGCCATCCTGACCAGCAGTCTCGACCGAAATTGAGGCTGCAACCGGCTCTGCTGCGGTGCCGTTGTGGAGACCGCGGAGCTTACGCAGCGGCGTGAACTTCCACTCTTCATCCTTGCCATGCGGCACGGCGAAGTCCTCCACGTTGAAGGATGAGAAAACGTCGCCCTTGTTCGCCAGCACGCGACGGCTATGAGCAGCCTGGTTTTCGTTGTTAATCGTCGTAGTCATTGGTATTAACCGACCGAACCTTCCATCTGCAGTTCAATGAGGCGGTTGAGCTCGAGGGCGTATTCCATCGGGAGCTCCTTGGCGATGGGCTCGACAAAGCCGCGCACGACCATGGCCATTGCATCTTCTTCTTCGATGCCGCGACTCATCAGGTAGAAAAGCTGATCGTCAGAGACCTTGGAAACCGTTGCCTCGTGGCCGAGGGTGACGTCGTCCTCGCGGACATCCACGTATGGGTACGTGTCCGAACGTGAAATCGTGTCCACCAGGAGTGCGTCACACTCGACGTTGGAGTGCGAGTGCTTGGCACCCTTGTTGACCTGCACCAGACCGCGGTAGGCAGCGCGGCCACCGTTGCGGGCCACGGACTTGGACACGATGTTGGAGCTCGTGTGCGGAGCCATGTGCACCATCTTGGCGCCGGTGTCCTGGAACTGGCCCTCGCCAGCCATAGCCACGGACAGCACCTCGCCCTTGGCATGCGGACCGGTCATCCACACTGCCGGGTACTTCATGGTGACCTTGGAACCGATGTTGCCGTCAATCCACTCCATGGTTGCGCCCTCTTCGCACTTGGTGCGCTTGGTAACCAGGTTGTAGACGTTGTTCGACCAGTTCTGGATCGTGGTGTAGCGGCAGCGGCCACCCTTCTTCACGATGATCTCCACAACAGCCGAGTGCAGCGAGTCGGACTTGTAAATCGGAGCGGTACAGCCCTCGACGTAGTGCACGTAGGCATCTTCATCGACAATAATGAGCGTGCGCTCGAACTGTCCCATGTTTTCCGTGTTGATACGGAAGTATGCCTGCAGCGGGATGTCCACGTGGACGCCCTTCGGCACGTAAATGAAGGAGCCGCCGGACCAGACTGCGGTGTTAAGAGCGGAGAACTTGTTGTCACCGGACGGAATGACGGTGCCGAAGTACTCCTTAAACAGCTCCGGGTGCTCCTTGAGAGCGGTGTCGGTGTCCAGGAAGATAACGCCCTGGGCCTCCAGATCCTCGCGAATCTGGTGGTAGACAACCTCAGACTCGTACTGAGCGGCGACACCTGCGACCAGGCGCTGCTTCTCAGCCTCCGGAATGCCGAGCTTGTCGTAGGTGTTCTTAATATCCTCCGGCAGGTCTTCCCAGGTCTGGGCCTGCTTCTCGGTGGAGCGAACGAAGTACTTAATGTTGTCGAAGTCGATGCCCGACAGATCCGCGCCCCAGGTGGGCAGCGGCTTGCGGTCGAAGATTTCCAAAGCCTTCAAGCGACGTTCAAGCATCCACTCCGGCTCGTTCTTCTTAGCCGAAATATCGCGAACGACCGCTTCAGATAGGCCGCGCTTCGCGGAAGCGCCAGCGGTATCCGGGTCGTGCCAACCGAACTGGTAGGCACCAATAGACTCAATAATCTCTTCGTCAGTCTGCGGAGTGGCAGCCTTCGTGGATTCAGCCACGTCGGTGGAGTTCTCATGGGCGAGGGTCATTGTCCGCTCCTTTCATGTGGCAATTCAGTAAGTGTCTTTGTTACGGGAGTGAGTGGGATATTTGTGGTGCAGATACCGTTTCCATCAGCGATAGTCGCCAACGGTTGGGTGTGCTGCCCTAATAATTTACTAACGGCTTCATGCTCCGCCGCGCAGAGCTCCGGAAACTCGGAGGCTACGTGACTAATTGGGCAATGGTGCTGGCAAATCTGCACGCCGCCAGTGTTCTGGTTGATAGTTGCCGCGTATCCGGCCCGTCGGAAAGCATCGACGACGGCCTCTACGACCTCTTCCTTCTCTGCGTCCTGCCCCACAGGGGTGACGCCGAGCAGAATGTCATCAATGCGCTGACGGGCAAACTGGGCAACTGCCTGCTCACCGCCGGCCTTGCGCAGTGCGGTTAGAGCTGCGCTAGCAAGATCGTCGTAAGCGTGTCCGAATCTAGCGCGGCCCCGGTCTGTCAGGCGGTAGGACTTTGCCGGCCTGCCTCGGCCTCGGGGGCCAGTACTGGGTGCCGGAGCGGTTTCGGCGAGACCTTCGTCCACCAGAATGTCGATGTGGCGACGGACTCCTGCAGCGGATAGCCCCAGGGTGTCAGCGATAAAAGTCGCGGACGCCGGGTTGTGTTCCAGAAGTAATTGGAGAATGCGCTTGCGCGTATCACCGTCATTGACGGTCGGTTTCCGATCAGCCATGACTGGTGAGTCACCTCCTGCGATTGGACTGCTGGATCATAAAAAGGTGTCTAGGTGGCTCAGCGAGGCAAATATCCCACTTGCGCCGCTGGTGTATTAGACAACACAATTGTGTCGTAATTGGTGCATAAAGTCCAACGCATTTAAATATCAATGCAACGTCGCTGATTAGAACGCCCTTTCGGCGTGTCGAATCGTCTACTATGTGACCTTGTGAAAACTAACCGACCCGCCCCGCGCCGCTCGTCCACCTTCGACGATGCTCTCGGGGTGCGTGACGCCATACCGAAAATTGGTCTGGCCGGTTCCAGGTCGGCAACCCTCCACCAAGGCTCAGAACAGCCGCTCCAACACCGCATCAATTACCGCGAACTCCGACGCTTCACCTGGCTGCGTTGGCTGGGTACTCTTGGGGCGATCTTTATTATGGTCACCGGGATTGGCGCAGGCGCGACACCGGTGGTTGGAAATGAGTTTTGGGGTACACCACTCGGGCTGATCCTCGGTCGAATGTTGGTGGCAACGACAATCGTCACCTTCGTGGGGATTGGCATGTTAGTCACAGCCTGGTTGGGTGTCGGAGCGTTCGTTCTGGCCGGTGCGCGGACTCGCGTCACCGCGGTGACCACTCCGATGCTCATACGCACCTACGCGGCATGGGTATTGCCCTTGGTGTTTACCGCTCCCCTGTTTACGCAGGATATCTACTCCTATTTGGCGCAGGCTGCAATTGTGGAGCGGGGTATGGATCCCTATCTCGCAGGACCTGTTGACCTATTGGGAGCCAACGACCCACTGGCCCGATCGGTGCCATTGATTTGGTCGCACTCTCCGAGCCCGTACGGCCCCACAGCCCTCGCAGTGGCATGGGGTATCGCCAAGATAACCAGCGACGGGGTGATTGCTTCCGTCTTTCTACACCGACTCGTCGCCATCGTTTCGCTTCTCGTGGTGTCCTGGGCGCTGGTGCAGCTTGGTCGCCGCTGCGGAGTTAGCTCTCAGTTCACCCTATGGCTGGGCACGCTCAATCCGCTGGTATTGCTGCACCTGGTGGGGGGTATCCACAACGAGGCCCTGCTGCTTGCACTCCTGCTCGTTGGCCTCGAACTGTGTCTACGCGCTATCCACGGTCCTGCGCAATCGATGGAGCCCGATGAGCTGCCAGAACCCGGACCAATCGGACACGAGAACCAAAGCCGAGGAAGATCATGGGCGCTGTATGTAGGCGGTATTGTGCTCATCAGCCTCGCCGGAATGGTTAAAGTTACCGGTTTCGTGGCGCTCGGCTTTGCCGGCATGTGGCTGGCCAGAAAATTCGGCAGCACCTGGAAGGCCGTTGCTCTTTCCGCAGTAGTGACGGGCGCAATAACCGTCGTCACGGCAGTCGTTGTTTCCTTAGGAACTGGTCTGGGCTTTGGTTGGATCACCGCGCAAGGTGGCGCCGCGACGGTGCGCAGTTGGATGTCGCTAACTACCCTGCTCGGGATCATCGCTGGTTTCTTCGGGAGGCTCCTGGGGCTCGGCGATATCAGCGACAGTGCTTTGCTGTTTACCCGCGGCATTGGTGTAGCGCTAGTGGCTGCCTGGCTCCTACGCATGCTGTTAGCGACGTTCCGTGGTCGCATTCACCCGCTCGGCGGCTACGGCCTGGCGATGTTCGCTCTAGTAATCCTCTTCCCCGTCGTGCACCCCTGGTACCTGCTATGGGCCATCGTGCCGCTGTCCGCTTGGGCCAACCGGGTACAATTTCGCATTGCCGTGGTTCTGTACTCGGCAATTTTCAGTTTTGTAGTACTACCACGCGGCCTGGGGTTGCCTCCGGGCACCGTCGCTCAGATTTACCTACTGGCGTTGGTATTCTTCGTCGCAGTCATGCTCGTCATCTTGGCGTACTCGACGCGATCTAAGGTATTTCGCCTTCATTAAAACTGTGAGATTAGACTGACTAACCGTGAATAACGCTGCCAATTCTCCTGCTCTGCGCCTTGAGAACGTAACGAAGAAATTCGATGACGTTGAGGCTGTATCAGACCTTTCGCTTTCCCTGGATCGAGGTAGGGTTCTTGCGCTTCTCGGCCCCAACGGCGCTGGTAAGACCACAACCGTTGAAATGTGTGAGGGCTTCATCAAGCCGGATGAAGGGCGAATTCGCATTCTCGATCTCGACCCGGTCACTCAAACCACAGCACTGCGCAGCCGCATTGGCATCATGCTCCAGGGCGGAGGTGCCTACCCCGGTGTTCGCGTTGGCGAAATGCTGAACCTCGTTGCCAGTTACTCCGCAAATCCACTGGACACTGATTGGCTCCTTGAAGTCGTAGGCCTAGAACGCCATCGTAAGACGAACTACCGCAGGCTCTCGGGTGGTCAGCAGCAGCGACTGTCGCTCGCATGCGCCCTGGTCGGACGTCCGGAGCTGGTGTTCCTCGACGAGCCGACAGCAGGCCTCGATGCCCAGTCCCGTCTAGCCGTCTGGGATCTCATCTCGTCGCTGCGCCGGGATGGAGTCACCGTAGTCCTGACAACGCATCTGATGGACGAGGCTGAATCGCTTGCCGACGACGTTGCGATTATCGACCGAGGCCATTTAGTTGTGGCCGGCACCACCGAGGAAATCACTAGCGCAGGCGCATCGGCGCTCCATGGGACGTCGTCAAGCACTGCTATGAAGGTCAGCGTTCGAGGCAGCCTTGACTTCGAAGAGGTCAACCGCAGCTTTAGCGAGTCTGGTCTTTCGCAGCGTCTGCAGCTTTCTGGCGGTGGAGAGTTCTCCCTGATTGGTGAGGCTTCACCGCGCGCCTTGACTGTATTGGCGCAGAGTTGCGAGCGACAAGAGGTGTTGATCACCTCGTTGAATAAGGCGACGCAATCGCTTGAAGATGTCTTCTTGCAGATCACTGGAACGGAGATGAGGAGCTAATGACTACCGCACCGAGGTCTGATGCCTCCCGCTTTGCTAAGGGCACTTTCGCCCCGGAGCCGCAGCGTTCGGACATGGCGACGTTGGTCATGTCGCAGGCGTGGTTGGAGACGAAGCTCTTCTGGCGGCACGGTGAGCAAATGCTCCTCACCATCATTATCCCGTTGGCGATGCTCATCGGACTGGTGATGGTGCCTGTGTTGGAACTCGATGATCCGCTCGAGCGCATCTTCCCCATGGTGCTGGCGATTTCCGTCATGTCTGCAGGTTTTACGGGGCAGGCAATTGCCGTGGGCTTTGACCGTCGTTACGGAGCCCTGAAGCGCATCGGTGCCTCAGGCGTGCCACCGTGGGGCATTATTGCAGGCAAGATTGTGTCGGTCTGCACTACTGTCACGTTGCAATACATACTGTTCAGCCTCGTGGGGCTCGCTCTTGGCGCAGAGCTCTCGATTGGCGGCTGGCTGTTGGCTTATGTGGGGATGCTTCTGGGAACGTTCGTTTTTACTTCATTGGGCTTGCTCATGGGCGGCACGTTGGGGGCCGAGCTAATCCTAGGTCTCGCCAACCTGATCTGGTTCCTCCTTATTGGTGCTACTACTTATGTGGCCGTCGCACCGTCGCTAGATGGCATCAGCTCTGTACTGCTGCACCTCTTGCCGTCCGTCGCGCTTACCGACGTGATCTCCGCGGCATTGGCCATGTCCGTCCATTGGTCAGCTGTCGGGGTGCTGATCGTGTGGGGTGTCCTTGGCGCTGCACTGGCGGTCCGCTGGTTCCGTTTTGATATGCCGAATGACTAGGAATCTATCGGGGAGTCTGCATAGAAAAGCGCAGCCCAACGCAGGGGTTTCGCTTTTACCATTTTCCGCCAGCATGGGTAGAATTTCTTAATGTGAATACTGCAGATCGAAGTTTGCCCCTATCGTTTTTGCCGCTGACACCAATCGGGCGCCAGAAGCTCTATGCCCTGCTGGTTTTGATTGCACAGGCGGCAATTGCGGTAACCGGTTCTATCGTCCGTGTTACTGGTTCAGGTCTCGGTTGTGCTTCGTGGCCTGAATGTCACCCAGGCAGCTTCGTTCCTGTCGCGGGGGAAGCAGAAATGCTCCATCAGATTATTGAGTTTGGCAACCGGCTGCTCACCTTTGTGCTGGTTGCTCTGACACTTCTGCTCTTTCTTTCGGTTATGCGTGTCGGTCGCCGTCAGGAAATCAAGTTGCTGGCCTTCCTCAACGGTCTCGGCGTTATCGTCCAGGCTGTTATCGGCGGTATCTCCGTTTGGGTTGACCTGAAGTGGTACGCCGTAGCGTTGCACTTCCTGCCTTCGATGATTCTGGTCTGGCTCGCTGGCATGCTTTTCGTCAAGATTTCTGAGCCTGACGACGGCACTGCTACCCGCATGTACCCGCGCTATCTGCGCTATTTGGCTGCCGCCTCCGGCTTGGCCCTGACGATGACGCTGATTACCGGAACTATGGTCACCGGTGCCGGACCACACGCTGGAGATGCTTCGGTGCTCCCGGAGGATCGCCTCCAGCTACCGATTGTTGACCTGGCGCATATCCACGCTGGTTTTATGTACCTCTACCTTGGCCTGGTTATCGGCCTCATTTTCGGTCTGCTGGCCTCGGAAGCCTTTGCACCTGTGCGTAAGGTTGCCATCGCACTCGTTGTGTTCATTTTGGCTCAGGGCGTAGTTGGAATGATTCAGTATTGGTCCGGTGTACCGGAGGCATTGGTGCCGGTTCACGTTGCCGGATCTGGTATCTGCACCGCTTTGACTGCAGTACTTTTCCAGCACGGTTACCGCACTGTCGGTGGGAGCGCAGAAGTCACTGGCTCGCTTGAAGGCGATGCGGCTGCCGCCACTGTTGCTTCGGAGAAGAACGTCGAGGTTACCGCGTAGCTAGCTGCCGGTCAGCGGCTGTATTAACCACTGTGGTTACCGGCTGTTGATTCCTGCTTGAACCGCCTAAACACGCGCTTTGGTTGTGCGTGTTTAGGCGGTTCTGCTGTCTGCTCGGCTCCGTGTGCTCGGATGTGCGTTTCCCAGTGGCTAGCGGGCTGCGCGGGCGGTGCGGGCTGCGCGGGCGGTGCAAGGGGGCGGTCTGCCCACCTATCGATCCGAGTTACTGACTATGTTTATGACAGAAATCGCGCGAAAAATGGCCTGAAAGTGTCATAAACTCGCACAGTTTCACATTTGCAGCCCGTGCCCATCTCCACACACAAAAAGAGACCCTTCCCGCAACCGGAAAGGGCCTCTTCAAAGGAGCTCAGCAACTGCCCTAGAACATGCTCGAAATTGTCTGCAATCCGAGTACGGCATCGAGAGAAAGCGCCACACAGACGATAGACAAGTAGTTGTTCGACATGAAGAACAGCTTCATCGACTTAATCTTGCCGCCGGTCTTAACGTGGCGGTGCAGGTCAATGGCGCCCCACAGGAACCAAGCACCAGCGCCAACGGCGCCAAGCAGATAGATCCAACCCGCGTACGGAACCAATAGCAGAGTGGTAATCACGGTCGCGGCGGTGTAGTAAATAATGCGCTTGGAAACGACGATTGCCGGCTTGACCACTGGCATCATCGGCACGCCAGCAGCCTTGTAGTCCTCCTTGTAGCGCAGGCCCAATGCCCAGGTGTGCGGCGGAGTCCAGAAGAAGATAAGCAGGAACAGGATGAATGCCTGCCACCAGTGAGCCAGCCCCGTAATCTCCGGGTTGTTGTCAGTGATTACGGCCCAGCCGACCATCACCGGCATGCACCCCGCAGCGCCACCCCAGATTACGTTCTGATCAGTACGGCGCTTCAGCCACAACGTGTAGACGAAGATGTAGAAGGCAATCGTAATCAGAATGAAAACGGCGGCCAGTAGCGAGTTACACAGCAACCACAGCCATAGGAACGACGCAATCATCAAGACAGTGCCGAAAATCGCTGCCGCTCGACGGCTAACCTGGTTGCGCGCGAGCGGGCGACGGCGAGTGCGGCGCATCTTCTGGTCGATGTCGTAATCCATGACCATGTTGAAGGTGTGCGCAGCTGCGGCACCCAGCCAACCACCGAACAAGGTGAGAAGAATCAGTCCAACGTGAACACGACCGCGATCAGCCTGAAGCATTGCGGGAATGGCCGCGACGAGCAGTAGCTCGATAATTCTTGGCTTAGTCAGTGCAATATACGCCTTGACTGTTTCCAACAAAGCAATGTCCCTTTCACGCGCCATAAACAAACCCCCCGTTTACAGATAGTCGGATGCAACGGTCGGAAAGTTCCCGACGAGTTTTTCCGGAAAATAAAATGAGGGGCAGGCAATCAGTTTACCGGTAATCATAACGGTTCCAATAATGACCGTCGTGAAGCATGTGCGGCGCGCCCTCTGAGACTTACCTCTTAGCTAATCGGCCCGGTTTGAACCCGGAGCGCGCAATCCTAGTTAGTATGGAGAAGAACTTTACTAATCCATTTGGATACTAGGAGTCATTCACGTGACACTGTCGACTGAGCATGAAGCACGGGTTGTTCGCAACTACCCCTCGGACTGGTCTGACTTGGATACGAAGGCCGTAGATACGGCTCGTGTGCTGGCTGCGGACGCCGTGGAAAAGGCAGGTTCGGGACATCCCGGCACTGCTATGAGCCTCGCACCGCTGGCTTACTCTCTTTACCAGCGCGTTATGCGCCATGACCCGAAGGATACGAAGTGGATCGGCCGTGACCGTTTCATTCTCTCCTGTGGTCACACCTCTCTGACGCAGTACGTCCAGCTCTACCTCGGCGGTTTCGGCCTGGAGCTCGATGACCTGAAGGCACTGCGTACGTGGGACGCCCTCACCCCGGGGCACCCGGAGTACGGACACACTGACGGCGTGGAAATCACCACTGGTCCGCTGGGTCAGGGTCTGGCGTCGGCTGTCGGTTTTGCCATGGCTTCGCGACGGGAACGTGGGCTGTTCGACCCGGAAGCTGCCCCGGGTGAGTCTCCGTTCGATCACTTCGTGTACGTCATCGCTTCTGATGGTGACGTTCAGGAGGGTGTTACTGCCGAGGCCTGCTCGCTGGCTGGCACTCAGCAGCTGGGCAACTTGATTGTCTTCTGGGATGACAACGGCATCTCCATCGAGGACGACACCACTATTGCTTTCACAGAGAATGTCGCGGACCGCTACCGTGCTTACGGCTGGCAGGTCATTGAGGTCGACGGCGGCGAGGACGTCGCTGCACTCGAGGCTGCTGTCGAGGAGGCCAAGAAGGATACGGAGCGTCCGACCTTCATTCGCGTTCGCACTGTGATCGCTTACCCGGCTCCGACCAAGATGAACACCGGCGCTTCGCACGGTGCTGCACTTGGTGGCGACGAGATTGCCGGAATCAAGGAAGCTCTCGGCTTCGATACCGACAAGAACTTCAACGTCGCTGACGAGGTCATTGAGCACACCCGCAAGCTGGTTGAGCGCGGTGCTGAGGCTCACGCACAGTGGCAGGTCAAGTTTGATGAGTGGGCTGCGGCTAACCCGGAGCGCAAGGTTCTGCTGGACCGTCTGACCGCCGGCGAGCTGCCTGAGGGCTTCGACGCTGAGCTGCCGACTTGGGAGCCGGATGAGAAGGGCGTTGCTACTCGCAAGGCATCTGAGGCCGCGCTGCAGGCACTGGGTAAGACCCTGCCGGAGCTGTGGGGTGGCTCAGCTGACCTGGCTGGCTCCAACAACACCGTCCTGAAGGGCGAGCCGTCCTTCGGCCCGAAGTCCATCACCACCGGTACCTGGACCACCGACCCGTACGGCCGCAACCTGCACTTCGGTATTCGTGAGCATGCCATGGGCTCGATCCTCAACGGCATTCTGCTCCACGGTGGTACCCGTCCGTACGGCGGCACCTTCCTTATCTTCTCGGACTACATGCGTCCGGCTGTCCGCCTGGCATCGCTGATGGGCATCTCCCCTATTTATGTCTGGACCCACGACTCCATTGGTCTGGGCGAAGACGGCCCGACGCACCAGCCTATTGAGCAGCTGGCTTCGCTGCGCGCTATCCCGGGTGTGTCCACCGTCCGTCCGGCTGACGCTAACGAGACCGCTCAGGCTTGGGCCGCTGTTCTCGAAGGCGAGGCAGGTCCGAAGGCTCTGGCTCTGACCCGCCAGAACGTTCCGGTTCTGGAAGGCACGAAGGAAAAAGCCGCCGAGGGTGTCCGTCGTGGTGCATACGTGCTTGTCGACGGCGCCAAGGAGACCCCGGACGTCATCCTGATGGCTACCGGTTCGGAAGTCCACCTCGCTGTCGAAGCTGCTGACAAGCTGGCTGAAGAAGGCGTCAGCGCCCGCGTTGTCTCCGTTCCGTGTCTCGACTGGTTCGAGCAGCAGGACGATGCCTACCGCGAGCAGGTTCTGCCGAAGTCCGTCCGCGCTCGTGTCTCGGTTGAGGCCGGTATTGCAATGCCGTGGTACCGCCACCTGGGTGATGCTGGTCGCGCTATCTCCCTGGAGCACTTCGGTGCATCGGCTCCGTACAAGGAGCTGTTCGAGAAGTTCGGCATCACAGCAGAGGCTGTTGTCGATGCCGCCAAGGAGTCCATCGAGGCTGCTAAGTAAGTTTGTTAAAACCTGGCGCTATCGGCCGTTGTCGGGACGGGATTTGTGAAAACCGTACCGCGCTCCGGTAGCGCCAGTATTGTTTGTGACGCACAGTAGTTTAAGGACATACAACTTTTAGCGAAGTCTTTAGGCAACGAAGCGGTATTGACAGAAAGGCGTTAAACACTATGGGAAACACCACGATGGAAGCGCTCGCCAAGGTAGGGACTTCGGCGTGGCTCGACGATCTTTCGCGCCAGCGCCTCACCTCGGGCGATTTGAAAAATCTTATTGAAGAGCTTCGGGTTGTCGGTGTCACTACTAACCCGGCAATCTTCTCTTCGGCGATGACCGCCGGTGAGGATTACGACTCTCAGCTGGCGCAGCTCACTGCAGAGGGGGCGAACCCGGCAGATGCTGTGTTCGCGATGGCAATCGACGACGTCCGCGATGCCTGTGACCTTTTCGCTGGTGTATCCGAAGAAACCGACGGTGTCGATGGCCGTGTGTCCATCGAGGTCGATCCTCGCTACGCCGACAACTACGAGGCCACGATTGCGCAGGCCCGTAAGCTCTGGGAGCGCGTCGGCAAGCAGAACGCGATGATTAAGATTCCGGCGACCGATGCTTCCCTGCCGGCTGTCACCCAGGCTCTGTCCGAGGGAATCTCGGTAAACGTCACCCTGATTTTCTCGGTGGAGCGTTACCTGCAGGTCATTGATGCGTTCATCGAGGGCATTGAGCGTGCGAAGGACAACGGCGTGGACCTGGCTTCGGTCCACTCTGTTGCGTCGCTGTTTGTTTCCCGCGTTGACACCGAAATCGATGCTCGCCTGGACAAGATCGGCTCCGAGGAGGCCCTGGCTCTGCGCGGCAAGGCTGGTCTGGCCAATGCCCGTGCAGCTTACGCCAAGTTCGAGGAGACTTTCTCGGCGCAGAATATTCGCTGGGCACAGCTGGAAAACGCCGGTGCTAAGCCGCAGCGCCTGCTGTGGGCTTCGACCGGTGTGAAGAACCCGGCTTACCCGGACACCCTCTACGTCACTGAGCTGGCTGCACCGCAGACTGTGAATACCATGCCGGAGAAGACGCTGCGTGCTGCCGCGGGCTTCGAGGGCGAGGTTCGCGACGCCGTCAGCGGCCAGGGTGACGCAGCCAATGCCGTTATGACTCAGCTCAGCGAGATTGGCATCGACCTCGATGACGTCTTCGCTGTCCTGGAGCGCGAGGGCGTGGAGAAGTTCGTGGACTCCTGGCAGTCCTTGCTCGAGTCGATTGCACAGCGCATGGAGCAGCTGAAGTAAGCCTGCTGATTATCTAGGTGCCTGTTGGTAGTGGCTGCGTTTCTGGCTGGCGCCAGCAGGTCGCCTGGCGATCCGAGTTACTGACTGCGGTTATGTCAAAAACGGCCCGAAAAATAGCCTGAAGGTGTCATAAACTTGCACAGTTTCACATCTGCAGCCCGTAACTTTTGGGGTTGTCAGTTTCGGTTCGCCTGTTGTGTTACTTAACCCGCATGTTCAACGTTGGACATGAAAAAGCTCCCCTGCGCGGGGAGCTTTTCTATTGGTGCTAGGACGTGGCGAAGGTGGGACGCACAGAGGGCAGTGGGCGTTTGTCTTCCTTTAAAGCCCAGGCCATCACGAACGCAGAGATTACGGCGATGATTGAGGCAAAGATCGGCACAGCCGGCCAGGGGGCGCCCGGTACGGAGTTGGTCACGTCCAGCAGATAGCTAAAGAGGAAGAGCGTGACCAGGGCCAGGCCAATGGTGATCGATCCTGCACGAGTGCCCTTCGCGCCGGCGACGGTGCCGACTGCGGTGCTCGCCACGGTAGCCATGAGGAAGCTCAAGAAGACGCACAGCGCGGTGAGCAGAACTGTGGTGTAGTTCTGCCCGGAATCCTCAATCATGTACAGCTCCCCGTTAGTGTCCGGAAACAGGGCCGGTCCGGAGGTGACAATGAAGCTATCGAATCCGCGGTAGTAACCGGACTTGTTCTGTTCGATGACCATCGCCGTGACGATGAAGGCGGTAGCCACCAACGATGTGCCCAAGATTGCGATGATTGCGGAGCGTACCCAGCGGGCAGTGCTCACGCCGTAGTCACGCAGGGTGACCGAACGCCGGGCTGTGATGAGGAAGAGGATGCCCAGCGCGATAATGCCAAGCAAGGTGTTGCCGGTTCCGCTGCCTACGAGCATGCGCCCGAAGGCCGAGTACAGGATGGACACGGCGGCAACACCGAGGAAGGTTTTCTTGTTGGTCGCGATGAAAGGTCCGGTGCTCATTTCTTGCTCCGTTCGATGTAGGAGGAGGTGCTTGCGAGGTCGATGAGGGCCGCGGGGTCGAGGTAGCTCACCTCAACGCCGAGGGCGCGGGCATGCGCAGCGGCAGACGAACTGAGCTCTGTAGCCAGGATTGCCTCGCAGCGCTCGCCGAGGGTTTTCTTAGCGAGCACTGGGCCGGCCACCTGCGCCACGAGATCCGTAGGGCCTCGCAGCACCGGATGGCTAGCGCGCAGCTTATCGACGTCATAGGGCCCGTACGCATCCTGCTTGTGGATGACAATCAAGGTGTCGACTAGGCCGGCTAGATCCTGGGAGTGCTGCGAGGTGACCACAAGGTCGGCCGATTCGGCCGAGTCGATAAGCATGCCGCGCAATGTGGCGCGGTGCTCGACATCGAGGCCGTTGAAGGGCTCGTCGAAAAGCAATGCTTCCTTGCCCGATGCCAGGGTGGCAGCGGCGATGAGCAGCTGGCGCTGGCCCAGGCTGAGCTTTTTGATAGGGGTGTCAGCGGGGAAATCGAGGAGGGACTCCGCGTGGGGCACATCGAGCTGATCCCAGCCGGTGCGCAGGATCTGGAAATATTCGCGCGGGGTGGCACCGAAGACCTGGGTGTCGGGTGCAGCCTTCGCCAGGGCCGCCGTAGGCATCTGCGCGAGGGTACGCAGGTAGTAAGTCTTGCCGGCGCCGTTGGGGCCAATCACGCCGTAGATGCTCATTTCTCCTCCTCCAGCATGGCGATGATGTCGTGGAGCGTGAGGCCGAGAATGCCGGCCTCCGCTTTTAATGGCTCGATGTAGGTGCGCTGGAACGCTTCACGACGCTCAGCGCGAATGCGATTACGGGCGTCTGGAGTGACAAACATGCCGAGTCCTCTTTTCTTCTCCACAAGCCCCACCATCGACAGTTCCGTCATGGCCTTGGCGGCCGTGGTTGGGTTGACCTGATAGAACTCCGAGAGCTCCTTGGTTGAAGGGGCACGATCCTCAGCCGAGAGCTCCCCGGACAAAATCATTGATTTCAGATCCTCGGCGATCTGGACGTAGATGGGCCGAGGGTCCGCCTCCTTCGCCTGCATATACACCTCCGTGGTTTATGGGTATACCACCTAGGTCATAAACCTAAGGCAGAAGAAGGGACCCGTCAAGACCCCATCGGAGGAATCGGAAACGATTCCACCGGACTTTTCTCGATATGACATTATGTAAACCGTGAGTGATTCTCTGCAACGCAACGATTCGAACTCCCCTACTGCCAGCTCTCCGCACAACGGAGACGACAGCACCAACCACGACGGATACATCAACCCGCTGCGCGACCCGCAGGATAAGCGCTTGCCGCGTATTGCCGGCCCGGGCGGCATGGTGATTTTCGGAGTGACGGGCGATCTGGCCCGAAAGAAGCTTCTGCCTGCCATTTACGATCTGGCCAACCGCGGTCTGCTGCCTGCCTCCTTCGCGTTAGTTGGCTACGGTCGTCGCGAATGGTCGAAACAGGACTTTGAGGATTATGTGCGCACCGCAGTGGAACAGGGCGCCCGCACAGACTTCCGTGAGAGTGTCTGGCAGCGCCTGGCTGAGGGCATTCACTTTGTCACCGGTACCTTCACCGATGACGAGGCCTTCGATCGCCTGGCCGCACAACTTGAGGAGCTCGATCGCTCCCGCGGCACCGCTGGCAACTGGGCCTACTACCTGTCCATTCCGCCAGCTAACTTCCCCGATGTCTGTCATCAGCTCGATCGTTCGGGGCTGGCGCAGTCGGGCGAGGATTATTGGCGTCGCGTGATTATTGAGAAGCCATTCGGCCACGACCTAGCCTCCGCTCAGGAACTCAACCGGATTGTGAACTCGGTCTTCCCAGAAGACGCTGTGTTCCGCATCGACCACTACCTGGGCAAGGAAACCGTCCAGAACATTCTGGCCATGCGTTTTGCCAACCAGTTGTTCGATCCGATGTGGAATTCTCACTACATTGACCACGTCCAGATCACCATGGCCGAGGACATTGGTTTGGGCGGTCGCGCCGGCTACTACGACGGTATCGGTGCAGCTCGTGACGTGATTCAGAACCACCTACTCCAGCTCCTGGCGCTGGTGGCAATGGAAGAGCCCATCGCCTTTACCCCGGAAGAGCTGCAGGCGGAAAAGATCAAGGTTCTGCGTGCCGTCGAGCCAGTGCGTCCGTTTTCGAAATACACCGCTCGTGGCCAGTACACGGCGGATTGGCAGGGCAGCAACTTCGTGCCGGGGCTGCGCGATGAGGAAGGCTTCGACCCCGAATCCACGACCGAGACCTACGCCGCCTGTACGCTGCAGATCAACTCCCGTCGTTGGGCCGGTGTCCCCTTCTACCTGCGCACCGGCAAGCGCCTCGGCCGCCGCGTCACTGAAATTGCGCTGGTCTTTAAGTCCGCACCTCACCTGCCCTTCGCAGAGACAATGACTGCCGCACTCGGCCAGAACGCAATGGTCATCCGTGTTCAGCCAGACGAGGGCGTGCTCATGCGCTTCGGCTCGAAGGTCCCGGGCTCGGCCATGGAGGTGCGCGATGTCAACATGGACTTCTCCTACTCCGAGGTGTTTACCGAGCAGTCGCCAGAGGCCTACGAGCGCCTAATTCTGGATGCGCTTCTCGACGAGGCCAGCCTCTTCCCCACCAACGAGGAAGTCGAGCTCTCCTGGAAGATTCTTGACCCCATCATCGAGTACTGGGCCAAGCGCGGTCGTCCCGAGGGCTACCCCGCAGGTTCGTGGGGGCCTTCCTCCGCTGACCACATGCTCGAGCGCGACGGTCGCGCTTGGCGACGGCCATAGGTTGCCGACCTCTCAGTTCTTAAGAATTTTCTGACAGAAAGAACACTTTCATGATTGTCAATTTGCCAGACACTGACACCGCGAGCATTGCTCGTCAGTTGGTGCAGCTTCGAGAGCAGGGCGGCATCGTCACCACGGGCCGTGTCCTCACCCTGATTGTTTTGGCCAAAAGCGAAGACGACCTGGAAAACATTATCTCCACGGTCAACTCCGTTTCCCGCGAGCACCCATCCCGTGTGCTGGTATTGGTCTCCGATGATCCACGCCTGGACAATCGCCTCGACGCGGAACTCCGCGTCGGTGGTGATGCCGGTGCCGCTGAGATCGTCGTTATGCACATGTCCGGAGAGATTGGTCAGCACCACAGCTCTGTGGTGACTCCCCTGCTGCTGCCGGATACGCCGGTCGTGGCGTGGTGGCCGTCTGAGGCGCCGCAGGTCCCAGCGGCGACACCAATCGGCCGAATTGCCCAGCGCCGTATCACCGATTCACTCTGTGACCCGAATAGCAACGCTATCTACACGCGCCGTACGGGCTACACGCCCGGCGATTCCGACCTGAGCTGGTCGCGGCTGACGAACTGGCGCGGTGTGTTGGCATCCGCTTTCGACTTGCCGCCGCATTCGCCGGTGACCTCCGTGTCCATCTACGGCCCACAGGACTCGCCATCGGTCGAGGTCGCCGCCGGATGGTTGGCAGATCGCCTGGGGCTGCCGGTCAACCGTTACTCCACCGGTGAGAAGAAGATTCCGGTGGACGAAAAGGGCCGCGCCAAGCCACCGGTGACCTCCGTCGCCTTTGAGCGTGAAAATGGCCAGACTTTGCGCATCGATATTGAAAGCGCCACCACTGCATCGGTCACCAACGGAGAAAAACCCCCGTTCAAGGTCGCAGTATCGCGTCCAACACGCTCCGAATGTTTGGCAGAGGAGCTGCGTCACCTCGACCACGATACTGCCTACGGACGTGCCCTGCGTGGCCTCAGCCAGATTCACACGGTGGGAATGCAACCTCCGACGTCCACAACAACTAGCTTCGCTAACGAACCAGGAGTCTCTGACAAGTGACCACCGATAACGCGTCGAATACCGTCCCTGCCCCTCAGTTCCACCGCGCCGCTGACCAGGCGGGTATCGTCGAGGCTGCACGTCAGCGCTTCATCGATGCGGTTGTCGCCGTCCAACATGGCAACGCCTCTCCGGTCACCGATGACGGTTTCGTACGCGTCGTTCTCACCGGTGGCGGCGCAGGTACCGCTTTGCTCAGTGCGCTTGCCGACGATTCCGGAGACATCGACTGGAACCGAGTCCTGGTGTTCTTCGGAGATGAACGCTTTGTCGCTGCCGACTCGGCAGATCGCAATGCGTTGGCTGCTCGTAAGCGTCTCTTGTCCCCTGTCGGCGTGCCGGAGGAAAACATCTTCGAGTTTGCCGCTGCCGACAGCGGCGTGACCACCACGGAGGCCGCCGAAAGCTACGAAGCTATCGTTCGGGAGAAGGCTCCAAATGGCTTTGACCTTCACCTTCTTGGTATGGGCGGAGAGGGACACATCAACTCGATTTTCCCACATACCGCAGCGCTGGCTGAGCAGGAACGCTTGGTCGTGGACGTGCATAACTGCCCGAAGCCACCGCCGACCCGCATCACGTTGACGATGCCGGCCATCGCCAGCTCTCAGCGTGTGTGGCTACTTGTAGCGGGCGGCGAAAAGGCTGAGGCAATTGCAGCTATCGCTCAGCAGGACGACCCAGCGCAGTGGCCGGCGGCCGGGGTTCGCGGTGTTCAGGAAACCGTTGTCTTTGTTGACGATGCTGCGGCTGCGCAGCTCTAGGCTTCCGCTTCACCGCTAACAGCCCAGAAACAGCAAATTCCCGTCGATAAGCGAAATGCTATCGACGGGAATTTTTATTGCTTAAAGGCCTGCGGTGGGGCGTGCTGCGTGCGGAACCTACCAGCCGAAAGTATTGAACAGCAGCAACAGGACAATGCAGAGCAACCAGATAATCACGGTCACAATAGTGACGCGGTCAAGGTTCTTCTCCACCACAGTCGAACCGGACAGATTCGACTGCATGCCGCCACCAAAGAGGCTGGACAGTCCGCCACCCTTACCCTTGTGGAGCAGGATGAACAGCGTCATCAGGATGGATGTGATGACCAGGACAATCTGAATGGCGAGGTACACGCGCACTTCCTTTTGAAACGTCGCTTCTTTAAGAACTCCAACTATACTAGCGCAATTGCTCCGCTGGCTAGGTATCCCTAGCCGTATCCCTAGCCGGAGTTGCGCAGTGCAGTTGCCAGACCATTCATGGTCAGCTGAATGCCCCGACGCACCTTGTCGCGATTATCGCCGGCACGGTAGCGACGCAGCATCTCCAGCTGGATGATGTTCAGCGGCATAAGGTACGGGAAGCGCATGTCCACCGAGCGCCTGAGCAGCGGGTTGTCCTCCAGCAGGTGCTTGTACCCGGTTACCTTCAGGAACATCTCCAAAGTCAGGTCGAACTCAGCCTTGATGATGCCGTAGATGCGCTCACCGTCGGCCTTATCTTGGCACAGGCTAGCGTAGGCGCGCGCCAGGTTCAGGTCAGCCTTGGACATGACCTGCGCCATGTTCGACAGCACCGAATTGAAGAACGGCCAAATCTCGTTGAGCTGACGGAGCTCAGCCAGGCGGGAACCGTCTTCGTCCTCGCCGATCCACTCCTGCAGTGCAGAGCCGACACCAAACCAGCCCGGCACCATAGAACGCTGCTGCGACCAGGACAGTACCCACGGAATTGCGCGCAGGTCAGAAATGGTCTGGGTCTGCTTGCGTGAGGTCGGACGCGAACCGATGTTCAGGCTGCCGATCTCATCGACCGGGGTCGACGACGTGAAGAAGTCAATAAAGCCCGGGTCCTCGTGCATGAGCTTCGAGTAGGCCTCGCGAGACATGTCGGAAATCTCCGACATAATCTCGTGGGCGCGAGCTGGGTTCTTCAGGTCATCGACGTCGAGCAGAGTCGACTCAATCGTTGCCGAAACAAGTGCGGCGAGGTTCCTGCGTGCCGCTGCAGGGTGACCGTACTTGGCAGAGATAATCTCGCCCTGCTCGGTGATACGCACCGACCCCTGGACTGCACCCGACGGCTGCGCCAGAATTGCCTCGTAGGACGGTCCGCCACCACGGCCAACGGTACCTCCGCGGCCGTGGAAGAGACGCAGGCGAATGTCGTTGTCCTTCGCGGCTGCCACGATGGCGACCTCCGCGTCGTAAAGCGCCCAGTTTGCAGCGAAGTACCCGCCGTCCTTGTTGGAGTCGGAGTAGCCGAGCATGACTTCCTGCAGATCTCCGCGTGCGGACACGTATGCGCGGTAGACCGGAATGTCCCACGCAGCACGCAGGACGTCGGCACCAGCCTGCAGGTCTTCGATGGTTTCGAACAGCGGGATGACGTCAACAGAACCGGTCGGCTGCGAGCCATTCGGGCGAATCAGACCGACTTCCTTGAGCAGAATCATCGGCTCCAGCAGGTCGGAGACCGATGTACACATCGAAATGATGCAGTGCGGTACCGCGTCGTGACCGTACTTGCGCACCGCACGAGATGCCGCACGCATAATGCCTAGCTCGCGAGCCGTAGCTTCGGAAAGATCTGCGGAAGTCGAAACCAGCGGACGGGAGGACTGCAGTTCCTTGGTCAGCAGTTCGACCTTGTCGGCTTCCTTCAATCCCGCGTAGTTGTCCACCACACCGGCAGCGGAGAACAGCTCGGTGAGGATTTCCTCATGAGAGTCCGAATTCTGGCGGATATCAATCGAGTACAGGTGGAAACCAAATACCTCCACTGAATCCATCAGGTCGCGCAGGCGGTGATCGGCGATGAGGTCATCGTGGCTGGACCGCAGGGAGTCGTCGATAATCGAGAGCTCTTCAAGTAGCTCCTCGGCGCTGTCATACGGAGTGAATTCCGACCAGTCGCCCTCGATGATGGACTCGTCGAAGAAGTTCACCGCTGTTGCCGCCACGCGACCGCGGATACCGTGAACCGCACGACGGTACGGCTCATCTTCGCGGTTAGGAACGTCATTGTGGCCGCGGCTGGCCAGAGCGACCAAATCCACGGTGACCTTGGTCAGGCGGTCGCTGAGACTGAGCTCGCGCTCCAGCAGGTGCAGCTGCGAGAAGTAGTGACGCAGGATCGTACCCGCCGCCCTATCGGAGGCATAGCGCAGCGTCTCCTCTGTCACGTATGGGTTGCCGTCGTGGTCACCGCCAATCCACGAGCCCATGCGAATCGTTGGGTTAGCCGGCAACTTGTCCCCGCCGAGCTGACGCAAGTGCTTGACGACGTCTCGGTTAATCTGTGGCACAGCTTCCAGCAGAGAAAGCTGGTAGTAGCGAAGACCAACTTCGACCTCGTCGCGAATATCCGGGCGGTTCATGCGAATCAGAGCCGTTTGCCACAGCGTCAGGATCCGGCGACGGATATCGGCATCAATCTCAGCGAGTCGGTCCGCGGTGCGCGCATTCATCGGGGCTGCCTGGATCTCGTGGCGGCGCCGCATTGCGGCCGTGATGTGCTTCTGCACATCGAACACTGTGCGACGACGAGTTTCCGTTGGGTGTGCGGTCAGAACCGGGACGACCTCAATGTGGTCCATCATGTCCGCAATCGCGCCGCCGGAAACCTTGGCGTCGCGAAGCTTCTGCCATGTTGCCTCCAGCGTGGAGTCCTGCGGTGGATCGCCAGCATCGAGAGATGCCTCGATGCCCAGCTCCTCGTGCAAATCCTCAGCGAGGTTGGCCAAAAGTGCGAAGTGCGTGAAAGCACGGATGACAGGGCTTGCCTCGGCTGGGTCAATATCGCGGAAGAGGCCGGTGAGCTTCTCGATGTCGCCATCGCCACGATGGAGTTCGAAGGCTGCACGGCGAGCATTTTCGACCAGGTTAAAGACCTCGTCACCCTCTTGCTCGCGGATTACCTGCCCAAGAATTCGACCCAGGTGGCGAATATCCTCCCAGAGCAAGTCCTGCTGCTTCGCGGTAGCGGTCGATGAGGATTGCTCATTGCTTGCAGTGTGTCGGTCAGTGTCACCATGTACTTGTTCGTTCATTGAGCACGTCCTTTGAAAATTGCCGGGCATTCCAAGTGGAAAGCCTCGGGAAATGTATCGCGCTAAAACATTGCCAGTCGGTGTGCCTGGATTGAGTCCGCCTAAAGGCAATAACCCCGAATCGGTTTTATGAGAATCAATAAAACCAATCCGGGGTCGCGCATGGCGCCTATCTTATCAGTTGTTCTGAATTTATATGCACTTAGGCGTTCTGAGCGGCATCTGCAGCAAGTGCGCAGAGCTTCGCGAATGCTTCACCGTCGAGCGAAGCGCCACCGACGAGGCCGCCGTCGACGTCGGGCTTGCCGACGATCTCAGCGACGTTCTCGGCCTTGACGGAACCACCGTAGAGGATGCGCATCTCCTTTGCGATGTTCTCGTCCGCAATTTCTGCGACGGTCTCGCGGATAGCTGCACAGACTTCCTGCGCGTCTGCAGCCGATGCGACCTTACCGGTGCCGATAGCCCAGACAGGCTCGTAAGCGATGACGGTCTTGGCCAGCTCAGCGTTGGTCAGGTTAGCCAGGGAGCCCTTGACCTGAGAGACAACGTACTCGACGTGCTCTTCGGCCTCTCGGACCTCCAGCGGCTCGCCGACACAGACGATTGGGTTCATGCCCTCGCGCAGTGCTGCCTTGGCCTTCTTTGCGACCAGCTCATCGTCCTCTGCGTGCATATCGCGACGCTCGGAGTGACCGACGACGACCCAGGTGCAGCCGAGCTTTGCCAGCATCGATGCGGAAATCTCGCCGGTGTAAGCGCCGGACTCGTGGACTGAGACATCCTGCGCGCCGTAAGTGACGCCGAGCTTATCGCCCTCAACCAGAGTCTGGACCGAACGCAGGTCGGTAAACGGCGGGATGACAGCGACGTCAACCTTGTCGTAGTACTCCTTTGGCAGAGCGAACGCGAGTTTCTGCACCACACCGATAGCTTCGAGATGGTTCAGGTTCATCTTCCAGTTACCAGCAATAAATGGTGTACGTGCCATAGTGGTGGAATTCACTTCCCTATCAATTAGCGGATTTTTAAGCGATGAAAATCCGGTGGTGGAAAAATCTTAGTCTTCCAGGACGGAGACGCCCGGCAGAGTCTTACCCTCGAGGAACTCCAGCGAAGCGCCACCACCAGTGGAGATGTGGCTGAAGCCGTCCTCGTTCAACCCCAGAGTACGTACTGCTGCTGCGGAGTCGCCGCCACCGACGACGGAGAAGCAACCGTTGTTAGTGGTGGCATCGATGATGGCCTGTGCAACCTCGCGGGTGCCAGCTGCGAAAGCCTCCATCTCGAACACGCCCATCGGGCCGTTCCAGAACACAGTCTTGGACTCAGCGAGCACCTTGCCGAATGCCTCGGCGGAAGCCGGTCCGATGTCCAGGCCCATCCAGCCTTCCGGAATCTCGGTGGCGTCTACCACCTTGTTTTCAGCGTCTGCAGCGAACTTGTCAGCCACGACTACGTCGGTTGGCAGAACGATCTTATCGCCGTAGCGGTCCAGCAGATCCTTACAGGTGTCAATCATCTCTTCCTGCAGCAGGGATGCACCAACGGCGTAGCCCTTGGCAGCCAGGAAGGTGAAGCACATGCCGCCGCCGATGACCAGGGAGTCAACCTTCGGCGCGAGAGCCTCAATAACGCCCAGCTTGTCGGAAACCTTGGAACCGCCGAGCACGACGGTGTACGGCTTCTCCGGGGTCTCTGCGACCTTGCGCAGAACTTCTAGCTCAGCCTGAACCAGGTTGCCGGCGTAGTGCGGCAGCTTCTTAGCGACGTCGAAGACGGAAGCCTGGGCGCGGTGAACAACACCGAAACCGTCGGAAACAAATGCTCCGTCCGGAACAAGTGCAGCCAGCTCGGCTGCGAACTCGGCGCGCTCTGCCTCGTCCTTGGAGGTCTCGCGCGGATCGAAGCGGACGTTCTCCAACAGGAGTACATCGCCCTCGGTCAGGCCATTAGCGCGCTCGTGCGCGTCCTCACCGGAGACATCACCGGCGAGCGCGACGTACTGCTCCAGGCGCTCAGACAGCGCCTCAGCGACCGGGGCCAGGGAGAACTCGGACTTAACCTCGCCCTTCGGTCGACCCAGGTGAGCCATAACAACGACCTTGGCACCGGCCTCGACAAGCGCGGACAGGGTGGGCAGCGAAGCATCGATTCGACCCGGATCGGTGATAACGCCGTCCTTCAACGGAACGTTAAAGTCGGAGCGGACGAGGACGTAACGGCCTTCAATACCTTCGTTGATCAGGTCTTTGACAGTCTTAACAGTCATCTCAATGAAATCCTTGTGAAAGTGTGTAAAAAACGGGCCGTGGGTGGCGTGCCCTACCCAGGCACAGCCACCCCGGCCCGTTCGGGGTCTGGGATTAACCAGGTGTGTTATTAGAGGCGCTCACCGACGTAGACAGCCAGGTCGACGAGGCGGTTGGAGTAGCCCCACTCGTTGTCGTACCAGGAGACAACCTTGACCTGATCGCCGATGACCTTGGTCAGCGGTGCGTCGAAAATCGAGGAACGCGGGTCGCCCTCGATGTCCTTGGAAACGATTGGGTCCTCGTTGTAGCCCAGAACACCCTTGAGCTCGCCCTCTGCAGCTTCCTTGATGGCGGCATTGACGGACTCGACGGTGACCTCGCTCTTAGCAGTGAAGGTCAGGTCGGTGACAGAGCCGGTCGGGGTCGGAACACGCAGTGCGTAGCCGTCCAGCAAACCCTTGAGCTGCGGCAGAACCAGAGCAACTGCCTTTGCAGCGCCGGTGGAGGTCGGAACAATATTCAGAGCAGCAGCGCGGGCGCGACGCAGGTCCTTGTGCGGAGCGTCGTGCAGACGCTGGTCACCGGTGTATGCGTGAATGGTGGTCATGAGACCGCGCTCGATGCCGAACTTATCGTCCAGAACCTTAGCCATCGGAGCAAGGCAGTTGGTGGTGCAAGAAGCGTTCGAAATGATGTTGTGCTTCTCCGGGTCGTAGTCAGTGTGGTTGACGCCGACAACGAAGGTTGCGTCTTCGTTCTTAGCCGGAGCGGAGATGATGACCTTCTTGGCGCCAGCCTCGATGTGAGCCTTGGCAGCGTTGGCATCGGTGAAGAAACCGGTGGACTCAATGACGATGTCGACCTCGTGCTCACCCCACGGCAGGTCCTTCGGGTCGCGCTCAGCGTATGCCGCGATGCGCTTGCCGTTGACGGTGAGGGACTCATCGTCGTAGGTGACCTCTGCGTCAAGCTTGCCCATGATGGAGTCGTACTTGAGCAGGTGAGCCAGGGTCTTGTTATCAGTGAGGTCGTTTACAGCAACGACTTCCAGGTCAGCGCCCGAAGCGAGCAGGGAGCGGAAGAAGTTGCGGCCAATGCGACCAAAACCGTTAATACCTACACGAACCGTCACAATAATCTCCTTAATGGATTGGCGAATCGATGCCACTTGTCAGGGCGCTGATTGCGCTCCAACAGGTTCACTACAGAAGTGTACGTTGGGTTTTTCATTCGCGCAGCGATGCTTTCGCTCGAAAATCCCAAATAAACGGAGATTTATCCAAAATTATGCATCTGACTAGGCATGACAGGTGCTTTACTCGTCAACTTCTTTGTCAAAAAGTTCGTCTGTAACGACTGCAGTTGTGGGGGGAATTCCGAGTTCGTTTGCTCTTTTGTCCGCCATGGAGAGCAAACGACGGATTCGCCCTGCGACTGCGTCCTTGGTCATTGGTGGATTAGCGAGCTGCCCGAGTTCTTCCAATGATGCCTGCTTATGCTCAATGCGCAGCTGTCCTGCAGAAACCAAATGATCTGGTACATCGTCACCGAGAATCTCTAAAGCTCGCTCTACTCGCGCTGCTGCAATAACGGCCGCACGAGCCGAGCGCCGCAGGTTGGCATCGTCGAAGTTCGCCAAGCGGGTGGCCGTCGCTCGCACTTCACGACGCATACGCTGTTCTTCCCACTGCAGACGAGTAGTCTGGGCTCCCATTCGCGTGAGGAGCGCACCGATTGCATCGCCCTCCCGGATGATTACGCGATCGCCACCGCGGGACTTATTTTCCTTGCTCTTAGCCGTAATTCCGAGCCTACGAGCACATCCCACCAATGCAAGTGCCGCTTCAGCAGAGGGAGCAGTGACCTCCAAAGCTGAGGAACGCCCCGGCTCAGTCAATGAACCATGTGCCAAAAAAGCACCCCGCCATGCAGCTTCTTGATCAATCTTCTGTCCCATGATCAGCTTGCGTGGTAGGCCACGTACGGGACGTCCTGCAGAGTCAATCAGGCCAGTTTGCCTAACGACGAGTTCCGCGCCATCGGTTACCCGCACGATGTACTTCGAGGTCTTCCGCAAGCCACCGGGAGACAAGACATTGAGGCTGGCTTTGACATCGTAGAGTTCGGCCAGCATGGAGCGCAGGCGGCGTGCGACAGCGCCGGAATCCAACTCAGCCTCCAGCACTATCGAACCTGCCACCAGGTGGAGTCCTCCTGCGAAGCGGAACAGGGTCGCAATCTCCGCTGCTTGAGCGCTTTCCTGCGAAACTGACACGCGGGCTAGTTCGTCTTTGACCTTCGCCGTCAATGCCACGATGCTGTCCATCCTCATTTCATGTGTACGAGCTGGGTTTGGGCCTGGCTAATTTAGGTTTAATTAACCCCATTTGTGCTTTAGCAATAAATCTCAAGGATAGTATCCGGAACCAATCGAGTGGCAATTAGTTGATTGCCTGCTGCATCCCCGCAGGAGAATGCGTAAAACCCTCGACTGGCCGGACGCTTTAGAGGAACTGACGAAGTGCGATAGCTAGCTTCTCCGGGGAATGCCGACCCGTCAGAGCTCCGTGGTCGTCAACTTCTTGCACATCGGCGAAGACAACCTTCGCGTCTAGGCTGTCCGCCGCTCGCTGCAGGTATTCCCGTTCGGTATCCGCGAGCGGCGTGTTGTCGTCGACAAGTACGTAATTGAGCTTCAAGTTAGGTGCATGCTGTGTGAGCATGTGGATGTGCCGTTCAGATGAAAATCCAGCGGTCTCCCCCGGTTCGGCGACGAGATTCAGCACCACCACGGTTGTGGCATCGGTTTCTAGTAGTGCGTCCCGCAAACCCGGCACCTGAAGATGTGGCAGAACAGAAGTGAACCACGAACCTGGTCCAAGCGTCACCAAATCAGCATTGAGAATCGCCTCAATGGCCTCCCCGGATGCCGGCGGTGTCTCAGGGATGAGTCGGATCCGGCGCACCTGACCAGGTGTGGTGGCCACTGCGACCTGGCCACGGACTTGGCGCACGACGCGGGCATCCTGCTCCAGGCCAACGACCTCGGCCTCAATCTCTAGCGGGATTGGCGACATGGGCACGACGCGACCCTGGATTTGCAGCAATCGGCCAATTTCGTCAAGTGCGTCGACTTCATTTCCCATCACACTGGTGAGGCCAGCGATGATGAGATTGCCAATCGCATGGCCTGCGAGTGCGCCGGTTCCGCCAAAGCGGTGCTGTAGCGTCTCTTCCCACAGATTGCCTTTCTCCGTATCCGCGGAAAGGGCGGCGAGCGCCATGCGAAGGTCTCCAGGGGGAATCTGTCCCAGCTCACGACGAAGGCGACCAGAGGACCCTCCATCGTCAGCAACTGTGACCACCGCTGTGACATGGTCCGCAACCTGACGGTCAGCTCTCAGCGTGGCAAAGAGACCATGACCGCCACCCAGACTGGTAATTGATGTCAATTTCTACACCTCCACGAAAACCACTAGTTGCGGTCAATATCACGGTGGACGACGTTGACGTTGATCCCGGAAACTCTCTCGAGCTTCTTAGCCAGCGCCTCCGACATGGCCACACTTCGGTGATGGCCTCCGGTGCATCCCACAGCGATAGTCATAAAACCCTTTCCCTCACGGCGGTACCCGGGCAAAACCAATTCAATCAAGTTTGTGACATTATCCAAGAACCCCTGAGACTCAGGTTGGGACAGCACGTAGTCGGCCACTGCTTTGTTGGTACCGCGGCCCGCACGCAGCTCAGGTACCCAATAGGGGTTGGGGAGAAAACGGACGTCGAAAAGCATGTCGGCATCGCGCGGTGCACCGTGCTTAAACCCAAAGGATTCGATGGTGATCTGCTGAATCTTGCTAGCGGTATCCGACAGCTGATGCTCTAACTCACGGCGCAAATCGTGCACGCTCATGTCAGAAGTATCCACTACTAAATCCGACATGCCCTTTATTGGCAGCAGCATCTGACGTTCAGCGGCAATGCCCTGTGAAAGCGTGCCATTTTCCTGCAGCGGATGGGTGCGGCGGACAGAGTCGTAGCGGGCGATGAGGGTGTCGTCGTTGGCATCAAAGAAGATGACATAGGGCTGGCGCCCCTCATTGCGGAGTCCGTCGAGCACCTCCCCCAAACTGCCGGCGAACGCGCGCGAGCGCACGTCGGTGACGATAGCGAGGCGCTCTACGGGAGAGTCCGCCTCAAACGACAACTCGACCATGCGCATAATCAACTCCGGGGGCAGGTTGTCTGCGACATACCAGCCCATCTCCTCCAAGACGCTGGCGGCCGTATTGCGTCCGGAACCGGACATGCCGGTAATCAACACAAGTGACTTTTCAGCCTGAGGGGAATAACCCGAAGTAATCATGCCATCACTCTAATACAGTTCCGCCCAACCGCTCTCGGTTTTACTAGCGGAAGTAAACCCGCTAGCACTGTTTCAAGTGCGGTTTTAGCCACTTGTTTACCTACTTCTACGCCCATTCTCCGGTACCGAAATCCGATTATGGTTCCGACGATTTTTCGTCTGGGTGGAGGTAATCGTAGACAGTTTTCGCGAGCATTGGCCCGAAACCATCGACCTCTTCGATCTGCTCGACGCTGGCTTTCTTCAGCGCCGCAACAGAGCCAAAGCGCTTGACCAACTCACTGCGGCGTGCTGGCCCCAGCCCCTTGATGCCATCGAGTACCGAAGAGCGCATGCGTTTAGAGCGCTGCTGGCGGTGATAATTAATGGCAAAGCGGTGCGCCTCATCACGAATTCGCTGAATAAGGTACATCGCTTCCGAATTGCGCGGCAGAATAAGTGGCTCATCATCGTCGGGAATCCATAGCTCTTCTAAGCGCTTGGCAATCCCCACCAACGTCACATCGGTGACCTCTAGTTCATCGAGGACCGACTGAGCGGCTGCGACCTGCGGTGCACCACCGTCGACGATGAACAACTGTGGCGGGTAGGCAAACTTGCGGCTACTCCTCGACTGCTCATCGACGGCATCAGTCGTCTCTTCGACGAACATTTCGCTGGCATCATCGGGCATGGCGAGCTTGTCCTCGTTATGGCGCAGAAAACGACGACGCACCACCTCAGCGATGGAGCCGACGTCGTCGGAGCGACCGTCACCCGCTGCATCCTTGATTCGGTAGCGGCGGTAGTCGGACTTCTTGGGCAATCCATCTTCGAAGACCACCAACGAGGCCACCACATCGGTGCCCTGAATATGCGAGATGTCAGTGCATTCGATACGCAGCGGCGCTTCATCCATAAACAGCGCGTCCTGAAGTTCGGAGAGAGCCTGCGATCGAGTAGTTAGATCTCCACTTCGCTTAAGTTTGTGCTGGCGCAGCGCTTCAGCGGCATTTTTCTGCACGGTCTCCATGAGCGTCCGCTTGTCACCGCGCTGTGGGACGCGAATATCCACATTGGTGCCGCGAATATCGGCCAAAAATGCAGCAACCTCGTCAAGATCGTCGGGCGTGGTCTGGACGAGAATTTCGCGTGGCACAACCTGGGCGGCAGTGGTCGATTCATCGCCGTCTACATCGGCGTGCTTGGCGGCATCGCCATAGAACTGTGTCAGGAACTGCGTTAGCAGCCCACTCAAGCTGGGGTCAGTTTCTCCCTCTCGAAACTCAGTAGTCGCGTACTCGCCGGATTTCTCCACTACCCAGCCGCGCTGACCGTAAATACGTCCTGCCCGTACGTGGAAAATTTGCACGGCCGCTTCCAGTTCGTCGGTTGCTAGCGCAATAAAGTCGGCATCGGCGGCGTCGGAAAGCACGACAGACTGCCGCTCCATGACCTTATCGATGGCAGCGAGGTTGTCGCGCAGGCTAGCGGCGCGCTCGAAGTCTAACTCGCCGGCAGCTTCCTCCATTTCCTCTTTCAAGCGGCGGGTGACCGGGCCCGTATTTCCCGACATGAAGCTGGTAAAACCACGGACAATTTCGCGGTGCTCCTCGGCACTGACACGGCCTACACAAGGCGCCGAGCATTTGTCGATATAGCCGAGCAAACAGGGCCGCCCCAGAGCCTGCTGCCGGTTGAAAACTCCCTTTGAACAGGTGCGGGCTGGGAAAACTCGTGTAAGCAAGTCGAGCGTTTCCCGGATAGCCCACGCGTGCGAATAGGGCCCGAAATAACGCACGCCCTTCCGGCGTGGCCCTCGGTAGAGGAACAGCCGCGGGTACAGCTCTCCGACACTGACGGCCAACATCGGATACGACTTATCGTCGCGGTACATCACGTTGAACCGCGGATTAAAGCGCTTGATCCAGGTGTACTCCAACTGCAGCGCTTCGACCTCATTGTGGACGACAGTCCACGTCACCTTCGAAGCGGACTGCACCATCTGACGGGTGCGGGGATGCAGCCGAGTTAAGTCCTGGAAATAGTTAGACAAACGTGCACGGAGATTCTTCGCCTTGCCGACGTAGAGAACACGCCCGGTTGAATCGAGAAAACGGTACACCCCCGGCTCCGTGGGAATGGTGCCGGGGGCGGGACGGTACTGAGAAGGGTCAGTCACTTACGGTGTCCTTAAAACGTGTCCTTGGGTTAGTCCTCCGGCATGAACTTGTCTTCAAGTTCACGGAACCGGCGGATGTCTTCCACGACGCGACTGCCGTCGGCCGACTGGATTGCGAGCATCGGCACAAACTCAAAGTCAGGCAGCTCCAAGCGAGCCCAGCGGGACTTCTTTGGAAAACTCAGGCCGTAGATATCGACCCACGGGTAGAACTTCGCATTGAGTAGATTGCGGACTTCCACGCCCCTGGCATTTACGCGAACGCGAGCTCGAGTCAGCAGCAGGATTACCCCGGCGATGATCAAACCAATCAGTGGGAAAGCCAGCTGGTCAATAGCGGTCACCGAAGCGCCGGTGTTACCAAAGTCCACCACGATACCCATGAAGATATGGATAGCGAAGACCACGACTGCAGCGATAATCGCCCACATACGCAGCTTTTGCGAGGTGATTTCCAACAGCCATTTGTCTTCGCTACCGGTGTCGACGGCAGTCGAATTGCTGTGGCGTTCGGAGTTACCCATTCTTACTCAGCTCCACCTTCACGAAGGGACTTCAACACTGCGACGGTATGCAGCGCTGCGGCCATGGCCTCGCGACCTTTATTCTCCGCAGCGCCCTCACCGCCGGCACGATCAATTGCCTGCTGTTCAGTGTTGCAGGTCAACACACCATTGCCAACTGGCGTTTCACAGTCCAGTGCGATCCGCGTCAGCCCCTCAGTCACCGAGTCGCAGACATAGTCGAAGTGCGGCGTACCACCGCGGATAACGCATCCCAGCGCCACCACGGCGTCGTGAGTTCGCGCGAGCTGTTGTACCACAACCGGAATCTCCAGAGCACCGACGACCGTCACATCCGTAACTACAGCGCCGACCTCCTCGGCCTGTGCCAGTGCTTCACGACGAAGCTGCCCAGTAATCTCCTCGTTCCAGTGAGAGGTGACCAGACCGACGGTCACACCAGTGGAATCGGGAACGGAAATTTCAGGAAGACCTGCGCCACTCATCTACTGTGCTCCTTCTGTCGAAATGCCGTTGGTCTCCATGTACTCATCCAACCAAGGAAGTTCATGGCCCATGCGTTCGCGCTTTGTCAACAAGTATTTCAAGTTATCCTCGTTGACCTCAACTGGCACCGGTACCCGGCGGCTCATTTCCAGCCCATAACCACCTAGGCCGGCACGCTTGGTCGGATTGTTCGTCAGCAGCGCCATAGAGGTGACTCCAAGATCCTGCAGAATCTGTGCACCAGTGCCGTACTCGCGGGCATCCGACGGCAAGCCGAGCGCAAGATTGGCATCAACGGTGTCAGCGCCTTCATCTTGCAAGTGGTAGGCCTGCAGCTTCGGCATCAGACCAATGCCTCGGCCTTCGTGACCGCGCATGTAGAGGATGACGCCACGACCCGCTTCGTGAACCATGCGCATGGAGTTGTGCAGCTGCTGACCGCAGTCGCAGCGGCGAGATCCCAGTGCGTCGCCAGTGAGGCATTCGGAGTGCACACGCACGAGGACGTCCTGACCATCGTTAGAAGACACATCCCCCACAACGAGAGCGACATGCTCGACACCGTCGATAAGGCTGCGGTACCCAATGGCACGGAACTCGCCGTAGTCGGTCGGCAGCTTGGTTTCGACAACGCGTTCAATCAAGTGCTCGTTGTGGCGACGGTATTCAATCAGCTGCTCAATGGAGATCAGCGCTAAATCGTGCTTGTCGCAGAAGCGACGCAGTTCCTCCGCGCGCGCCATACCGGTCGGGTCTTCCTCGGAGACAACCTCACACAGCACGCCGGCAGGACGAAGCCCTGCCAGGCGGGCGAGATCGACCGCAGCCTCGGTGTGACCGGCACGGACGAGGACGCCACCATCGCGAGCTCGCAACGGAACCACGTGTCCTGGTCGGGTGAAATCGTGCGGACTCGACGTGGGGTCAGCCAAAGTACGAATGGTGTTCGCACGATCTGTGGCGGAAATACCGGTCGTACCGGTGTTGGCATCCACGGTCACTGTGTATGCGGTACCGCGGGCATCCTCATTCTCTGACACCATCGGTGGCAGATTCAGACGCTCGCAGTCCTCGACGGTCAGCGGCGCGCAGATGTAACCAGAGGAATAGCGAACCATAAAGGCAACAAGTTCAGGCGTTGCCTTCTCGGCGGCGAAGATGATGTCGCCCTCGTTCTCACGATCTTCATCGTCGACGACGACCACGGCCTTACCGGCTGCGATGTCCGCAATGGCCCGCTCTACAGAATCGAACTTAATCACAGTCTTGTAGCTTATCTTTCCAACATTTTCTCGACGTACTTGGCTAGCACATCGACTTCCAAATTGACCTTGGCACCTACCGCGGTCGAACCAATAACGGAGTCCGTCAGCGTCGTCGGTATCAGGCTGACCTCAAAGAACCCCTCGCCTACTGCAGAGACGGTCAACGAAGTACCATCCACGGCAATTGAGCCCTTTTCCACGACATACTTCGAGAGATGCTCCGGCAGCGAAATCCGCACTACTTCCCAGCGCTCCCCTGGCGTGCGCGAAATAACCTCGCCGGTGCCATCGACATGTCCCTGCACGATATGGCCGCCGAGGCGTTGACCGACTGCGGTTGCACGTTCGAGGTTGACCTTGGAGCCGACCTCAACCTGGCCGAGGCTCGACCTATCCAGAGTCTCTTGCATGAGATCAGCGGTAAAGAAATCATCGCCAAACTCCACGACGGTCAAACAAACGCCATTGACAGCAATGGAATCACCGTGGTGCACGTCGTCAAGCACGGTGGTCGCGCGAATGGCCAGAGTAATGGAATCGGCTTCGCGGTGGATTTCGCGAATTTCGCCGAGTTCCTCAACAATTCCCGTAAACATAGTGGTCAGGAAAATCCTTTACCGTTTGTTATAAATTGAAAGATTTTTACAAAATTAACTCTAGCCGGTCTACCCGCGATCTTTGCCACTGCGGAGTGCCGTGATCAAAATGTCATCCCCCAGAGTCTCGACCGCGACGGTACGGAAACGGGAGATGTCAGTGATGGTGGTCTCGTGGTTGGCCGATGCCACTGGCAGACCAGCGCCGAGAAACGCCGGGGCAATGTAGGACTCAATCGCGTCGACAGCGTCGGCTTCTAAGAAAGCGCTGGCGAGCCGTGGGCCGCCTTCTACCAGCACGTCAATAAGTCCCATATCCGCCATTGTCTCCAGCGCCACTTCCACATCGTGAGTGCGAATGTGGCGGAAGTTATCGCCGCGGATATTCGCATCGGCGGCGACCTCCGAAGTGCCAATCGCGATGCGCAGAGGTTGCGTTGACATCTCTTCGCCCTCTGGGGTGCGCGCGGTCAACCGGGGATTGTCAGCGAGTACCGTCCCCGTTCCGACGACAATCGCTTGCCGACGTGCACGATCGATATGTACCCGTGCCCGCGCCTGCTCCCCTGTGATCCACTGCGAGGTGCGGTCGGTAGCGGCGGCGAAACCATCCAGTGTGCCCGCAGTCTTTAGCGTGATATGTGGGCGCCGAGTGCGCTGCCAGTGTAACCATGGACGTAAGTAGCCGGCGGCTACTCGGTCACGCTGGAATTCTTCCACGACCTCGATGTCTTTATAACGCAACCACTCGCTGCCGCCAGCGGCCACGGGATTAGGATCGGCGACCGCAAATATGACGCGGGAAACACCGGCTGCCGCAAGTGCCTCGGTGCACGGTGGTGTACGGCCGATATGATTGCACGGCTCGAGTGTGACCACTGCAGTGCCGCCCTGAGCTCGAGGCCCCGCCATCTCCAATGCCTGTGGCTCTGCGTGCCGCCCGCCTACAGGCTCAGTTCCGGCCACACCTACCGCGATCCCGGTGGTATCGAGAATGACGCAACCAATCGGTGGATTGGGATAGGTGGTGCCTCGAACCCGCTGACCGGCTTCTATGGCCAATGCCATAGCTTGGGCGTCAGTCAGCGGCTGTGCGGAGACGAGATCCGGAAACTGTGCCACCGTTTCTCACCGCCGTCTACTTAGTTGCAGCAGCGGTGGCCAATGCGCGCAGCTCATCGACAGCCGCCGCACGATCATCAGCGCCGAAAACGGCCGACCCTGCAACGAAGGCGTCGCAACCAGCGGCGGCAGCGGATTCGATGGTCTTGGTGGAGATACCACCGTCAATCTCGATCAGAGTATCCAGACCTTCGGAATCAATGCGTTCACGTAGTTTCTCGACCTTGGCCAGCTGATCCGGCATAAAGGACTGGCCCCCGAAACCGGGTTCGACACTCATGACCAGCACCTCGTCGAATTCGGCGAGGTGATCCAGCCACGGCTCAATTGGGGTGCCCGGGCGCAGCGAGAACCCGGCCTTCACGCCCCGGGAACGAATGCGGCGTGCCAGTGCGATGGCGTCGTCGGCGGCTTCCACATGGAAGATAACGGAGCTCGCCCCCGCCTTAATGTAGGTGTCGACCCACTTCTCCGGGTTTTCAATCATGAGATGGACATCCAAGTACTTGTCCGTCACCGCAGCTACGGCCTCCAGCACCGGAGCGCCGAAGGACAGGTTGGGAACGAAGTGGCCATCCATGACGTCGATATGTAGCCAATCTGCATTGGCTACAGCCTCAACCTCGCGGTCGAGGCGAGCGAAGTCAGCAGCGAGAATGGACGGGGCAATAATTGGTGCGCTCATAACCTCTGAGCCTAGTCGTTCTTGCGCAAAACTGAGAAGAACATCGCATCGGTCCCGTGGCGGTGTGGCCACATCTGCACAGATGGATACGGTCCGACATCAGTCATCGGCGCTACCAACTCGTGTGCATTCAGCTCAGTCACCGGTAATTCCGTCACTGCCCTGTCGACAATGCCCCTGGTTTCCCGTAGATGCGGAGAACACGTGGAATAGACAATGATGCCACCCGGCCGTGCCAGACGCACAGCTTCGCTGAGCAGTTCAAACTGCAGCGTAGTTAACGAGTTCAGATCGGACGGCGACTTCCGCCAGCGCGCTTCCGGTCGACGGCGGAGCGAGCCCAAGCCAGAGCACGGTGCGTCTACCAAGATGCGGTCAAAGCCTGTGTCCAGCCCGGTATCACGACCATCCGCGACGCTTACAGTCACTGGTAGCCCGGCCGTGGCCTTTCTCACCAGTTCTGCGCGAGTCGCAGATACTTCAACGGCATCGAGCTTTGCGCCCTCAATTGCTGCGATTCCGCCGATAAACGCCGACTTCCCACCGGGGCCCGAACACAGATCCAACCAGCGGCCAGTGTCTGCGCCGGTCACTGGCGCCGTGGTGACGGCACGTGCAATGAGCTGAGATCCCTCGTCCTGCACCGCAGCCAAGCCCTGCCGGACCGGCTCTAATTCTCCTGGGGCGCCGGAGTCCAGGCGCACGCAGTACAGCGACCACGGTCCCTCTTCACCGCCGGTAATCAGTGCCAATTCCTCTGCGGTAATCTCGCCCGGACGAGCGACCAAGTGCACCAGCGGGCGGGCATCGTCGGCAGCGAGTGCCTGCTGCAGCTCACCGGCTTGTGCACCGAGTGCGCGGGCAAACTCCATCGCAATCCAGCGCGGGTGGGCATGCTTCATTGCCACGTAGCCAATCGGATCGGTCGCAGGATCCGGCGCAATCTCAGCCACCCATTCGCTTTCGGTCTTCGAGGAGACCTTCCTCAAAATGGCGTTGACAAAACCGCGCGCACCAGGTCCCGCCGCCTTCGCCACTGCCCGCACCGAGGTATCGACCGCCGCGTAGGCGTCGACGCGCGTACGCAGCAGCTGGTACGTGCCCAGGCGCAGCACGTCCATCACCGGTCCAGCAATATCGCTTAACGGGCGTGACGACGATGCCTCAATCACGGCGTCCAACAGGCCTTCCGCCCGCAGTGTGCCGTACGTTAGCTCCGTTGCAAAAGCAGCATCCCGACCCTTGAGCTTGTGTGCCTTCAGCAACTTGGGCAGGAGCAGGTTCGCGTAAGCATCATTCTCGCGAACGTCGGCTAGTACCTTCAGTGCGACCTTGCGCGGCTGGTCGATGCCACCGCGATTGTCCCCACCTCGGTTGTCACGGTTTCGGTTGCGGTCATTGCGGTTCTGTCCGCCGCGGTTGCTGCGCTGCCGTCCGCCACCGGTGTGGCGGGGTTTGTCGTTGCCCATTTACTCGCAGACCTTTCCGCCGGGTTGGCTACCTCGCGCCCAGTCGGACGCATCCATCATCTTCTTACCCTGTGGCTGCACCTTCACCAGCTGCACATAGCCATCGGCACAACGCACTGATACCCGGTGCTTCTCCACTACCAACTCACCCGGTGCGGCGGCTGCCGTCTCCGGAGCAGCCGCCTTTCGCACCTCGTCGACCGCGGCGCTGTCCTCGTCGGAAAGCGGGGCGAGCTCTCCGACCTTTAGACGTGAGCCGTCGAGAGTCGTCCACGCACCTGGGGCAGGCGTGAATGCACGAGCGCGGCGGTCGAGAAGATGTCGCGGCTGAGTCCAAACGATTCGGGCATCCTCCGGCCCGAACTTAGCGGCGTAGCTGACATCCTGTTCCGGCTGAGCGGTCGGACGCAACGCACCGGCTTCGATGCCGTCCATGGTGGTAGCTAGAAGATCCGCGCCGGAGTATGCCAGGCGGGTCAAAAGGTCGTCGGCATTATCGGTCGGGCGAATCGCTTCGGTGACGGTACCGAAAACTGGTCCGGTATCCAGACCCTTTTCAATCCGGAAGGTACTGGCACCCGTGACTTCGTCGCCGGCAGCGATAGCTGCCTGCACCGGCGCGGCACCTCGCCAAGCAGGAAGTAGCGAGAAATGCAGATTTACCCAGCCGTGCGTCGGTACATCGAGCAATTCCTCCGGCACGAGATTGCCGTAGGCGACCACCGGGATGCAGTCGGCGTTTAGTTCGCGGATCTCCTGTTGAATTTCCTCATCGCGCAAGGTCGTCGGGGTGAGAACGGGAATGTCGTGTTCCAAGGCCAGCGCCTTCACCGGCGAGGGCGAAAGCGACTTACCGCGGCCACGGCGGGCATCGGGACGAGTGAGAACAGCGACGATCTCGTGATGGGAGTCTTCGAGCAACTTCTTCAGTGCAACGACAGCGGGTTCCGGGGTTCCGGCAAAAATCAGGCGCACAGTAAGTGGATTCCTTCCTGGTGGACCTAGTTGTTCTAGTTAATCTAGTGATGAAACTCGGGGCGCCACACCCGGGGGCTAGGCGCAGGTGAGTTAACCGCGGTTGAGGAACCAGTCCTGCTCACGAAGAGAACGCATTGCGGTCTTGCGCTCGTCGCCCTCGAGACGCTTCAAAAACAGCACACCATCCAGGTGGTCGCTTTCATGCTGCACGCAGCGAGCCAGCAAATCATCGGCTTCGAAGCTCACCGGTGTGCCGTGGCGATCCTGGCCAGTAACGCGCACACGCGCGTGTCGAGTCACGGGTCCATTAATACCCGGGATAGATAGGCATCCTTCGATTTCGTGGACAGTCTCGTCGCCGATGGCTTCCCATTCCGGATTGACGATGTGCCCGCGGGTGCCATTGCAGTCGTAGACGAAAACGCGCTGCAGCACGCCGACCTGGTTTGCCGCGAGCCCGACACCCTGTTGCTCGTCCATCGTGTCGAACATGTCATCAATCAGGTGCGACAGCGTCGCGTCGAAATCAGTGACGGTATCCGCCTTGGACAGCAACACCGGATCGCCGAAAAGACGTACCTCACGAACTGCCATGAACTTAAAGCCTCCAAGAAAACTGGTGTGAATCAAGCGATAACGGAGCTATTTTAGCAGCTAGCCGAAATTAATCGGATCGACGACAACGCGCACCGGCGTCGGGTCCTTCCTGGTCGCTCGAACGACCTGTGCTGCCTTCAACGCCGCTCCCACTGCCCGTGCTTGCCGACGGTCACAGCGCACCAACATCCGCTGAATAGGTGTACCCGGTTCCACGCCTGCTGGTGGCCTGGCGTTGCGGGGAAGGTCTACCGGACCCAGGATTTCCGCACCCGATGGAATTTCCAGGGACTCCATGAAGCTACGCAGGCCCTCTTCAGTCCCATCCACCGCTGCCACGTGAAAAGCTGGAGGCAGAGCGGCAGCTGTACGGTCGGCCAATTCCCTGTTCGCAGCGCCTACCGCGTCCCATGCCAGAAGATCGGCCACAGTCGGGACTGCAGCATCCGCATCGATAACCACTGCCCCGCCTTGCTCCCGCGGGCGCGCAAGCGTGACAGCCCGAGACCAATGCGCATAGGCCTCTTCATGCGCGCGCAAGTCCTGCCGGCCGAGCATCGCCCAAGTGTCTAGCAGCATCACTGCACCGTAGCCCTCCGGCGCATAAGGCTCGGCTCCCGGCGTGGCCACCACGACCCTCGGGCCTTCGGGAATGTCGTCAACAATCCGTTCGCCAGAAGAAGCGATGACTGGGTATGGACTGAAAATTCGGCCAAACTCTTCCGCCGTACGTTCACTGCCGACCACGACTGGCCGAATCTTGGTGGAACCGCAGCTATGGCAACGGTGGTGGATGTCGATGCGACCACACCACCGACAGGTCGGCGGCGCCTGATCATCCGGGTTATCGGACGGTGGAATTCCCAGTGGACCGTTACACCAGCGGCAGCGCGCAGGCGCGCCACAGGAGCGACACGACAGTGTCGGCACATATCCCTTACGGGGTACCTGGACCAGAATCGGAAGCTCTTCGCGCAGCGCGGCTTTTGCCCGTCGGAAAGCGATGGCAGGAAGGCGTCCCCGACTGACGTCATCCGGGTCTTCGGAAGTGTCCGTCGAGGCGATCATCTCCGGCATGGACTCAGCCAGGGCGTCAGTGCCTGCGACCAGATTGTGCGCCCAACCTGAGGAGACCAGCAGCTGCACCTCGGCTGTACGGCTATACGACGCAAAAATAAGAGCGCACCCCTCCTGCGCACTTCGCGTGACCAGAACCTCGCGAGAGTGGACGTAGGGTGCGCGGGGGTCTACGAGGTTGTCATCGCCATCATCGACAATCACTGCTAAACGCAGGTTCTTCACTGGCGCGTACGCTGCCGAGCGCGTGCCGACGACTATGCGCCCCTGGCCGTGCAGGATATCCAGGTAGCGGCGATAGCGGGACTCGGGACCGAGACCAGCCCCGAGAAGAGTGAGCTGACGGGCAGAAATGAGCTCGCGAAAAGCGCTCTCGAAGCGCGCCTGCGTGCGTGCGTCCGGAACAATGATGAGAACACCGCCACCATCGCGGGCGACCGAAACACTGAGCGCGGCGAGCATGGCTGCCACCTGTTCGCCTGGAACCGGCTGCCACGCTGCGCGTGCCGGGGCGCCTTTGCGGACGGAATCGACAAAGGATTCGCCGAAGACATAGTTGCCCCAAGCGGAAAGGTCCGGATCTTCGGTGGCAAGCTTTCCCAATTCCTCCCACGTCGGGGGCATGTTCTCCTTGCGAGCACGTTCGGCCCGTGCATGACGGGTTGGGATGGCGGAGCGAATGATGTTGGAGCGCGTTGCGCCGTAATACTCCGCCAGAGAATCCACCAACCGTCGAAGCTGTGGTGGATATACAACCTCAGAGCTGATGACATCCTTGAGATAGGACAGTTTGCCGTCGTGAGTGGGCGTGGCACAGCGCTCCAGCACCAGCGCATTGACCAATTGGCCGTGGAAGCGAATCCGCACGCGGCAACCGACAACCGTTTCCTCCGCTAGCGCGCGCGGAATCAGGTAATCGAAGGGGCGATCTAACTGCGGCAGCCCCAAAAGTGGAAGCACCCGCGCGACTGGCAGCTTCTCAGCTGCGGCGGCGGGTGCGAAGGGGGCGTCGGTCATAGAGTCTTACTCTACTTCGCCACCCCAGGGTCATGCTGGCGGGTGGTGTTTATCCCAGGCCAGCGGCTGCGCGGAGCTCTTCGACGCGGTTGAGTTGCTCCCACGGCAGGTCCAAGTCAGTTCGGCCGAAGTGACCGTAGGTGGAGGTCTGCGCATAAATCGGGCGAAGCAAGTCCAGGTCACGAATAATAGCGGCCGGACGAAGGTCGAAGACCTTGTTGATAGCCTCGCGGATGGTGTCGTCCGAAACGTGACCGGTACCGAAAGAATCGACGTAAAGGCCAACTGGGCGAGCGCGGCCGATAGCGTAGGCGACCTGAATCTCCAGGCGGTCAGCCAGACCCGCAGCCACGGCATTCTTCGCAACCCAACGGGTGGCATAAGCGCCGGAGCGGTCCACCTTTGACGGGTCCTTACCCGAGAAGGCGCCGCCACCGTGTCGAGCCATACCGCCATAAGTGTCGACGATAATCTTGCGGCCGGTCAGGCCGGCATCGCCCATCGGGCCACCGATAATGAACTGGCCAGACGGGTTGACCAGCAGCTTCAATTCTTCGGTAACAAAGCGCTCGCGCAAGTTAGCGTCGTCGAGCACCCAATCGACTACGTGAGTCTTAATCTGTTCGGTAATCCACTCCTGGGTCACATCCGGGTCGTGCTGCGTGGACACCACAACGGTGTCCAAGTACACCGGGTTATTGTCTTCGTCGTAAGCGAAGGTGACCTGAGTCTTACCATCCGGCCGAAGTGATGGGACGATGCCTTCCTTGCGTACCTGCGTCAAGCGGCGAGCAAGGCGGTGCGCCAGCGCAATCGGTAGCGGCATGTACTCCGGAGTTTCGTTGGTAGCGTAGCCGAACATCAGACCCTGGTCGCCAGCGCCCTTGAGATCTTCTGCTTCGACTTCTCCACCAGAGCTGCGTGCTTCCAGAGAAGTGTGCACACCGTCGTGGATGTCTGAGGACTGCTCACCGATCGAAATGGAGACACCACAGGTTTTGCCGTCAAAGCCCTTTTCAGAAGAATCGAAACCGATCTCCTTCAATCGACTCCGGACAATACCGGGGATGTCGACGTAGCTTTTCGTGCGAACCTCGCCAACAACATGGACTAAACCGGTAGTCACCACAGTCTCGACGGCGACCATCGATGCAGAATCCTGCGCGAGCATAGCGTCAAGGATGGAGTCCGAAATCGAGTCGCAAATCTTATCTGGGTGCCCCTCGGTAACAGATTCACTGGAAAACAGTCGAAGATTAGAGGCCACGAGCAGTACAACTTTCTTCTAGATTATTTCCCCACCCCTGCGGTGTCGCTGCGGCGTGGGTTTTTCGTTTGATTCGATAATTATAGACCAAGCGGTTCAGTCGCCGTAGTAGGCACCGGCTACTCCGCTGGCTGAGGTTCCTGTCGCAGCTCGGAAACTGCATCCAAAATCGAACCGGCCACCGAGAATTTTGAGCCCCGCGGCACGTCCCACTGCTCGCCATCGAGAGACAGCAACCATCCGACATTGTCAGTCGCACCGAAAGTTTGCCCACCCGAGACGTCGTTACACATGAGCAAATCGCAGCCCTTGCGAACAATCTTCTGCTTCGCAAGCTCGAGCGGCGTCGTCGTCTCGTCACCGGTCTCAGCCGCAAAGCCCACCATCGTCGTGGTCGCCGGAATCTCGCCCGCTTTACGACGCTCCACAGTGGTAGCCAAAATATCTGGGTTTTCTACGAGCTGAATGTTGCTCAACGCGTCGTCTGCGACGCCCTTCTTCATCTTGGCCCCAGCGGTCGATGCCGGACGGAAGTCGGCGACGGCGGCGGCAAAAATGCAGACATCGGCCAGCTTGGAGTGTTCGTGCGCGGCCTCGGCCATCTCCAAAGTGGAATCAACCCTTACAACATTCGCGCCCAGCGGTGTCGGCAACTGATCCGTATGTCCTGCCACCACGGTGACCTGAGCGCCACGCTGTGCTGCCATCTCGGCTAGCGCGAAGCCCTGACGACCTGAGGAGTGGTTGCCGATAAAACGTACCGGGTCGATAGCCTCACGGGTGCCACCGGCAGTAATCATGAAGCGTACGCCCTCGAAGTCGCGGCGGAAGTGGCGTGGATTCTCGACCGCTGCCAATGCTAGTGAAACAATCTGCTCTGGCTCCGGCAGGCGACCTGGACCGGTGTCCTTACCAGTCAAACGGCCATGGGCCGGATCGAGGACAATAGTGCCATGGCGACGAAGAGTCGCGACATTATCCCGCGTAGCTGGATGGTTCCACATTTCGGTGTGCATCGCAGGGGCCAACACCACTGGGCAAGTCGCCACAAGCAAGGTTGCGGTGAGCAGGTCGTCGGCACGCCCGTGCGCGGCGCGCGCCATAAAGTCGGCAGTCGCGGGAACCACGACGACGAGGTCGGCCTCCTGCCCCACGCGGACATGCTGAACCTCATCGACTGCGTCAAAAACTGTAGTCGACACCGGGTTCCCCGACAGCGCCTCGAAAGTAGCTGCACCTACAAAGTTCAATGCGGACTCAGTGGGAACGACACGAACATCGTGACCAAGTTCCTTGAAGCCTCGAACAACGTGTGCGGCCTTATATGCAGCGATGCCGCCGGCAACCCCGACGACAACCTTTAAACATTCGGATACGTCAGCATTACCGGCGGCATGCATACAGATATCTCCCCTTAAGGAAATGCTCTAGCCCTCAGTGTGGTCCAGCAGACCAGCGTTGATTTCACGAAGAGCGATGGACAGAGGCTTCTCAGCGACCCCCGGAGTAACCAGCGGGCCAACGTACTCCAGCATGCCTTCGTCAATCTGCTGGTAGTAGTCATTAATCTGGCGTGCACGCTTGGCAGCGAAGATAGCCAGAGCGTACTTCGAAGAAGCCTTACCAAGCAGCTCATCGATCGGCGGGTTGGTAATACCAATTGGCGGGTCGAACACTGCCTCGGTGGCGGTATTTTCCTGGGTCACGAGAAATCTTTCCTCAATAGAACGTGAGTTACTGGGGTGACAATAAAAATCGTCATAGCAATAGAAACACCATTGCTCGAAAGCGATTTCTACTATCTATGATGTGGAGTCGCCCTGTTACTTACCAGTAGTCAGCGCCCGAGCGATGGCCGCGACAGCATCATCGACGTTGTCGTTGACAACGACCTCATCGAATTCGTGCTGAGCATCCATTTCCACTCGTGCGGTTTCCAGGCGACGCTTGACTTGCGCCTCGGTTTCCGTGCCACGACCAGTGAGCCTGCTGACGAGAATCTCCCAGCTTGGCGGAGCCAAGAACAGCAGGTGAGCATTGGGCGCTACCTTACGGATGGAGCGGGCTCCCGCCAGATCCACCTCAACGAGTACTGGACGCCCCTCGGCGAGAGCTTTATCCACCGGGCCGCGCGGCGTACCAGAACGCTGCAGACCACCGTGGATTTCAGCCCACTCGAGCATCTCTCCTGCATCAATATGCTGTTGGAACTTCTCTGGGGTCACGAAGAAATAGTCGCGGCCATCGACCTCCCCCGGCCGTGCGGCGCGGGTGGTCATGGAAACGCTGAAGTACAGTCCGGGAACCTCGGCACGAAGCCGACTGACAACAGTGGATTTTCCTACACCGGCAGGGCCGGCGAGGACTACCAACTGACCGTTTTCATTCCCGGCCACTGCGACTAGTCCTCCACTGCGTAGCCGAAGCGCTCCAGCAGAGCGCGACGCTGACGGTCACCCAGGCCACGCAGACGGCGGGTCTGAGCAATCTCCAGGTCATTCATGATGTCCTGCGCCTTGACCTTGCCGACCTTCGGCAGAGCCTCGAGCAGAGCGGAGACCTTCATCTTGCCGATGATCTCGTTCTCGTCAGCCTGCTTGAGAACCTCTGGCAGGTCGATAGCGCCACGCTTCAGCTTGTCCTTGAGCTCTGCGCGTACCTTGCGGGCCTGAGCTGCCTTCTCGAGTGCTGCTGCACGCTGCTCCGGGGTCAACTGCGGAAGGGCCACGTGTTCCTCCGTAAAAATAGATTGGTTAGCTTCTTATTTACTTGCACGAGCCTCGCGTCCACCAAGGGCAGGCAACGACACCGTGCTTAACGATTGGAGACCGTACCGCACTTACCGGTTGTTGAGGCAAATGCTGACGGGGTGTCGATAAAAATGACACCAGGGCTTTATCCGCCCTACCTTTCGGTCGTGGTCAACCAACTCCGGCGATTGTAGCACCGTTTGCCCAGGAGAATGGAAATTGACCACGGTTTTTGTACGAAATCTCCCAGGAATCGTCACAGTAACTTGCCTATACCTACTCCGCCGCCACCTGAGGCTCATTAGGAAAATCTCGGCAGCTAGGTACGGAAGAAGCCCGCAGGGGCACCTGTTCTATGAGGTGCGCCCTGCGGGCTTCTTCCAAATCGTCGATTCGCTGCTACCTCTCGGATAGGAACGGAGCCGCAGCTTCAATAGTTGCGCGCCGCAGCGCAGCAGGATCAGGCCCAGCGGAGAGAATTGCACGCGAAATATTTGGCAGTGCAAGCCCCTTGGATTCCCCTGCCAGACGATCTACATCGGCCGGGGTTCCACCCTGAGCTCCCACACCGGGCATGAGAATGGGACCGCGCAGGTCACTGAGCACCGGGGCGTCGTCAAGCGTTGCGCCAACAACAACGCCGATGCTGCCCGCCTTTGCACCAGCGTCAATCTGGCGGGCATTAATAGCGGCTGCCTGGTTGACCATGGTCTGAGCCAAACTCTCACCCGAAACCGTCGCCTTCTGTACGGACGCACCTTCCGGATTGGACGTTGCGGCCAGCACGAACAGGCCGCGTCCGTTCTCCAACGCCAACGAAACCGCCGGATCAAGAGCACCGAACCCAAGGTACGGAGATACCGTCAGTGCGTCGGCGGCTAGCGGCGAGCTATCCGACAGCCAGGCATCAGCGTATGCAGCCATCGTCGAACCGATATCGCCACGCTTGGCATCTGCAATCGACAGCGCACCGGCGTCCTTCAGATCCGCCAACGTCCGCTCCAGGACGGCAAAGCCCTTGGAACCGTAGGCTTCGAAGAACGCCACCTGGGGCTTGACGACGGCAACGATGTCACCGAACGCCTCGACGCATGTGGCGGCAAAGCGCTCTAGACCGTCAGCCGAATGCGGTAACTGCCAGGCATCCAGCAGCCCCGGGTGCGGGTCGATGCCCACGCAGAGCCGACCGCGCTCGGCGACAACCTCGCTGAGGCGATCGCCGAAACCTTTGACTGTCCGCACTGCGGAACCTTCAGCTTTCGCGGTCATGTTAGGCCTGCTCCTGAGCAGCCAACTCTGCCGGGTGGAGTTCCTGCAAAGCCTTAACGCTCATCTCACCGTTGCGCAGTGCCAGAATGCCCTGCAGTGCGGCGACGGCCCCCTGAGCGGTGGTCACACAAGTTACGCCCTGGCTCACAGCAGCGGCGCGAATCTCGTATCCGTCAGAGCGTGCGCCAGCAGAACCGGACGGGGTGTTGATAATGATGTCAACCTCACCGTCGCGAATCATGTCGACGATGTCGCGCTCGTCCGTCGGTGCTTCGGAATCAGTCGTACGCTTTGCGACGACCTCACACTCAACACCGTTGCGGCGCAGCATACCGGCCGTACCCTCCGTTGCCAGGATGCGGAAGCCCATATCCGCCAGCGTGAGGATCGGGAAGACCAGAGTGCGCTTATCGCGGTTGGCCAGTGAAACGAAGATCGTGCCCTCGGTCGGCAGCTCACCGAAACCGGCCAGCTCGCCCTTGGCGAAAGCGGCACCAAAGTTGTCGGCCAGGCCCATGACTTCACCGGTGGACTTCATCTCCGGGCTCAGCAGACTGTCGAGAGCGCGGCCCTCGAAGTCGCGGAAGCGGTTGAACGGCAGGACCGCTTCCTTAACCGCGATCGGAGCGTCAGCAGGCAGAGAGCCGCCGTCGAAGTTGGACGGAATCATGCCCTCTTCGCGCAGTTCCGCGATAGTAGCGCCCATCATGACGCGGGACGCGGCCTTAGCCAGCGGAACCGAGGTTGCCTTGGAGACAAACGGTACGGTGCGAGATGCACGCGGGTTGGCCTCGATGACGTAGAGGGTCTCGTCCTTGAGTGCGTACTGAACGTTCATCAGGCCCTTGACACCGATGCCGTGTGCCAGTGCCTTGGTGGATTCACGCACCTTGTCGATGATGCCTGCAGACAGAGTCATCGGAGGCAGCGCACACGCGGAGTCACCGGAGTGAATACCGGCTTCCTCGATGTGCTCCATAACGCCGCCGAGGTAGACCTCTTCCCCATCACACAGTGCATCAACATCAATCTCGATGGCGCTGTCCAGGAAGCGGTCAACCAGTACCGGGTGCTCATTGGACAGCTCGGTAGCGCGGTTGATGTAGTCCTCCAGAGTGGCCTCATCGTAGACGATTTCCATGCCACGGCCGCCGAGGACGTAGGACGGACGGACCAGCACCGGGTAACCGATACCAGCGGCAACCTGGCGAGCTTCTGCGAAGGAGGTGGCGGTACCGAACTCCGGCGCCGGCAGCTTGGCCTCAGCCAGCACCTTGCCGAACTCACCGCGGTCCTCAGCCAGGTCGATTGCCTCTGGGCTAGTGCCGACAATCGGAACACCTGCGGCCTGCAGACGCTCCGCCAGGCCCAGCGGGGTCTGGCCACCGAGCTGAACAATGACGCCTGCGACCTTTCCGGACTGGCTCTCAGCGTGGTAGACCTCGAGGACATCCTCGAAAGTCAACGGCTCGAAGTAGAGGCGATCTGCGGTGTCGTAGTCGGTGGAAACCGTTTCTGGGTTGCAGTTGACCATGACGGTCTCGTACCCAACCCGGGAGAGCTCGAGCGCCGCGTGGACACAGGAGTAGTCGAACTCAATACCCTGGCCGATGCGGTTAGGACCGGAACCGAGGATGATGACCTTTTCCTTTTCGGTCTGCGGGGCGACCTCGGACTCAGCAGCCGGGTCCAGCTCGTATGCCGAGTAGTGGTACGGAGTCTGTGCTTCGAACTCGGCGGAGCAGGTATCGACAGTCTTGAATACGGGGTGGATGTTCAGGCGCCAGCGCAGCTCGCGCACGCCGTCTTCCCCGGCCAATTCCGGACGCAGCGCAGCAATCTGGGCGTCGGACAGTCCCCAGTACTTAGCCTCACGCAGCAGGTCGGAGGTCAGCACCGGAGCGTCGATAAGCTCCTTGCGGATATCCTGCAGGTTTTCCATCTCGGCGATAAACCACGGATCCAGGCCGGAAGCTTCGTGGATCTGCTCGATGGATGCACCCAAACGCTGAGCCAGCTCAACGTCGTAGATGCGGCCTTCAGTCGGACGCTTCAGATCCTCAAGGACAGCGTTGACATCGCTTGCGCGCTCACCTGCGAAGTCCTCATCCGGAACAGTCCAGAAACCAGCTGGCTTGTTCTCCAGCGAACGCATAACCTTACCGAGCGCGCCGATGTAGTTACGGCCGATAGCCATGGCCTCACCGACGGACTTCATGGTGGTGGTCAGCGTGTCGTCAGCACCTGGGAACTTCTCGAAAGCAAAGCGTGGAGCCTTGACAATCACGTAATCCTGCACCGGCTCAAACGCTGCCGGGGTTTCACCGGTGATGTCGTTGGTGATCTCATCGAGGGTGTAGCCGATAGCCAGCTTGGCAGCAATCTTTGCAATCGGGAAACCAGTTGCCTTGGAAGCAAGCGCCGACGAGCGGGAGACGCGCGGGTTCATCTCAATGGTGATGATGCGGCCGTCATTCGGGTTGATGGCGAACTGGATGTTACAGCCACCGGTGTCAACGCCGACCTCACGCAGAATTGCGATGCCCTGGTCACGCATGGTCTGGAACTCGCGGTCGGTCAGAGTCATCGACGGAGCGACAGTCACCGAGTCACCCGTGTGGACACCGAGGGCATCAACGTTTTCAATGGAGCAGACCACGACAACGTTGTCGTCGCCATCGCGCATGAGCTCGAGCTCAAATTCCTTCCAGCCGAGGATGGACTCCTCGATCAGAACATTGGCCTCGGGCGATGCGGCCAGGCCGCCACCTGCAATACGGTCGAGGTCTTCCTGGTTGAAGGCCAGACCGGAACCCAGACCGCCCATGGTGAACGACGGGCGAACAACGACCGGAAGACCGAGCTCTGCAACAGTCTCATGGACTTCTTCCATGTTGTGGCAGACGCGGGAACGTGCGGATTCGCCACCAATCTTGGCGACGATGTCCTTGAACATCTGGCGATCCTCACCGCGCTGAATGGCCGGAATATCAGCACCAATCAGCTCGACATTGTACTTCTCCAGAATGCCCTCGCGGTCCAGCTGAATAGCTGCGTTCAGTGCAGTCTGGCCACCGAGAGTTGCCAGGACAGCGTCAATCGGGTTGCCCTCTGCAGCTTCCTTGGCCAGGATCTTTTCGATGTACTTGGTCTCAATCGGCTCGATATAGGTGGAGTCTGCGAACTCCGGGTCAGTCATAATCGTTGCCGGGTTGGAGTTGACCAGCGTGACTCGCAGGCCCTCTTCGCGTAGCACGCGACAAGCCTGGGTGCCGGAGTAGTCGAACTCGCAGGCCTGACCGATAACAATCGGGCCGGAGCCGATAACCAGTACGTGGTTGATGTCTGTACGACGTGGCATGGTGTTAGGTCCCTTAGCCCTTTCCTACTTGTTCGAGTTTCCGGTTGCGGACTTGTTGAAATCGACCTTCTGGATCAGCGCCAGGAAGTCATCAAAGAGAGAGTGCGCATCGTGCGGGCCGGCTGCGGACTCCGGGTGGTACTGCACAGAAAAGGCCATGCCGTTCTTCAGTGCGACACCTTCCACGACGTCGTCGTTAAGGCAGGTGTGCGTAACCTCTGCCTCGCCCCACGGGGTATCGAAACTCTCGCCGGCCTTGCCTTCAAGTGCGAAACCGTGGTTCTGAGCGGTGATAAAAATACGGCCAGTGCGGTGGTCCTTCACCGGAACATTGACGCCGCGGTGACCGAAGACCAGCTTGTAGGTATTCAGGCCGAGTGCGCGGCCAAGAATCTGGTTACCGAAGCAGATACCGAATAGCGGCATGCCGTCATCGAGGGCAGCCTTGGCGACCGCAACCATCTCATCAGCAGTTGCCGGGTCACCCGGGCCGTTGGACAAAAAGACACCGTCCGGCTGGTATTCCTTCTTAATATCCTCGTACGGAGTGTTAGCCGGAACAACTACGACTTCCAGGCCACGCTTAGCCAGCTCACGCGGGGTGTTGGACTTGATGCCCAGGTCGTAGGCCACAACACGTGCCTTCTTCTCCCCCTGTGGTTCCACGACATAGGCCTCATCGGTGCTGACCTCGCGAGCCAGATCCGCGCCCTTCATCGCAGGCTGAGCGCGAACGATTTCCACCAGCTTATCGACGGGCTGCTGTGCGTCCTCACCGGAGAAAATACCAGCGGCAATCGAGCCATTGTCGCGCAAATGGCGAACCAGCGCGCGGGTATCAATCTGGCGGATACCGATGATGCCCTGTGCCTTCAGTTCATCTTCCAAGCTGCGCTCCGAGCGCCAGTTGGAGGGAATGCGCGACAAATCGCGGATAATAAAGCCAGCTGCCCAAATCTTGTTTCCGCGGGACTCGTAGTCCTCATCGTTCCAACCGGTGTTGCCGATCTGTGGTGCGGTAGCCACAATCAGCTGGCGGTGGTAGGACGGGTCCGTCAGGGTTTCCTGGTAGCCCGTCATAGCGGTGGTAAAAACTGCCTCACCCAGGGTTGTACCGGTGGCGCCGAAACCGCGTCCGCGGAACACTCGGCCATCTGCCAATACCAGGACTGCCGCTGTAGCGGCCGCGGCCTGCGACTCGTTGCTCACGTTATTGCCTTTCAGTTGGGTAGCGTGCGAGGAATTTACATTAATCATACGGGACGCATGTGAATTTTTATGCGTTGACATGAATATTATCCAGCGACCTCTCCGTTAAGAGCGGTCACCTTACCGCGCAGCACGGTAGCTGCCACGGACACGGCCATCTCCATTTCCTCATAAGGAGTGTTCTCGGACTTCGACGCCAGGTCTTCGCCGCGGACCGTCCACTTTTTGCCCGGGTCAACAACGGTCAGGTTGGCAGGCTCACCGACAGCAATCGGACGGCCGTGCCCCGGTAGCTTCACGATTTGAGCGGGACGCTCACTCATGACCTTGGCCAGCCAGCGCCAATCACAATCGCCCTTCAAAACGAACTCTTCGGCGATGATTGGCATCGAGGTCTCCAGACCAAGCATGCCGGGCTTAGCGTGCTCGAACTCGCAGCACTTTTCTTCAGAGCCGTGCGGAGCGTGGTCGGTAGCGACACAGTCAATGATCCCGTCAATCAGAGCCTGACGCAGAGCCAGGGTGTCGCGCTGCTCACGCAGCGGCGGATTGACGCGGTAGACGCCGTCGTAGGTCTCCAACTTCTCATCGGTGAGAATCAGGTGATGCGGGGTAACCTCGGCGGTCAGCGGAATATCATGCTCCTTTGCCCACTTGACCAGCTCAACCGTGCCTTCGGTGGAAGCGTGGCAGATGTGCATGCGTCCGCCGTAGTCGCGAGCCATAATGGCATCTCGGGCCACGATGGACTCCTCAGCTACGCGCGGCCACCCGGTCAGGCCGAGTCGTGCGGCGGTTGGACCTTCGTGAGCCGATGCATCTGCGGTCAGACGCGGATCTTCGCAGTGCTGCGCCAGCAATACGTCTTCGCCGCGGGCGTATTCAATCGCGCGGCGCATAATCAGCGGATTGTCAACGCACTTACCGTCATCGGAGAACATGCGTACCTTCGCCTGCGAGTCTGCCATCATGCCGAACTCAGTCAGCGTATCGCCCTTCAGCCCCTTAGTAATGGATCCGACCGGGTGAACGTCGCAGAGGTTCAGCGCCTGGCCCTTGAGCCATACCGACTCAGCAATCGAGGGGTCATCGGTTACCGGCGCGGTATTGGCCATAGTGAACACTGCGGTGAAACCACCGCGTGCTGCGGCGGCGGAACCAGTGGCCAGGGTTTCCGTATCTTCACGGCCCGGCTCGCGCAGGTGCACATGGATGTCAACCAGACCTGGCAGAAGGACCAGCGAGTCGAACTCCAGGACCTCTACCCCGTCCTCGGCCGTGAGATCTTCTCCAATCTCAGCGATAACGCCATCTTCGATCAAGACGTCGACGTCTTCGCCTTCACCGTAGGGACGCACACCCTTCAGCAGCAGCTGTCCCCGTGCGGGTGCTGCCAATGGTCCTACCTCGGGGTACGAGGCTTCGTCATACTCATTGCGATTCGACATTTATGCCTGCCCTTCCAAGTTGGCGGAAACACCTGAGGTCAGCAGTGTGAAAAGAACTGCCATGCGGACGTGGACACCGTTGGCTACCTGCTGCAGCACGGCGGTGCGCGGCAGATCAGCGACGGCGTCGTTAATTTCCATGCCACGAAGCATCGGACCTGGGTGCATCACGATGCAGTCGTCGCGAAGCATCTTCTCGCGAGCCTTCGACAGCCCGTAGCGAGTGGCGTATTCGCGATGGGATGGGAAGAAGCCTCCGTTCATGCGCTCCTGCTGAACGCGGAGCATCATCACGGCATCAGCATCGCGGATCTCGTCTTCCATGCGGTAGGCAACACGCACCGGCCAGGTCTCGATGCCAAACGGCAGCAGCGTCGGTGGCGCGACGAACACGACCTCGGCGCCGAGCTTGCTTAGCAGATCGGCGTTAGAGCGAGCGACGCGAGAGTGCAAAATATCGCCAACGATGACGACCTTGCGCCCCTCAATTCCACCGAGGCGCTGACGCAACGTCACCGCGTCCAGGAGAGCCTGCGTCGGGTGCTGGTGCTTTCCGTCACCCGCGTTGATGATCGATGGGCCGTTGCCAAATTCCTCAGTCCACTTGGCGATCAGCTGTGCCGCGCCCGACGATGGGTGCCTAACGACGATGGCATCGCCGCCGATAGCATCCAAAGTCAGCGCGGTGTCTTTCAGACTTTCGCCTTTCTTCACAGAGGAAGAGGAAGCCGAGATATTAATAACATCGGCGCTCATCCACTTACCCGCAGTCTCAAAAGAAGAGCGGGTACGCGTGGAATTCTCGTAAAAGAGGTTGTAAATAGTGCGGCCGCGCAGGGTCGGCAGCTTCTTAATTTCCCGACCGCGGATGACCTCCTTGAAACGATCGGCCTCATCCATCAGGCCGACAATTTCATCCTTGGTCAAATCCGCAATGCTAATCAGGTGTTTCACTGTTCCTCCGCCCGGGTGAGAATAACCGCGTCACGGCCGTCAAGTGCCTCTACCAGCACATCGACGTCTTCGTCGCGGGAAGTTGGCAGATTCTTACCGACGTAATCGGCGCGAATTGGTAGTTGACGATGACCACGATCAACCAGCACTGCAAGCTGAATTACTCGCGGGCGACCGATGTCAGCAATAGCGTCGAGTGCGGCACGAATTGTGCGACCTGAGAAGAGGACATCGTCTACGAGAACAACGGTGGTACCGTCGATTCCGGAGTTTGGAATGTTCGTGGGCTGCAGGGCGCGGTGCGGGCCCTTGCGCAAGTCATCCCTGTACAGGGTGATATCAAGCGATCCAGTTTCCGGGCGAATGCCGGAGAACTGTTCAATCAAATCGGCTAGTTTCTCCGCCAGCGGTACGCCACCAGATGGAATGCCGAGGAGAACTACGCGCCCAGCATTTGGGCTATCCAGCGCAGTTTTTTCAATAATTTGGTGCGCGATGCGCGCGATGGTACGTGCAACTTCGTCTGCATTGAGCAGCTCGGTTGTTTGCGGCGTTCCTTCGCTCATCGTGACCTCCTTCCCCGCCTCTCAGTGCGGTCCGTTAAAGGATGTCTTGATTGTGGATATTTGATTATCAGTTTGCGTGACCCGCAACTACGGTCGCGGTGCAAACTTCCGCTGACCAGAATAGCACTCACACTTAAATTGCCTCTAAATGCAACAAAACTCCAAGCCCCCAAAAAAGGGACTTGGAGTTTCAGACAATCCGCGAGAACCGACTGCGATCGGCTCGCAGTGAGCCCGGCCGCTTTGATTGGCTAGGACCCGTTCTCGCTCTTAGCCACGTCTTCAGCCACCAGCTTGGCAATATCGCTCATGTCCAGGCCGGTAATCTTAGCCATCTCATCGGAGTCAGCCAGTGCCTTGTCAGCTTCCTCATTTGCAGCAGCCTGTGCCTGAATAGCCTCGTCGAACTGGGACTCGCCCACCGAAGTGCTAACAGCTGCTGCTGCCAGGCGTGCCTGGTCGGCAATCTTGGCCTCGGCATCGAGAACTGCGTTGATGTACGGTGCCGCCACATCAGTGGAGTATTCCGATGCCAGCTCAACGCCTTCCACCACGGCCACACGCGGAGGCACGTCGGAGTTGTAGAACAGCTCCCAGGTGGAAAGACGCAAGATAGCACGGTCGACTGCCGGTAGGCGACGCAGCGGCCACTCCTCCGTCAGGTACGAGGAAATCGTCGAGTCGATACCGATAATTTCGGCAGCTACACCGCGCACGATCTGCTCGGTGTACTCCGCAATTGGATTCACATCCAGATCTGGATTACGGACCATTTCCAGCCGCTCTTCAAGAAGCTTGACGACGTCGACGCCTCGCTGCTCGGCCTCAAATAGCAGATCTACCGCACGACGGCGCGCACGGTAGCGCGCGCCGTGGCGCTTGTAGTTAGGTTCGCGAACTTTCGCGGACTCCTGCGCATCCGGGGTCTCGACGGACTTGTGATCCTTTTCAGTCATGGATGTGTATGTATCGCTCTCAACAAAAGGGTGAACTAGATGAGGGAATTAGTGGTTGACGCGGGACAGGTAGGAGCCGTCACGGGTGTCGACCTTCAGTACGTCGCCGGTTTCGATGAACAGCGGCACCTGAATCTCAGCGCCAGTCTCCAAAGTTGCCGGCTTGGTGCCACCGGTGGAGCGGTCGCCCTGCAGACCCGGGTCGGTCTGCTCAACCTTCAGTTCAACCGAAACAGGCATTTCAGCGAAAAGAACGTTGCCCTCATGGAAGGACACCTGGCAGGTGGTTTCCGGAAGCAGGAACTTAGCACCCTCCGGCATCTGAGCGTCCAGGATGGAAATCTGGTCGTAGGTCTTGTCGTCCATGAAGACGTATCCTTCACCGTCGTGGTACAGGTACGTCATGTCGCGACGGTCGACGGTAGCAGTCTCAATCTTGACGCCAGCGTTGAAAGTCTTGTCAACAACCTTGCCGGTCAGAACGTCCTTCAGCTTGGTGCGGACGAATGCCGGACCCTTACCTGGCTTGACGTGCTGGAACTCCACGATCTGCTGAAGCTTATTGTCGTGCTTGATAACTAGACCGTTTTTAAAATCTGCGGTGGTAGCCAACTAAACTCTCCTGAAATTGTTAAAAAGCTCTCTGACGAAACCACGATACTCCGTATCTCATCGAGAGAAAAATAAAACGCCGTGATGTTAGGCCCGCGGTTTCGGCAGCTGCGTAATAATTTCCGGCTCGGTGTCGGTGATAATCAACGTATCTTCGATGCGCACACCGCCGAACCCCGGCACATAAATACCAGGCTCGATGGTCAACGTCATGCCAGCTGCCAACTTCCCCTTGCCGGTGCGAGCAGCAAATGGAGCCTCATGCACCTCAATACCGATTCCGTGGCCGGTGGAATGAACGAAGTGCTCCCCATAACCAGCCTTTTCAATAATGTTCCGGCATGCTGCGTCTACAGCCACAACATCAGCCCCTGGCACGGCCGCTTTTACGCCAGCCAGCTGGGCTTCCAGCACGACATTGTAAATCTCTCGGGCCTTCTCGTCTGCGAACTCCACCCCGGCAACAATCGCGCCGTCCAAATCTGACGACGTATTGTTCGGATCGTTTTCGCTTGACGACGTTCCCGTCTCACCGGCAAAGAGGGTACGTGTCATATCTGAGTTGTAGCCCCCGGCAAAGGCGCCAAAGTCAATAGTGACCAGGTCACCTGCCTCGATTACGCGATCTTCCGCTCCGTGGTGTGGCTTGGCGGAATTCGGGCCGCTCGCGACAATCGTGTCGAAGCTTGGCCGATCGGCGCCATGCATGCGCATGCGGTACTCCAACTCTGCGGCGACTTCGCGCTCCGTGCGGCCGGCGACCACGATGCCGTCGTGAAGCAAGTCCTCGAATGCGCGGACCGCGATGTCGGCGACCTGGCGCAGAGCGACGAGTTCTGTATCGGACTTGACCTCCCGCAGTTTAGAGACGACGCCCGTAGTCGATACCAGCTCGAGTGCCTGTGGCCGGGCATCCTCTAGCTCTTGATAAGCGGCCATAGTGAGGAACTCAGATTCAACACCAAGACGCGAGATATCCAGCTTTCGGCATTGACCGACGAGTGCCACGCCGGTGTTGCGGGCGGTGAGTAACTCCACGTCCGGTGCCTGTTTGCCAGCCTGAACCGTATAGCGGCCGTCGGTGGAAAGCAGCGCTTCCCCACTGGCCGCAACAATCAAACCAGCATTCGAGCCGTGGAAACCTGTAAGCCAACCAACATGCGTCGGATCGACTGTGAGGAAACCGTCGCAGTCGTTGTCGGACAATGCGTCGATAAGAGCGGCTCTGCGGGCGGCGTAGTTCGTGGAGATATCTGTCATAGTTTCGTACTCACCCTTCTCAGTGCCATGGAATACCCATCAGTTCCGCATCCGACGATAACGCCCGCGGCAAGCGCCGACAGGTACGAGTGGTGCCGAAACTCCTCCCGGGCGTGAATGTTTGAAATATGGACCTCGTGGAAGCCCGCGCCGTCGGCAATTTCGGCAAGCGCGTCACGTAGGGCGACGGAGGTGTGTGTCAACCCCCCTGGATTGATAATGACTGGCCAACCGTAGTCGGCAGCTTCGTGAACCCACTCGATGAGTTGACCTTCATAGTTGGATTGGCGGCAATCCACTACGACGCCAAGCTCCTTGGCTAGGGTGCGAAGTTCAGATTCGACATCGGCCAAAGTAGTGGCACCGTAAATTTCTGGCTGACGCTTGCCCAGACGATCGAGGTTCGGGCCGTTCAGAACAAGCACGGTCGGAATCGCCGTTGTGGCATCAGTTGCTGCGCGAAGAGAGGTCATGAGCGGGCTGACTCCTCTGATGCGGCGTGCTCATTGTTGCAGAGCAGTTCGTATGCACGCTCGAGGTCATCCATTCCCGGGCCTTCAAGACGGGCTGTTTCACCGGGGTTTTCTAGAATAACGAATCGGATCGCACCGTCGCGGTTCTTCTTATCCCTGGTCATCGCATCGTAGAGCTCGGTAAAACGACCTGTCTGGTAGGTCGTTGGCAGACCAATGGACTCTAGGATGCGACGGTGGCGGTCGACGAGTTCCTGATCAATATGTCCGGTGATCTTGGCCAGCTCGGCAACATAAACCATGCCTACAGCTACGGCATGGCCATGGCGCCAGCGGTAGTTTTCAAAGTGCTCAACGGCATGACCGAAAGTGTGGCCATAGTTCAGGATCTCACGGAGGCCAGATTCCTTCAGATCCTCAGCGACAACGCGTGCCTTGACAGCAATCGCGCGCTCGACCAGTTCTGGCAGGTCACCGTCAACATCGAGGCAGGCCTGCGGGTTTGCCTCGTAAAGATCGAGAATCTTCGTGTCCGCGATAAATCCAGCCTTGATAATCTCTGCCGAGCCCGCGATCAGCTCGGCCTTCGGCAAGGTGCGCAGGACATCAAGGTCACAGAACACCGCGGCAGGCTCGTGGAAAGCGCCGACCAGGTTCTTGCCGGCTGCAGTGTTGATACCGGTCTTACCGCCGACAGCTGCGTCGACCATGCCGAGCAGCGTCGTCGGGACCTGGATAACCTTCACTCCACGCATCCACGCGGCGGCGACGAATCCACCGAAGTCTGTAGCTGCACCGCCGCCAATCGCGATTACCGCGTCACGCCGGCCCAGACCGCGTTCACCAAAAGTGTCCCAAACTGTTTCAGCAACTGCGAGCGTCTTGCCCTCCTCCGCATCCGGAACCTGGATGCTGAAGGAGTCGACTCCTTTGTCCGCCAGAGCCTTGATGACGCCGAAGCTCAGCTCTTGAACGCTCCCCTGGTGAATTACCGCAACCTGGGAAGCAAAGGTAGCGGCCTCCGCAATCTGCTCGGTGAGTCCATGCCCCATGGTCACCGTGTACGGCGATGGGCCTTCAACACGGATTGTGCGGGTTGAGTTCATTGTCAGTCCCTAGTCGTTAGCGTAAGAAATGTATGGAGTTGCTGGTTATACGGCAGTGATTAGCTGCCGCCTTTTAAGAGTCGCCAGTTAAGCCTCGTCGCAGGTTTCATCGAGGTAGCTGAGGATCTCGGCCACAACGCGCTGCGGGGAACGTTCGTCGGAACGCACCTTGAAAGTGGCTGCATCTTCGTAAAAAGCTCGGCGAGCCTCATAGAGCGCGCGGTAATGAGCCTCAGGATCATCCGCCTGGAGCACCGGGCGCGAATTGTTACCCGCTGTACGACGGACACCCTCTGCAATGCTGATCTCGAGGTAGACGACGTTATGGTCTGCCAGCAGGTCACGGGTCGCCTGCGAAATCACGGCACCACCGCCAAGTGAGACGATTCCGTCGTGGGTCAGAGCCTCCGCCACGATTTGTTCCTCGATACGGCGGAATTCCGGCTCTCCCAGCTCGGAAAAGACTTCCCCACAAGTCTTGCCCATGCGCTGTTCAATCATCTCATCGGTATCGGTGAGTTTTGTGCTCAATGCACGAGACAGTCGACGACCGATGGTGGACTTTCCCGATCCGGGCGGTCCGACAAGGACAATAGTAGGAACGGACATTCCCCTCGTTTTACCCTTCTTCGTGTGCGCGACTGTGGCGCTATTTCCAATCAAGGCGACGTCGAGTCTGCTCCAAGTAGCCCTCAACGTTACGCTTGGTTTCCTCCAGGCTATCGCCGCCGAACTTTTCCATCACTGCACGCGCCAGTACCAGCGCGACCATTGCCTCTGCGACAACACCGCCGGCCGGGACCGCGCAGACATCAGAGCGCTGGTGGATTGCGGTAGCTGCATCGCCGCTGGCCATATCGACGGTCTTCAGCGCACGCGGAACGGTCGAAATTGGTTTCATCGCAGCACGCACAACGAGAGGTTGAGCATTAGTCATGCCACCCTCCAGGCCACCGGCGCGGTTAGTTTCCCGATCCACGCCGTCGTCGGTACGCACCATTTCATCGTGAGCCTCGGTGCCACGGCGACGGGCTTCCTCAAAACCGTCGCCGATCTCCACGCCCTTGACGGACTGAATTCCCATCAAGGCAGCCGCAAGCTGCGAATCCAGACGGGCATCACCGGAAATGTGCGATCCCAGACCCACCGGCAGACCGTGGACAACGACCTCGACGATGCCACCGAGGGTGTCGCCCTGCTTCTTGGCGGCCTTGATTTCGTCAATCATCGACTCCTCCGCAGCTGCGGAGAATGCACGCACTGGCGACTCGTCAATCTTGTCCTGATCAGCGAAGGTCGGCAGTGGCCCCTCGTAGGGCTCCGAACGACCGATGGAAATAACGTGGCTGACAACTTCCACACCGAGAGTCTCACGCAGAATTGAGCGTGCCACAACCGATGCCGCCACACGTGCTGCAGTCTCGCGAGCCGATGAACGCTCCAGGATGTTTCGAGCATCGGTGTGGTTGTACTTCAGCATGCCGTTGAAATCGGCATGTCCCGGGCGCGGGCGGGTTAAGGTGGCGCCACGAGCTGTATCCAAAACAACTGGGTCAACTGGATCCGGGCTCATGACCTCAGTCCACTTGGGCCATTCGGAGTTGCCGACCATAATGCCAATCGGCGATCCCAGCGTCTCACCATGTCGAATGCCAGTCAGCAGGGTGACCTCATCAGCCTCAAACTTCATTCGCGCCCCGCGACCATAGCCGAGGCGGCGGCGTGCGAGGTGGCGTGATACGTCATCTGTAGTCAGGGGAAGTCCGGCTGGCGCGCCTTCTACGAGAGCGATAAGCGCTTTGCCGTGAGATTCACCCGCGGTAGTCCAACGAAGCATAGGTATCATAATGTCACGTTTGCCGTACTTCTTGTGCATTTGGGGGCATACAAGTTTCAAATATGCCCCAATTCATCGCCCCTGGTCTACCGCTTCAGGGGACTTGTAGGTACCCTCCGCTTATCCCCCACACAATGGCGGTTGCTGCAAGCATCGCAGGCCCATGAGGCACGCTCGCCGGTACAGGCGCTGTTTTTGCTTTACGACGGTCACCCCAGCCCCGCTTTCCCGCGGTGACTCCTGCCATGAGGAGAGTGAGTCCGGCAGCCAACAGAATTGCCACTGCAATCCAAATTGCTGTCGCCACTGGCTCGCCCGATACCAGACCGACACCGCCCCCGAGAATTGCTGCGAGCTTCACATCTCCAGCCCCCATAGAGCGTGGGTTGAAGATGAAGACTGCTACATAGAGGCCAAACCAGAGGCCTATTCCTGTTCCTATGGCTGCGACTGCACTGGCGAGATTGTCAGCCAAGGTGCTCTTTTGCTGGAGCACCATTCCAGTGGTTGCTATCAGACCCACTGCCCCTAGCACTAACCACCAGTTCGGTAGTCTTCGCCGAGTCACATCCAACCAGCAGCCAATACCGCCCCAGCCGAGTACAAGCATCACGACTAGGAAATAGAAAACCCGGTCAAGGTAGACCGGGTCAATCCTGTGCTGTCCAATCGGAGACAGCCCTATCTCAGTTATTCCCCACCCCATAACTTTGGGATTGTAACGGTTGTGAGCTAGTTCGGCAGCGCTGCACGCATCGCCTCGACATCGGGAGTGCGTCCAGTAAACTGCTCAAACTGTCCCACCGCTTGATGTAGCAACATGGACAATCCACCGACCGCCTGTGTCCCTCCGCGTTCCGCTGCTTTCACAAGTGGGGTTGGCCAGGGATTGTAAATGACGTCGAGAATCTTCGGTGCTCGAGCGAGGTAGCCAGCAACCGACTCAATTGCGGCTGACGGCACCGTAGAGACCAACACGTCGGCATTACCAGCAATATCTGCCAGGTTTGGAACATCAAAAGTCACCCAAACAAATTCCATCCCCAGCGCGGCAGCTAATGGTTCAATGTCATATGCGCGCTCGGAGCGCGCTACTACGGTCACATGATTGACACCCAGCTGCGACAGCGCCCAAAGTGCCGGTCGTGCCGTGCCACCGGCACCAACAACAACGGCGCGGCCACGTGGTGCGTTCGTGCAGTCTATCTCCCGCAGTGCTCCCACTACGCCGTCGCCATCGGTGTTGTCGGCAAACCAGTCCGAATCGCGACGGACCAGAGTGTTCGCTGAACCTATGAGCCGTGCGCGCTCACTGACTTCATCCGCGAAGTCCAGCGCGGCAAACTTGCCAGGCATCGTGACGGAAAATCCCTGGAAACTGGGGTCTGCTCCACCAACGACGTCGGCAAGTTCTTCGGCGTTGCAGCGAATGCGGTCATAGTGCCAGTCATTCATTCCCGCAGCGCGGTAACCGGCGTTGTGAATAGCCGGCGAGTACGAGTGATCAATCGGATCTCCCAGCACGGCTGCGCGATGAGTTATAGGCATAGGAGTTCTACCTCTTAGCGGTTGGAATCCAGCACGCCATTGTTGCGTGACTCGTCGATAGCGGCCTCGTGCTCTTCGAAGGTCGTGCTAAAGACAGTATTTCCTTCCTTGTCCACCGTGACAAAGTACAGCCAGGTGCCGTCAGCCGGATTTTCCATGGCACGAATCGCCTCGATGGAGGGCGAAGCAATGGGGGTTTCCGGCAGCCCCTCCTTGGCGTAGGTGTTCCACGCGGTCTTTCGCGCGCGGTCCTCATCCGTGGTTGCGATTTCCTGATCTGGCAGGTCGTAGTTGACTGTCGAGTCGAACTGCAGCTGCATCGGTTCGTCGAGACGGTTGAGAATAACGCGAGCGACCTTATCGAAGTCGCCATCTGGCGCCTCCATCTGGATCAAAGAAGCTGCGGTAATCAGCTCGTATGGAGTAAGACCAACCATGTCCGCTGAAGCCATGAGACCCGTGTCCTCATAATTCTTCACCGATTCCTTGACCAATTTTGCCAGCATCTGTTCGGGCGTCTGCTGCGGGTCAAGGTGATGAATACCCGGCGTAATGAGTCCCTCAAGACGACGAGGGTCGTTGCCACGCGCAGCTACCGCGTCCCGTGCCCATTCTGGAACACCCAGCGCGGCCAAATCGGCCTCGCCAGCAGCACGTTCGAGATCGGCCTTGGATACGCAATCATTGTCTTCAACACAAGTGGCCTCAGAAATAAGCGAGAAAATTCCCTTACGTACATCCGATGAGGACACAATGCGGGTATCGGCGAAACGGGCGCCAGTCGGAATGTCAACGGTACCGACCTGATTTTCGACATCCAGAAGAGCCTCGACGGTCTCGTCGGCCTTCATCCGCTGATGGAGTCGGTAGAAACCAGGCTGCAATTCACTTGAATGAGAGTTCTCATTCGCGGCCTGGATGAACGCACGGGAAGACTTGACGACGCCGCTTTCCACCAACTGGTTGGACAAATCAGTAAGTGACGTGCCTTCACTGACCTCAACAATCGTCAATGGACCCTCAGCTTTGCCATCGTAATCGTCAACAATGCCGCCACGATTCCAGACGAGGCCAATCACTCCGAGGACCAACACGCATAACAGGACAGAAGTTACATTGATTGCCACTGCCGTTTGGCGGTGACGAAATCGAGGCTTTGCCCCACCGCTGCGAGCACCAGCGCGGTCCCGGTCGGCACCGCCGCTATCAGTGCGGCGCGCAGTCTGCGCGTCTTTACTCATCAATAATCTCCTCGAATGCAGCTCACTCTCCCATCGGTATCAGCAAGGAGTCTTCCCATTCGGGTACGACACGCGACTGATAACGACTGGTGCGACATAGCTTTACGACGAAGTCGTAGCACTAGGTTGCATTGTAGGTGTGAATCGCCACTTCAACTTTTCAAATCCTATGCACGCGACAAACGTGCTTAGGTATTACACACTTAATAATTGCGCAAAGGTGGGTGAATTGTCACCTTTCGGTAACTTTTGTGTGCCCCTACTCGGTATTTTCGTCCAAAGCTTTTGCCCGTCTGTCCAACCAGGACTGCAGAATTTCTACTGCCGCAGCCTGGTCAATAATCTTCCGACCGGACTTAACATCAATACCTGCTGCGTGCAGTCGTGATTGGGCCATTACCGTCGTCATCCGCTCGTCGGCGTAATGCACTACGACTCGATCACCGAGTCGGCGCTGCAGCCGGAATCCAACGTCAGTAGCTTTCCGCGCAGAAGTCCCGAACGAGCCGTCGAGCATAAGGGGCATGCCGACAACAATCTCGACGACCTCAAGTTCAGTGGCAAGTTCCACGAGCCGGTCAATATCCGGCCCGTCAGGATCTTTTCGCCCCGTTGCTCGAGTGACTGTTTCAACCGGGGTCGCCAGGATGCAGTCGGGGTCAGAGACCGCGACGCCAACGCGGACATCGCCGACGTCGATTCCGAGCCGTCGACCCCGACCGGGATCATCCTGACCGGGGGTATCAATACGGGGCTTAGCCATTGTTTACTGCTCTTCCGATAGCACAGCCGTTAATTGGCTACTTGGACAGTTCGGCCTCAACCGCGGCCAATGCTGTGTCGATTCCGGAAGCATCAGAGCCGGAGCCCTGTGCCATTGCCGGTTTACCGCCGCCCTTGCCGCCGACCTCAGCGCCCATCAGCTTCACCAAATCGCCGGCCTTAATACCGCGATTGACGGCTTCATCCGAAACCGAGGCCACAAACGGAACCTTGCCGCCAGCGTTGGAAATCAACGCAATGACGCTTGGGCGATCCGCAAGGCGCTTCGCCAAGTCATTAGCCAGCGAACGGATGTCCTTCATCTCCGTACCGTCGGGAAGCTTAAGGCCGAGGTAGGTGACATCGCCGATGGTGCGAGCGGACTCCAGGTGAGACGCGGCATTGGCCAGCAGCTGTCCGGCCTTGAAATCAGTGAGCTGCTTCTCTGCAGCCTTGAGCTTTTCAGCCAGTGCTGCAATGCGGTCTGGCAGCTCAGCAGAAGGAGCCTTGAATTCAGTGGCCAGTCGTTCAGCCAGGAGACGCTCGGTGGACAGGTAGCGGAAGGAATCCATACCCGAGTAAGCCTCAATACGGCGCACGCCCGATCCGACCGAGGACTCGCCCAGCACAGCTACCGGACCAATCTGCGAAGAATGCGAAACGTGGGTACCGCCACACAGCTCAATTGAGAACGGGCCACCGACCTCGACAACGCGGACGATGTCGCCGTAGTTCTCGTTGAACAATGCCATGGCACCAGCTGCCTTGGCCTCTTCCAAAGGCATCTCGGCAGTGTTGACTGCCCAGTCGTTGTCGACAGCCTCATTGGTAATCTGCTCAATCTCACGGAGCTGTTCCGGTGTGAGCTGCTCACCGTACTTGAAGTCGAAACGGAGGTATCCCGGCTTATTCATGGAACCAGCCTGAGTTGCAGTATCCCCCAGTACCTGACGCAGAGCACCGTGAATCAAGTGAGTTGCAGTGTGCGCCTGACGAGCACCGTGACGCCACTGCTCGTCGACCAAAGCTTCAGCGGAGACGCCCGGAGTGAACTCACCGGCGGTGACAATGCCCTTGTGCAGCCACAGCTTCTTGCCCACCTTTTGGACATCGTTGATGTGGACCACAGCGCCGGAATCAGTCACGATACGACCTCGGTCAGCCAGCTGACCTCCGGCCTCGGCGTAGAGCGGAGTGCGATCGAGGATAACCTCAATCTCATCGCCCTCTGCGGCAAACGACTGCTTCTGACCATCGGCAATGATGCCGAGAATCGTGGATTCGTCGGCAAGTCGATCATAACCGGTGAAGGACGTTGGGTGTTCATCGATGAACTCGCGGTAGACGTGCAGGTCGGTGTGCGACTGCTTCTTTGCCTGGCTGTCGGCCTTTGCGCGCGCACGCTGCTCAGCCATCTCGCGATTGAATTCGTCGCGGTCGATGGACAGGCCGGCCTCTTCGGCCATCTCGATGGTCAGGTCGATTGGGAAGCCATGGGTGTCATGCAGAGTGAAGGCATCGTGACCGGATAGAACGGTTTTACCCTCTGCCTTGGCCTTGGTGGCAGCGCGTTCGAACAGCTCCTCACCAGCGGACAGAGTCTTGGTGAAGGTCTTTTCCTCGGCGACGGCGACGCGGCGAATACGGTTCCAGTTCTCCGCGATTTCTGGGTACGACGGGGTCATGGTCTCGGCCGCAATACCAATCAGCTTCTCCAGCACAGGACCGTTAGCGCCGAGCAGACGCGCAGAGCGGATGATGCGGCGCAACAGGCGACGAAGTATATAGCCACGATCGGAGTTCGAGGGGGTAACGCCGTCGAGCATCAGCATCAAGCCGGTGCGGCTGTGGTCAGCGATGACGCGGAAACGGATGTTGTCCTGGTGGTTCGAGCTGTACTTCGAACCGGTGAGCCGCTCCGCTTCGTCGATAACCGGACGCAGTAGGTCGGTTTCGTAGACGTTGTCGACACCCTGCAGCAGGAAAGCAACGCGCTCGATGCCCATACCGGTATCGATGTTCTTCTTCGGCAGCGGACCAAGAATCTCGAAAGAGTCCTTGCCTGTTCCTTCGCCACGCTCGTTTTCCATGAAGACGAGGTTCCAAATCTCGATGTAGCGATCCTCGTCCGCCTCTGGGCCACCGTCAGCACCGTACTCCGGGCCGCGGTCGTAGAAAATCTCTGAGCACGGACCACACGGGCCAGGCACACCCATGGACCAGTAGTTGTCCGCCATGCCTCGGCGTTGAATGCGCTCCTCCGGCACACCAACCTTCTCGTGCCAGATGTCATGGGCCTCATCGTCATCGAGGAAAACTGTCACCCACAGCTTCTCAGCCGGGATGCCAAAGCCGCCTTCCTCAACAGCACCAGTCAGAAGGCTCCATGCATGAGTGATGGCACCTTCCTTGAAGTAATTTCCGAATGAGAAGTTACCCGCCATCTGGAAAAAGGTGTTGTGGCGGGTGGTGATACCCACCTCTTCAATGTCCAGTGTGCGCACGCACTTCTGAATTGAGGTCGCGGTGGAGAAGTCCGGAGTCTCATTGCCGAGGAAGTAGGGCTTGAACGGCACCATGCCGGCATTAACGAACAGCAGGTTCGGGTCATCCAAAACCAGGGAGGCACTGGGGACCTCGGTGTGTCCCGCCTTTACGAAATGCTGGATGAAGCGATTTCGAATTTCATGAGTCTGCACGGTGTTCTACTTCCTCGTTTCACGTCGAGCGTCCGAGATGTTTAATACAAAACTAGCAGTCTACCCGCCCGGTTCGAACAACTTTAAAACCACCCCGCCGACACCCCGTAGATTCCGACCGATCTCGCCTACTTCGATTTCCGGCGGCTCCCCCGGATAATTCGGCGAATGCGTCCGAGGTATTCAGCCATGCCGTTTTCACGACCGTGATTGGATGGGACGAAATAATCAGTGCCCACCAACTGATCTGGTGGATATTGTTGGGCTACGACACCCATGGGGTCATTGTGCGGGTAGATATAGTCCACCGCGTGACCAAGGTCCTTAGCCCCGCTGTAGTGTCCGTCACGCAAATGCGGTGGCACCGGCCCGGTCTTTCCGGAACGAACATCCTTCAATGCTCCGTCGATAGCGCTTATGACCGAGTTGGATTTCGGTGCCGTGGTCAAGTGAATCGTGGCCTGCGCCAGCGTCAGCCGGGCTTCCGGCATGCCTATTAAGGCAACGGCCTGCGCCGCGGCGACGGCGGTTTGCAGGGCTGTCGGGTCTGCCATGCCGATGTCTTCGCTGGCCAGAATTACGATTCGGCGGGCAATAAACCGAGGGTCTTCCCCACCCTCAATCATCCGCGCCAGGTAATGCAGGGCAGCATCGACATCAGATCCGCGAACGGACTTAATAAACGCGCTGGTGACGTCGTAATGCTGGTCGCCGTCGCGGTCATAGCGAACCACGGCCCTGTTGATCGAATTGGCAAGCGACTCGGCGGTAATCTGCTCACCGTCGGCGACGGCTTCTGCAGCTGCCTCGAGGTACGTGAGGGAACGACGGGCATCGCCAGCTGCCAGCGCAATGAGCTGTTTGCGTGCGTCGTCTGTCATACTGACGCGACCCTTCAGGCCGCGCTCATCAGTAAGTGCTCGATCAATGAGCGTGCCGACGGCTTCGTTATCCAGCGGCTGCAATTGCAACAGCAGTGACCGACTGAGCAGCGGGGACACCACTGAGAAGGAAGGGTTTTCCGTTGTTGCCGCAACGAGAAGGACAATCCGGTTTTCCACGGCCCCCAACAGGGCATCCTGCTGAGTTTTGGAAAAACGGTGCACCTCGTCGATGAAGAGCACCGTTTGAATGCCTTGGTTAACGAGCGTGCGACGAGCAGTATCGATAACCGCACGCACTTCCTTCACCCCGGCATTAAGCGCGGAAAGCGCTTCAAAGTGTCGTCCGGTCGCCGCGGAAATCAAACTGGCGAGAGTGGTCTTGCCAGTTCCAGGAGGACCGAACAGAATAACGGAGGTGTCGCCGCCACCTTCGACCAGACGACGCAACGGTGCTCCGGGGGCTAACAGGTGGTCTTGACCAACGACTTCATGGAGGTTGCGCGGTCGCATTCGAACCGCCAATGGCGCGTGTGCACCTGGGTGGAAATAGGCGCTAGCATCGGAGTTCAGGCCAGTGCTTGCTGGTCCTGCACTCCGGCCTTGGCTCTTGGCCGCTGTAGGGCTGGTGACCGAAGGCTCGTCGAAAAGCCCTGGCGTGTCATCGGCGGAGCCGTTTGCACCGCCTGTTGGCAGCTTATTCGGATCCGCCACGTGTGCCCTAGCCTTCCTCTTGCTCTAAGAAATCGATGACTGCATGCGCGAACTGTTCCAGCTCGTCGGCGCGGTCGTCCTCACACTTATGGGCGAACTGCGCAATAGCGCGAGCCGTGTTAGCCATGTCGCGCCGCTCCAGTGCTGAGCCGCCAACTTCCGGCTTCAGGTCCGTGCGTCCTTCATGCCCCACCCACAGCGCTTGCTTCGGAGAACCGAAGAAGGAAACCGTTGCGGAGATGAAAAACCAACCGAGTAACGCCGCAGCAATGAACGCCATCAAACGGCGGTCGCTCGTGCCGCGATACCAATGGTCACGAATCTCTTCCATCCAGGCACGAACAAACACGTCGACCTCTGCCTCAGATGGGCGCTCCACGAAAACGTGCAGCGGGAAGCCTGCGACGACGCTGGCCACGTCGAAAATGACATCGCGGTAACCAGCCCACTCATAGTCGAGGAACTGGACCTTGTCCGCCAGCAGAATGTTGTCTGGGGCAAGGTCAAACGGAGTGAACGCCCTATGCGTGCCCTTCTCAATTCGACGAGCAGCATCCTCCCCGAAAGAGCGCACAGCGTCGGGAACAGGAATGCCGGAACCCTCGATAGCTCGCATACCAAAGCGAATCCCCGACACAATGCCGTGGTCACGCGCCTCGACAGCCTCGCGATCGACCTTGTTTTTCACCCACATACGACGACGCAGGGTCTCAAACCCCTCTTCGCGAGTATGCGTGTGAATATGCATCCGGCCCAGCGAAGCGCCGAGGCTGCGGAATGCGCGCAATCGTCGCTCTTCATCGCCACGAAAGAGTACGTCCGCAAGAGTGTCCACGACACCGACGTCGCTGAGAACCAATAGCTGCTTTGAAACATCGTAAGCAAGAAGCTGAGGCCCCGGGCGAACATCGTCAGGCAGCGTATTGATGAACTGGTACGCCACGACTTCCCGTAAAACGGCGGGATCGACGCCTTCGGTCGTCGTAGGAATTTGCTTTACGACGACCGTGCGTTCCTGCATAAAGGGATTTGTGGCGACCCGTACGCGGACAACTAGAGCGTTTGACTGGCCTGTAAGTACTTCTGGATCCGACAACACTGGAGTGCCGCCGAATCGTGCGGAAAGCAGAGTCTCTGCATCTTTAACTACGCTGTCAACTTCTGCTGCAGCGTCGTCCGAGTACTCCATTGAATGCCCTTTCAATGAGCCAGTTTCAATCAGGCGATACGGATGTTGCGTTGTGGCCAGTACCGCCTTGGTGCGGAGGAATTGACGCCACTCGCGCTGTTCACGCTGGAGTGGGGATCAAACTCCTCGCAATGTGATTTCTTTGTTTACTTGCTGTCGCCTGCGCCGTCTGCCTTCTGCTTTGGCTTCGGCTTGAAGTCGATACCGGTCTCCTTGCGCTGCTGAGCGGTAATCGGAGTCGGGGCGTCAGTCAACGGATCAACGCCGCCACCGGACTTCGGGAAGGCGATAACTTCGCGAATGGAGTCAACGCCGGCCAGCAGGGAAACGATACGGTCCCAACCGAATGCGATACCACCGTGCGGCGGAGCGCCGTACTGGAAGGCGTCCAGCAGGAAGCCGAACTGCTCCTGTGCCTCTTCCTCGCCGATACCCATAACATCGAAGACGCGCTTCTGGACATCTGGGCGGTGAATACGAATGGAGCCGCCACCAATTTCGTTACCGTTGCAGACGATGTCGTAGGCGTAAGCCAGTGCGTTGCCCGGATCCTTGTCGAAAGTATCCATGTGCTCTGGCTTCGGCGAGGTGAAGGCGTGGTGTACAGCAGTCCACTGGGAGTGGCCCAGGGCAACGTCACCGGAAGCGGTAGCGTCGGCAGCCGGCTCGAACAACGGTGCGTCGACGACCCAGGTGAATGCCCAGTCGCCTTCCTTGAACAGGCCGAGCTTCTTGGCAATCTCTCCACGAGCAGCACCCAGCAGTGCACGGGAGCTCTTAGCATCACCTGCAGCGAAGAAGATGCAGTCACCCGGCTTCGCGCCGACGTGTGCCGCGATGCCTTCACGCTCTGCGTCAGTAATGTTCTTGGCAACCGGGCCGCCCAGAGTACCGTCCTCCCCAACGAGGATGTAGGCCAAGCCCTTTGCACCGCGCTGGCGGGCCCAATCCTGCCAAGCGTCGAGTTGACGACGAGGCTGCGATGCACCACCGTCCATAACAACTGCACCAACGTAGTCGTTCTGGAAGACACGGAAAGTGGTGTCCTTGAAGAACTCAGTGCACTCCACCAGCGGAATGTCGAAGCGCAGGTCCGGCTTGTCAGAACCGTACTTCTCCATGGCCTCCTTGAAGGTCATGCGTGGAATCGGAGTCTGAACAGTAACACCGGCCTCGGCGAAGATAGCAACCAGAATCTCTTCTGCCAGCGCAATGACATCGTCCTGCTCGGCGAAGCTCATCTCAACGTCGAGCTGAGTGAACTCCGGCTGGCGGTCAGCGCGGAAGTCCTCATCGCGGTAGCAGCGGGCAATCTGGTAGTAGCGCTCCATGCCAGCGACCATAAGGAGCTGCTTGAACAGCTGAGGGGACTGCGGCAGTGCATAGAAAGTGCCCGGCTTCAAACGAGCCGGCACCACGAAGTCACGAGCGCCTTCCGGCGTAGAGCGAGTCAACGTCGGAGTCTCGATTTCGGTGAAGTCGTGGCTGTCCAGCACCTTACGTGCTGCGCGGTTGACAGCCGCACGAAGACGCATAATTTTGGCCGGGCCTTCACGGCGTAGGTCTAGGTAGCGGTACTTCAGGCGAGCTTCTTCGCCCACAGTGCCAGAAGTTCCAACGTCCTCGAGCTGGAACGGCAATGCCGCCGACTCGTTGAGGATGGTCAGCTCCGTAACATTGACCTCAATTTCTCCCGATGCCAGGTTCGGGTTTTCGGAGCCCTCCGGGCGCTTCTCAACGACACCGGTGACCTGAATGCAGTACTCGCTGCGCAGGTGGTGGGCACGCTCAGCAACTTCGCTGTTGCGGAACACAACCTGGGCGTAACCGGAGCGGTCACGCATGTCGATGAAGATTACGCCACCATGGTCACGGCGGCGTCCTACCCAACCGGTCAGGGTTACTGTGCTGCCGGCGAGGTCAGCGCGGAGGTCTCCGGCAAGATGCGTACGAAGCACTGCGAATTGGTCCTTCCAAAATTGGTGCTATAGGGATTAACGCTGTGGATAGCGGTTTCGTCCGTGTAGTCTACCTTGAAGCCATAAAGGTGAGAAGAAGACCCCGGCTATTTTGCCTATTACCGGTCATCGCCTTGGGTCTACCTCGGGCTTCATGTACTCACTTAGACATAGATCTTCGTAGGCCCTGACGTTGACTTACATACGGACACTTTGACGCAGCGCTATTCAATGGCCCGTTTTCCGCACCCTATGCAATAGTCTTACTCCTATGACCTTCCGGAATGACTTCCAAAAGAGCTCGGCTCGTGCCGAGCGACGCTCGGGTGGTGGCCGCGCTATTGCAGTAGGCGGTGGCGGCATCGGCGGCCTTGTCCTCATTGGCCTGTACTTACTTCTCGGCGGTGACCCGGGACAGTTGGGACAGCTGACAGGTGCCCAAAACAACCAGTCCTCTCAGACTGCGCAGCAGTCTCCTGGTGAGGATGCCTGCAAGACCGGCGAAGATGCCAACAGCCGCATCGATTGCCGGATGGAATTCACCGGTATTTCGGTCGACCAAGTCTGGGAAGAACAGCTCCCCGCGCAGGCCGGCATTGAGTACACGAACCCAGGCTTAGTCCTCTTTGAAGGCTCCACTCAGTCGGGCTGCGGCGCAGCGTCCTCGTCCACCGGCCCGTTCTACTGCCCCGCCGATCAAACGGCCTACTTCGACACGGAGTTCTTTAGCACGCTGGAGCGCATGGGAGGAGGCAACGGACCGCTCGCACAGGAGTATGTCGTGGCCCACGAATTCGGCCACCATATTCAAAAATTGGAGGGCACGCTGGGCCGGAGTAACTACAACGATCCGGGCCCTGATTCCGACGCCGTAAAGATTGAGCTGCAGGCCGACTGCTACGCAGGCATCTGGGCTCATTACGCGGACAAGGGGCCGGACGCTATCCTCGAACCGCTTTCCGACGAGCAAGTTGCCGATGCCCTCAAAACTACGAAGGCCATCGGTGATGACACCATCCAGCAGCATTCCGGCGGTGGTGTCCAGCCAGACTCCTGGACCCACGGCTCAGCTGAGCAGCGTACGAAGGCATTCCTCACCGGCTACAAATCCGGCAAGATGGCGCAGTGCGACACTCTCGAGCGCGGTGTCTACAGCTAGACCCCGCACTCAACAAATGCGCGTTTCCTAGATGCGCGACTGCAACTCCCGAACCAGTGCATCTAGGGCCACCGCGTGCTGCTCGTGGGACTCGAGGTTCTTCAGCTGAACCTCGCCCGCGGCCAATTCAGATTCGCCGAGGACCAACGCAAATCGGGCTCCAGCGCGATCGGCACCCTTCATTGCCCCCTTCAGCCCGCGGCCACCGTAGGACATATCCGCGCGGATACCCGCTTGGCGCAGCTTATTGATCTGCACCGCCATAGTGTGAGCTGCTTCTTCACCGAGCGCAACACCATACACATCGACGCGTCGACCATCGCTAGCCTGCTTGCCCTCTGCTTCGAGTGCGAGCAACGCGCGATCCACACCCAAACCAAAGCCAATTCCAGACAGCTCTTGGCCGCCGAGCTGCGCCATCAGTCCGTCGTAGCGACCACCGCCACCGATACCCGACTGAGCACCAAGGCCGTCGTGAACAAACTCGAAGCACGTCTTGGTGTAGTAGTCCAGTCCGCGCACCATTCGAGGATTGATGACATAGGGCACCTTCATGTCATCTAACAGTCCAGTCACAGCTTCAAAGTGACTGCGAGCGCTGTCAGAAAGGTGGTCCAGCATCAGCGGCGCGTCAGCGAGCATTTCCTGCATTTCCGGTCGCTTATCGTCGAGGACGCGCAGCGGGTTGATGTTTGCACGGTGGCGCGTTTCCTCATCCAGAGGCAGGCCAAACAAGAATTCCTGCAGCTTAGCGCGGTATTCGGGGCGGCAGGTGTTGTCACCGAGGCTTGTCAGCTCAAGCCGGAATCCTTCCAGGCCGATGCCGCGGAAACATGCGTCGGCAAGCGCGATGACCTCGGCGTCCAGCGCGGGATCATCGACGCCGATTGCCTCTACGCCTACCTGCTGCAACTGACGGTAACGGCCGGCCTGTGGGCGTTCATAGCGGAAGAACGGCCCCGCATAGGAAAGCTTGATCGGCAACTGACCGCGGTCCAGATTGTGCTCAATGACCGCGCGCATCACACCCGCGGTACCCTCCGGGCGCAGGGTGACCGATCGGTCGCCGCGGTCGGCGAACGTGTACATCTCCTTGGTGACGACATCCGTCGATTCACCTACACCGCGTGCAAAAAGCCCAGTTTCCTCGAAGATTGGCAGCTCAATGTGCTCATAGCCCGCAAGTCGTGCGCGGTGCTGGAATGAGTTGCGCACCGCCTCGAATTCGCGGGAGACCGGCGGGACGTAATCCGGCACGCCCTTGGGTGCGGAGAATGGCTTCAACTTCTTTGGCTTCTGGCTAGAGTTCACTCCGCTAACTCTACCTGCCAACTCTCACGACGTGTCAGCCAGGCTAGGTGAGGTTTTGCAGGAAGGGGTTGGTCGCGCGCTCCTCGCCTATCGACGATGCGGAGCCATGGCCCGGAAGAATCATGAGGTCATCCGCCAGAGGGAGGACCTTATCCTTCAACGACTGCTGCATGTGCTCCGGACTACTGCCCGGCAAATCTACGCGACCGATAGCCCCCTTAAAGAGGACGTCCCCGCTGAAGATAATCTCATCTTCCCCATCGGAAGCGCGCAGCATTACACATCCCGGAGAGTGACCCGGTGCGTGAATGACTTCGAAGTTCAACCCCGCCCACTTTACTTCGTCGCCATCTTCGAGGAAATCGGCTTTCGTATAAGCCTGCATAGAATCGATGTCAAAGAGGTGTCCGAAAGAAGATCCGCCGAGCTTCGGATTGGCCAGCAACACATTGTCGCTTTCGTGAATGAAGACGGGGATATCCCAGAAGTCGGCAGCCTCCGCGACATCGCGAATGTGATCGATGTGGCCATGCGTCAACAGAATTGCCTCCGGCTTCCAATTTCGTTTCTCAACCTCGGTGCGCACAACCTCAAGTGCCCCCATGCCCGGGTCAATAATGACGCACGGGGTAGCCAAGTCGTCCATCTCCGGAGTGCCTGTTGCCACGTAGCAGTTGGTCTGAAAAGGGCCGGCTGCAAAACCAAAAATCTCCATAGCGCACATTCTATCGAGTGTCTGCTTGGCTCGAGCTGGGTTCATTTATCACGCTGTTAAGTTCCCGCTAAAACGACGGCTGATAGGCGGCGAAACTCGTAGAACTGTTCTTGGCAATTGAAACTGACGATTGGAATCTTTATGCAGAATGTGTACTTAGCAACTATCACTATTTTCATCGTGACAACGGTGGGAACGGCCCTAGCAGGCTATCCGCTGCTGACCTCAATCCTTTTCATGTCAGCCGTGACAATCCTGGGCACGAGGAGTCTAACTCGACGTCGTCGAAGTCGTGTTGTCGAAGGTACAAACAGAAGTAAGAGCTGCATCACGCCAGAGAAGGTGAAGAAGTACCGTCGCCAACACCCCGGTGTCGGCATCAAAGAGGCTGTCGAAGCTCTACGTGCTAAAGCGGAACGCCCTTTCCCATGGCGACTTGGCCTGTCATCTCGCAAATGAGAAGCGACTCCGGGCATAATGGTCGATTGTGTACGCGACGGTGACCGACTGAGCTTTCACCTCAAACTCGGTCACTATCTATGGGCAAAATCGTCCGCTGGTGTTCCGTCACCGGCAATAGATGACTAAGAGATACGGAGAGAGACTAGTGGCCAATAATGAGCAAAGGCGCAAAGATGCGATGCGGACGCTCGAGCGCGAACTTAAGCGCCGTGCGCGTGCCGAGAAGCTGAAGCCACTGGGCGTTGTCGTAACCACCTTGGCTATCCTGCTCTTTATCGGAGGCGGAATCTACCTGCTGACCACGGCTGGCGGCGCTGACGACAACGAGGCCGCTAATGAATCCACGACGCCAGTCGAGCCTGCAGCTCTCACAGCTACTCCCGTCAGCGGTGAAAAGGTTCCGATGAAGCGCTCTTCCCCGCTTCCGGAAACCGTGACCTGTGACTACCCGGATGATGGCGAGGCATCGAAGGACATCGATAAGCCAGCTACCGACAATGTTCCCGCCACTGGCACTGTAACCATCACTCTGAAGACTAACCAGGGCGACATTCCGATGGAGCTGGACCGTGCTATTTCACCTTGCGGTGTCAATGCGATTGAGCACATGGCCAAGTCCAACTACTTCGACGACACCGTGTGCCACCGTATCACCGGTGGTGGCCTGAACGTTCTCCAGTGTGGTGACCCGACTGGTACCGGTAGCGGCGGCCCGGGCTTCAAGTTCGCTGGCGAGTGGCCGGTCAAGAATTCCGGTCTGGATCAGAACACCCCGTTGGTGTACCCGAAGGGCTCTATCGCCATGGCAAACCCGAACGACCCGGATGCCAACGGCAGCCAGTTCTTCCTCAACTGGGCAGATTCTCAGCTGCCACCGCAGTACACCGTGCTTGGCTCCATGACTGACGAGGGCACCAAGACGGTTGCGGACATTGCGAAGAATGGTATCGAGGGTGGCGGTACCTCTGACGGTAAGCCAGCTAAGGAAGTCCGTATTGAGAAGGCGGAAGTCAAGTAGTCGACTCAACTAACTGATTGAGAAATTCATCAAAAACAGGGCCAAGGTGTTTCACCTGAACTGGCCCCCGAAAGTTGGACTGGTTTA